>JANQMD010000033.1 GCA_028280265.1 Flavobacteriaceae bacterium
TCTATGTCTCTTCTAAAAATGAATATTTAGAAACCACGGATATTGTGGAATCGAAATTGGACTTTACAGGAAAAGTGATTGAGACCAAAACGACTCATACCAAAGGTAGTGCATCCCCTATTATTACGGTAGATACTTTTACTTACGATCATGCAGGAAGAATGCTTACACAAATACAATCTTTGAACTCTTCAGCAACAGAAGAGATGATTGTAAGCAATACCTATGATGAATTAGGGCAGTTAAAAGAAAAAGGAGTAGGGGGAAAAACCACTGGTCAGAGCAGGTTACAAACCGTGAACTATAGCTATAACGTAAGAGGTTGGTTAACGAATATCAATCAAGATGCTAAGAGTGACAATGATCTGTTCAACTTTACACTTCGTTACAACAATCCTACAAGTGGTACAGCCTTGTTTAACGGAAATATCTCACAAACAAGCTGGAATACCCTAAGTACCGATAGCAGCACCAAAATCTATACCTATAGTTATGATGCTTTAAATAGAATTACCAGTGGTATCGACAATACAGGGAATTACAATTTAACCAGTGTGAAGTATGATAAGAATGGAAACATTCTTAACTTGCAAAGACAGGGGCATACCAATGCAAGTGCCACTACTTTTGGCGTAATGGATAATTTGAGTTATACTTATGATTCTGGCAACAAGCTTACCAAGGTCTTAGACAGTGGAAATGGCACCTATGGGTTCAAAGACGGGGTAAACCTTGCCGCAGAATATACCTATGATGCCAATGGAAATATGGTCACTGATCAGAACAAGGGAATTACGAACATTGAGTACAACCATTTGAACTTGCCAACTCGTGTGACCATTAATGGAAAAAATCTAGATTACATCTATGACGCTACTGGGGTAAAACTAGCCAAGATCAACAGAGGCTATTCACATACACCAACCACTCAGTATGCTGGAAACTACGTGTATGAAAAAGTCTCTGGCAGAGGAGGAGGGTCTACGACGCTTCAATTCTTTAATCATCCTGAGGGGTACGTAAAAGTGAATAATAGCGGGTCATCGAGCGGAGTCGAGATGAATTATGTGTATCAGTACAAGGATCATTTAGGGAATGTAAGACTCTCCTACGCTGATACCAATAATGATGGGACCATAGATGCAAATACGGAGATTATTGAAGAGAAAAACTACTATCCTTTTGGAATGTTGCAAAAAGGATATAACAATGTGGTAACAGCCAACGGAAACTCAACGGCACAGAAATACGGTTTTACAGGAAAAGAGCATCAAGACGAGTTGGGATTAGGTTGGATAGACATTACAGCTCGTAACTACGATGCCGCACTTGGTAGATGGATGAATTTGGATCCATTGGCAGAAAAGATGCGTAGACACTCACCTTATAACTATGGATTTGATAATCCTATATTCTGGTTTGATCCAGATGGTATGATGCCTTGCCCTGGAGGAGATTGTGATAAAAAGAAGCCAGCAGCTATGATAAGAGTTCTTGCAAAGTCTAACGTGCAAGAAGAATTGAGTAGTTTAAAAAGTAATATTTTAGGTATCCTAAGTGGAAAAATAACTCCAGAATCTAAAGTCGGGTTTGGAACAGGTTTTTCAGTAGTTGTTGGTCCAGCTGAGATAGAAATTAATGCAGGAATGGCTGAAACTACAGGTGACGTAAGCGTCAAAGATGGTGAAGCGTCAGCAAAAGTAGAAACAAAAGGTTTTACAGGGAGTGCTTCAGTAAAAATAAAAGATCATAAAGTTTTAGATGCTTCAGCAACAGTAGGACAAGGATCTGTGGAAGCAGTCCTTTCTGAAGATGGTTTTGATGTTAAAACAGAAGGTCTTGCTTTTGACGCTAACTTTAATGAAGATTTTGATGGAGCACCTGACCCATCAAGCTTGGGATTAGATGACCTTAAAGTTGGTGGTTCTGTTCAGGTAGGGAAAACCGTTAAAGCTAGCGGAGAATTTAATTTTGGAAAGTTAGCTAGATCATTTATGGGTATCGTTACTACTGGTGCTACTATAGCTAAAGAATATCTTAAGGAGAAAGCAAAAGATGCAAAGGAAGGTATAATAAATTTTGTGAGAAATTAAATTAATAAAGATGAAGTATAAAGATATATCTAGAATATTCAGCCTAAATGATTTAGTTAAATTTGTTGTCCTAACTACATCGGGTTTTTGTGTATTTCTTTTAGTTTTTGGTATTATTATGATAATTACTGGAAGCGAGATTCCATTTACCTACAATGGAGAGAAAGTAACAGGAATGAAAGCTTTAATGGTTTACTTATTTTTTATTCCTTTTTACTTTATAATTATAGTAATTATACAGCTTTTTGTTCTAGGTATTGGGACATGGGTTTCAAAACTATTTTTCAGAAAAGTAAAAAATAAATAACCTTGTATAGACTCTGTTATTCATAGTGTAAAGACTTAATAACAGAGTCTTCTACTTCTTCGATTAATTTATCAGCAATATTAAGATTAAAAATCATCCACTTATTTTCTGACTTATAAAAAGTCAGCAACAATCTAACTGGCTGCCGTTCATATCTTAACATGTAAATATTAGTAATTACTGACTTACCAACCTTTTTGCTTTTAATAATCTCTTTTCCTTTATATTTTCCTAAGATATCATCATATGCTTTAAATTTGGCTACTATTTTAGAAAAGTCAGATTTTTCTAAAAATTTATTTGTCTTAAAAAGATTCTTAATAGCTATATCATATTTTTTTTCTTTAAAATCTTTAAAAAATGAATCTGCTAAGCTTTCATTTGTTTGAGCCATAGATTTACTTGATAATATCATGCAAATGAGTAAAAAAGCTAGACTTAATAAAGTTGTTTTTTTCATAGGATTTTGAATTTAGATAATGTTTTTGTAATTATAGAATAGATTAAAATTTAATCAGGAATATGCTTTTTTAGCTTTATGATAAGAGATAGCCATGTCAATCAAGTCATAAATTTTAGCTCTCTCTTCTTGAGTAAAACTCTCAATATCTTTAATTTTTTGGAGTAGGTTTTTATCCATAATCATATCGTCTCCACCCAGTAAAAAATCAATAGTAACTCCAAGAGCGTCTGCAATAGCTTTAGCAGTATCAATGGCAGGTTTAATCTCATTACGTTCGTAACGTCCAATAATGGGAGCCGATGTTCCTACTTTTTTAGCAAGCTCATCTTGCGACCATTTTAATCGTTTTCTTACCGATAATATTCTCTCCCCAAAAGTCATATAAAAGTATTGAAAGTAACTGTTTTTAGAGGTTTACAGCAAATGTAAGTTACTTATAGGTATTAAACAAATCAAATAAATGTTGTTTAGTTAGAACCTATTTATTAGTTTTGTTACCAATTGGTACTAAAAAATATTTTAAATAATGTTCGATACTTCCAACTCCAACAACTACAGTTATACCACCAAGCATTTAGAAATCCACATTTTGGGAGGTTTACGAACTAATAAGTTGGAGAGCCTGCGGATAACTCTTTCGATACAGAAATTAAAGAGTTCAAATGTTTTAAGACACTCCTTTGATCTGTATAACGACAACCAAGTAGAAAAATTTGTAAGAAGATGTGCCGAGAGGTTGGAGATCGGGACCAGCGTAGTGAGGCGATGCCTTCAGGAATTAACGCATGAACTGGAGAATTATAGATTTATCCTCTTACAAAAGCAAGAGGACGCACACAAGCCATATACAAAAGAGCTAACTGAAAAGGAACGACAGGCGGCCACCGCCTTTTTAACAGGGGAGAAATTGCTAACCAGAACGAACGAGTACATTGGCAAAAGTGGCGTGATTGGAGAGGAAACAAATCGATTGCTAATGTACCTTTTGTTCACTAGTAGAAAAACAAACAATCCACTACATTGTATTAGTTTAGGAAGCAGCGGAGTTGGAAAGACGCACTTACAGTCTAAAGTTGCCGAGCTGATACCACAAGAGGACAAAGTAGAGATCACAGTTTTAAGTGCCAATGCATTTTACTACTTCAACCGCACAGAATTACAAAACAAACTCATACTCATTGAGGATTTGGACGGAGCAGAAAGTGTACTTTATCCACTTCGTGAACTACAATCTAAAAAGCGAATTACCAAAACGGTTGTTCATAAAGATAGTAAGGGAACCACTAAAACCATCCATTTAACTGTGGAAGGTCCTGTGTCAGTTGCAGGTTGTACCACACGAGAATCTGTCTACGAAGACAACAGCAACCGAAGCTTCTTGCTCTACATCGATGAAAGCCAGGAGCAGGACAAAAAGATCATGGACTATCAGCGCGCCGTGTCGGCGGGACAGGTAAATGAAGATGAACAGCACGCATCGCGTGATTTGTTATGTAATGTACAACGTGTACTAAAACCTATCAGGGTTATTAACCCGTATGCATTATACCTATCTCTGCCACAGTCCGTTTTTAAACCACGAAGAACGAACAGCCATTATTTACAACTCATTGAGGCGATTACCTTCTATAAGCAATATCAAAGAGAGAAAAAATACGATGAAGTTACAGGTGAGGAATATATCGAAACTGAGATCGAGGATATCAAAGAAGCGAATGAGTTAATTACCGACGTGTTGCTTCGCAAAAGTGATCTGTTAAGTGGAGCATGTAGAGACTTCTTTGAAAACCTAAAAACCCATCTTCATAATCATAGTCAGACAAACTTTAGCAATGCCGAAGTAAGACGATGGCTGCGACTACCAAAATCTACTGTTCGCCGTCGATTCCTAGAACTTCTTGATGCTGATGTGATGCAACGAGTAGCGACCAAAGAAAAGAAGATCTACCGCTATGAGTTGATTGACAAAGATGATTATGCCATGCTTAAAGCTGCTATATCAAAGGCGTTACAGGATTGTATAGACAAAATCAATCGATCCACCGAGCCAGATCGAGCCATGGCTATTTGAACCGATTAACAAAAAGAAAATCAATCATTTATACTTACTGAACCATGAAGTTCGAAAAAACACATACCGACCATAAAAATTTACTGTATCAACTAGAAAGCTTAATCAAAACCTTGTACCCAAAATACAGAACGGTCAATCCTTATGATCAGTATTTACAGGAATATTACAACGATCTAAACATTGAAGATCTGTTGTTGTTCAAACGGCTTTTAAAGAGCATTACGCTGCTCAATCACAAAGAACGCACCCAAGATCATGGGAGGTATATCAGCAGTTACGGAGATGTATTAACAGCCATTGAATTGATGGGCAAATACACGATCAATGACAAATTACTCAAAAGCTACACGGATTTAAAATACATCTTTGCAGATCGTCCCTTTACCAAACTACAGGCAGCTCGTGTACTTCGAAAATCCATCCGATACATTGAGCGATTGTTGCCCTTACTTTATCACTTAAAACTAGCAGAGAAAACCAATATCAAACAAGGTCAAAAACATACTTACAGATTACTAAGATATCGATTGCCAAATATGGAACAAGAAGAAATCTTTCAATCCGATCACAATCCTAAAGAACATGTTGATTTAGAATACAGAACACGAACGTAAGCATCGCTCCACTTCGTTCCGCTCGCTAAAAAACCAATGGGAGCGGTAAAATCGTGTTCTCTCCATCCCAACTATGCAGCATTTTTGACGTCACAAAAATTAGCTGCTTCCCTTCTTCTATTCCGTTCACTCGCAATTACTCTGTGTTTTGGCTGAACGCTTCTGGTGGTCGCTACCAAAACCCACCATTGCTTCACTGGGCTCGCCGCTGATGCCTCACTCTACTTCTCATTTTTTTGATGTTTATAGTTGACTAAAATCAAAGAACAAAAAATGCTCGTGGCACATCCACCGCAATGCCCGCCTGCGGCAGACAGGCGTGGCTTGCTTTTGTGTCTGTGTCAAGTTCGGCGCTCGCTGTGGCTTCGCCTAGTCTTGCGTACACGCAGTTCACTCAATCGCCGTGTGGCTATCATTTTAAAGTCTGCCGATTTTCTACGCATCTGCAGCCTCTAAATCGTCATACTTGAAAACGTTTGTATGTTTTTATAAACGGTTTTGATAGGGCTAGGAGTTTATAAAAATCTACAAATGCACAACGACCACAGGGAGGCGTAGTGAGAGCGAGTGTGTAGCCACGCATGGCGTGGACACTTTACATAATAAGGTTATAGTACAGGAATTAAAGGAATGTTGCTATAACTACATGTTATGTAAAAACGAGCGAGTATGGTATGAGTATTTTTATTATTTTAGTGGGAGCTATGAATGTATCCACTGGCACATATCAAGATTTTTATTTTTCTGGGAGTATACTGGGAAAAAAAGGTGCCGGGAATAAAAATTTTTGCATAAGCGCGTTCCAATTCTTTAACCATGCAGAGGGGTACATAAAACCTGTCTTTGCGAGCGGAAGCGCGGCAATCTCATCATGGGAGTACATCTACCAGTACAAAGACCACTTAGGGAATGTTCGACTATCCTATGCAGATACCAATAACGATGATACTATAGATGCAAATACGGAGATCATAGAAGAAAGCAATTACTATCCATTCGGCTTGAAGCATAAGGGGTATAATAACGTGGTTTCTTCAAATGGGAACTCTGTGGCGCAGAAATGGAACTTCTTAGGTCAAGAAAGTAATGACGAATTAGGGTTGAATTGGCTTACTTTTAGATACAGGAATTATATGCCTGAACTAGGTAGGTTTTTTGGAGTTGATCCTGTTGCTGGAGAATATATGTCGATTTCAACATATCAGTTTGCCCACAATAATCCTGTTTGGAAAATTGAGTTAGAGGGTTTAGAAGGAGCCTCTACTACTGAGCCAGATAAAATCAATAGTGAACCTGTCAAAGACACCTCACATGAATGGGGTACTATGACAATTTCAACTAATGTTGGACAAAATGCAGGAATAGCTGCTGGTCATGCTTGGATTACACTAACAAGAAATGATGGAGCTTCTATGACAGTTTCTTTATATGGGAACACAGGATCACAAGAATTCCATGTTAATAAGGAAGTTGATTATACAACTATTACATCGAGAACAGTAACCGTAACTGATGAGCAGGTTGATATGATTATTGATTTTAATGACGATGAAGCTAATACTGACTGGAATATGGTTAATACCTGTGCAGGTTACTCATGTGAGCTTTGGAATGATGTAACGGGCGAAGATTTGAATACATACAACATCATGGGGTGGGGTCAACCATCAGCACTAGCTGAATCCATATATGACGCCAATGGAAATAATTATACAAACACTTCTGGAAGACCGAAAAAAGATGAAACGTCTCAAGAAAGTACAAGGAATAGCAGTGGACAGAGCTCAAATAGTAATTCAAGTAGTGGTTCTTCTGGTTCTGGTTCATCAACAAGTAGTAGTTCGTCAGGGTCTTCTAACTCAAGTAACTCGTCAGGGTCTTCCTATGGAGCTGGTGGCAGATCAGGAGAGCAAAAAGGGAGAGACGCCATGAAACGTTTAAGAGACTTTATTAACAGAGGAAAAAAAGGAGGTTAAATTTATAGATTATGAAAAAAATTTTAGCAATTATTATCTTGTTAGTGATTATTATTTATTTTGTTTTCTTTGTTTTTTCAAAGAAAGTAAACAATCAGGCTTTGATTTCGACATGTGTCACTAATAATGAAATAAAAGTAGAGTTGAGGGAAAGTTTTTATTACTTATCAAGTCTAAAGACCAAAGTTGAAAAAGACACAATGTTTTTGGATGTTTATAAGACTACGATAGGAAATATTTTTCTCTCAGATAAAAATAGAACTGCAACAAAAAAGATTTCACTTATGAATTGCAAGTATATTGTTGTAAATAATGTGAAACTCGATGTTGAGGAAATTAAATGTAAATAAGTATATTTATTAAATGACCCTAAAAAACGCTCACTTTTCAAAAAAGTGGGCGTTTTGTTTTGATATTCAATTATTCATCTCCTATCCAAATCTCTCTCGCTTTTTAAATCCAACCCAAAGATGGTTTTCATCAAATCCACGAACTGGGTAATGTAGTAAACTGGCACTTAGTAAAAACAACTATTTTTTATTTTGATTACCCGCTAGCTCGGATTTGCAATCCGAGAGTATTGTAGAAATAGAATACCGTTCTAAGGAATTAGGGCGGTATTTTTTATGAGTAAGCTTTTTTGGTTTTGGTGGGTAATGTAGCAAATTGGCTCTTAGTAAAAAAAATGTCATTTTACTTTGATTATCAATTGATTAAATAAAGACACCGCACTGAAAAGTGCGGTGTCTTCTATTTTAGAAAGAATAAAAGTTCCTTAAAATCTCGCTATTATTGGGTTTCTTCTAGCTTTATGTAGTACTTTGGCACCTAAAATATGCTATAAAATCAATGAGTTTAAACCTACGAACTCACCTCAAAAGTTTGAGTAGAAAAACCATTTATTTCGCAAGAAATCATAGGTGTTTAGAAGCTAATGCGAAGATTTTTTCATTCGTTAAAGAACTCTTAAATAGTACGTGCTCTGTAACAAAAGAATAAAATAGCCGTCTATAGAGTATACATCATTAACCAAATAAATTATAAAAAAATGAAATCAACAGCACACCCACGAGTCATTGAAAGAGGTATTTTAACATCTGCTTATAAAAGAGAAATCAAATTAAGCGCACGTGATATGAAAATAGGTTCCGTATCACGAATTAAAAACTCTTTCTTGAGTCAACACGAAAAATTACGCAGTCAAACGGCAGCAGTTCTTCAAGTTTCGATTTTTACGTTGGCTCTGGTATTTATCTTATTCTAAAAGATAAAAGCTCAAGTAAAATTGAGCTTAGTATCCAAGTACTATTTTCTGATTGTGTATCTTATTGTCAACATGAAGTCTGACCATGTATACGCCTGCAGATAAGCCAGAAGCATCAACCTGATTGCGATCGCTACTCAAAGAAGTTCTGTAAACTTCTTGTCCTTTCATACTGAAAATCGTCAAAGAAGCAACACCATCATAGGTCCCCTGTACTTTTAGTTGACTGTTGCCAGTAGTTGAGATAGTAATCGACTGATCCAAAGTATTGAAATCGTGATTACTTAACACTCTCGATGTTGTATGCAAAAAGAAGCGACCTGTTTCTTTTCCGTCGTGTAAGATGTTATAAGTGTCTTCTTTGGATGCAATAGGAATGAATGTTTCCAACATTCGATCTTCTAAATAAACATGAATGTTTTCAGGTAAGTTGTTCAGCTCAGCATGGAAGGTGATTTCATCTCCTTTTTTTCCTTTCAAACCAATAGGAATGATTGTGTTCTCATATTCACCTAATGGCAAAGATTGAACGGTGAATTTTTGATCTTGATGACCCTCTACAAGTTTGGTGTAGATGTCGAAATTGGATTTTCCATAGATCACAACATCATAGCCAGGATCTAAATTGTTCGTTGCACTTTCATAATATTTTACATGTGCATTGATCAATCTATCGTTGGCCTTTGCAAAAAGTTGAATGCTAGGAATCATGGCATTTCTATTTCGCTGATTAGCATTCCCTTTCGTTTTTCTATGCGTTTTATTGAATTTGAATCCTTTTGATCCATTTTTTCCTTTCACTATAAAGGCTTGTCCAGGTTTAATTTGCCTGTTCATAGCATCTGTAATGGTGTAGGCAATATATCTTTTCTGTTCACTATCCCAAACATAAACTGCCGCAGCAGAAGGATGGAACTCAGAAATGTTTTCTGCAATAAAATTCTTCCCACCTTTTTGATTTACAGGTAAAAAAGAAGTGTAAGGATTTCCAATGCCTTGCCATTTTGAGGGAGCAACGGACCTAGTAACATCTTCATTAGGAGTTGTTCCAATGAAACTAACAGCTCCACTTGATTTTCTAGAAATAGCATAGCACATACCTGCTTCAAAAGTTAATGTACTTCCTTCTGCTAAGTCGTTTTCATTATAGTAAATCCACCCATTAGTACTGTAATATCCAACAGCGTATTTCTTTGGGGTTGAAGCTTCATTCATACGAATATCATTTCTAGGATCGAGAACAAACTCACGAATGCTTTGACCTGTAACTGGAGGCGAAATTAAATACCAAAGATTGGCTTTGAGTCCATCATGTACATAGGTAACTGTACCTGTAATGCTATTTGCAATTAATGTGCTTTCGTTGTTTTCTTTAGAGACAAACTTAATAGGTGTGTCACTGTTGATTTGTCCGTTTACAGTCAATGTAGCACCGCTTTTTAAAGACAATGCAAAAATATCGATATCGCTAGAAGCTTTTACATTTGCTTCAGATGAAAGCACTATTTTGTTATTTGGATTAGGGGTAGAACCGTTTTGCCAGTTTCCTTCCGAGTGCCACTCTCCATTACTTGTGCCATTCCAAGTAGTTGTAAAGGCAGATCCAGAAGAGTCAAAAGAATCGTGAATTAGCCTGTCTCCATCTCCACTCATTGGAGTGGTAGCTGCTGTATAGGTTAATCTGGTAAAATCTTTGCGGGTGTCAAAAATAATATCTTGTGCTTGCGTGGTAGCGGTATTGTACTTTATCTTAATATGAAATAATAAATTAGAAGAACCTTTTGTAACATTTGTGGTTATAATATTAGCATTTATATTTTGCATCCATGAAATGCTAAATTTTGAATTGTTACTATCAGTAATTCTAACTTGATAAAAGTTTACAATATTCACATATTTTTGCCCCAAAATAGCAGTATCTGGATACTCAATCTGAAGATTTTTAGATGTTTTAATGTTCTCTCCAAAAGCAAGCGAATTATAATCGATATACAGCTGACCCATACCCATTTTAAAGTCCTGATCTGTATCGATCATAACATCTGCTTCATAAAATGAATCTGTTCCATTTGAAGTAATTTGAGAATTGGCAAATGAAAAATTAATATTCTGTGCCTGTGTTGTTTGCTGAATTAGGAAACAAGAAAGAAAAAATAAAACAAAGAGTTTTAAAACTTGTCTATACTGATTGATCATACCTCTTAATAAATTGTGTTAAGTGCTGTTTTGAACACGTAACTATTTTTAATTACAATTATTAATTGATAAGGGGAAAAGGGACTAATATGATTTTGAAATGGAGTTGTTGAAATCGTTATTGTATTTCTGCTCTTTTGTTGAACTTCTGTTATTGTCTTAATAAACTCCGTTGTAAATGTACGAACACACGTTAGTTAAAACACTGCGTGTTAACACTTAATATTTAGTAAGTTAAAAAATGATTTCTTATTGAATTTGTGGCAGTAAAAATTAATTAAATTAGGAATTTATTCAATAAATGATTTATAATTTTAACAATTTGTCAATTTAAGAGTTAAAAAAATAGAAATATAGTAATTATTGATTTTTATAAATACTGCCAAAATATACCTAGTTGTGAAAAATAACAAGGCAATAAATGTTAGGAAGAGGTTAAAAAAGAGGCTTAATTCAACACTTTTTTAATTCGACTAACAGCTTCTCTAAGTTGAGATTCAGAAGCAGCATAAGACAGACGTATGCATTTTGGTGCACCGAAAGCCTCACCTGTTACTGTAGCTACATTTGCTTCTTCTAGTAGAAGCATCGAAAAATCGTTTGCATTATTGATGGCTTTTCCTTGGATGGTTTTTCCAAAGAATGCAGAAATATCTGGAAAAATATAAAAAGCACCCTGAGGTACATTGAGGTTAAACCCTTCAATTTCTCCTAGAAGATCTAGAACCATATCACGACGTGATTTAAACTCATCGACCATGTATTGTACTTTTTCAACAGGAGCCAGAACAGCAGTAATAGCTGCACGCTGAGCAATACAATTGGTTCCGGAAGTGATTTGGCCTTGCATTTTTGTGCAAGCCTTGGCAATCCATTCAGGAGCCCCAATGTATCCAATTCTCCAACCAGTCATCGCAAAAGCTTTTGCCAATCCATTTACTGTAATGGTACGATCATAAATGCTTTCGATAGCAGCAAAACTAAAAGGTTTCACACCGTAGTTGATGTGCTCGTATATTTCATCTGAAAGGATGTAGATTTGAGGATGTTTTTCTAAAACCGTTGCCAATGCACGAACTTCTTCTTCAGAATATATAGTACCACTTGGGTTGTTAGGAGAATTAAAGAAAACCATTTTTGTTTTCGGAGTAATGGCTTCTTCTAGTTGTTGAGGGGTAATCTTAAAATCCGTTTCAATAGAAGTAGGAATCTCTGTATACTTTGCCTCACACAACATGGCAATTGCAGAATAACTTACCCAATAAGGTGCAGGTAGCAGAACTTCGTCACCAGGATTTAACAGCACTTGCGCAACGTTGGCAATAGATTGCTTTGCTCCAGTAGATACCACAATTTGATTTGGTGAATAACGCAACTGATTATCGCGCTGAAACTTTGTGCAAATGGCTTCTTTTAACTCCAGATAACCATCTACAGGTGTGTAGGAATTATAATCTTGGTTAATGGCCTCTATAGCAGTATTTTTAATAAAGTCGGGAGTGTTAAAATCAGGTTCTCCTAAACTTAAACTAATAATATCTTTTCCTTGCGACTTTAACTCTCTAGCCTTAGCAGCCATTGCCAAAGTTTGAGAAACAGGTAAATTGTTGATTCGGTTAGATAATGGGTGCTCCATTGACTTATGCCATTTGTGGGTTTTTGCCTAGGTTTCCTAGGTGTCTAAAATGTTCTATGATAGCTTTTCTAGTAGTTTCGTATTCGTGATAAGGAAGATTGAATTCCTTAGCAGTTTCTTTTACGATTTTTGCTAATTTCTTATAATGAATGTGAGAAATATGAGGAAAAATATGATGTTCTACCTGATGATTCAGACCTCCAGTATAGAAATTGACAAACCAATTTTTCGGTGCAAAATTAGCTGTAGTGTATAATTGATGAATAGCCCATGTATGTTCCATATTCCCTTCTTTATCGGGTAATGGCATCTCGGTTTTAGGAACAATATGTGCCAATTGAAAGACAACGCTTAAAATCATACCCGCAACATAATGCATCACAAAAAAGCCAATCAACACTTTCCACCAAGCAATGTCCATAACTAGGATAGGAAGAACGATCCAAAGTGAGTAATATAAAATTTTAGTGATGACTAATTTTGTCCATTCTGTAGCAGGATTGGGAAATTTACCGTAGGATAGCTTGCGCTTAAGGTAACTATGCATTTGCTTGAAATCGGTTGTAATTGCCCAATTGATGGTTAGTAAACCGTACAAAAAAATCGAATAGTACTTTTGAAGTTTGTGAATTCTAAACCATTGAGAATGTTTTGAAAAACGAATGACTCTCCCAGCGTCGATATCTTCATCATGATCTTTAATGTTGGTAAATGTATGGTGTAAAACATTGTGTTGTACTTTCCAGTTGTACACATTTCCCGCAAGAATATAGATACTACTTCCCATCAATCGATTTACCCATTTCTTACTAGAGAAAGATTCGTGATTGCTGTCGTGCATCACATTCATTCCTACTCCAGCCATTCCTACACCAGTTATCCCCATTAATACAATCATCAACCATTGAGGCATAGAAACCGTTAAGACAAGAATAAACGGAACTAGAAAAACTGCAAACATGATTACTGCTTTCGTATACAATTTCCAGTTTCCTGTTCTTTTAATATTATTTTCTTTGAAATAAGTATTCACTCTCTTGTTAAGAGTTCTAAAAAATTTAGCCTTATCGATTCTAGAAAAATTAACTGTTTTCATACATAAGAAAAGTTAAGTGACAAAAATAAGGGTTTTTGTGTTACCATTATTGAAGCCAACGACAGATTTTTTCAGAAATTGCATAATACTACCTACATCAGGGAAAAACTAGTAGAGATACTTATACGATGATAAGATTCACTATTTTTGGCGCAATAAGTCAATAACTATGGATATTATATTGGAATATTTTCCGGATTTGTCTGAAAATCAAAGAGAACAGTTTTCGAAGCTACAAGATTTGTACGAAGATTGGAATTTAAAAATCAATGTGGTATCTAGAAAAGATATTGACGAATTGTATCTAAGACATGTTTTACATTCTTTGGGTATTGCAAAAGTGATGTCTTTTTTACCTGAATCTAAAGTAATGGATGTTGGTACTGGAGGAGGTTTTCCCGGAATACCACTTGCCATATTATTTCCTGAAACTCAGTTTCACTTGGTCGATAGTATTGGTAAAAAGATAAAAGTTGTCAATGAAGTAGTGGAGGGTTTGCAATTACAAAATGTAAAAACCACTCATGGTCGGGTAGAAGAGGTAAAAGAAGAATATGACTTTATTGTGAGTCGAGCTGTGGCACAAATGGAAACATTTGTGCGTTGGACCAAGAATAAAATAGCCAAAAAGCAACGACACGAATTAAAAAATGGAATTCTATACCTAAAAGGAGGTGATTTAACAGACGAACTGCAGAAATTCCCCAAAGCAACCATTTACGATCTTCCCAATTATTTTGAGGAAGACTTTTTTGAAACCAAAAAAGTGGTCCATCTACCATTCAAGTATCATGGTAAGAAAGAATAACTTATTAAGTTAAATTTACCTTGCAGTCGATTTCATTTTCGTGTCGACATCTTGCCTTATCGATAGTTCCGAGATTTGGAGTATGAAAAACGAGTGACGAAACATCTTAATTTACATAGATTTCTCACATCCACTATATTCTGTTAGAAATAACAGAACTATGAGTTGGAAGTTTCAAAAAAATTTAACAATCAATAATCCAAATTATCTAAAACATTAGATTGAAGTTTAAATAAAGTGAGTTTATATCTTTATTACTTTATGCGTTTCTTTACCACTTCCAGAATAGATTTGTAGTATGTAAACTCCTTGTGGTAAATTCTGAGCATCTATGTATACCTTATTATTTGTCAGTTCATGTGCACCTTCACGAACTAGCTTTGAATTGTAATCAAACAATCGATACTTTACTTTTCCCGTTTCATTTAGGGTAAGTATTTGCAAGATGTCTCTTACTGGATTTGGAAATACGACCCATTGTTTGTTATCAGAGAAAAGAAAATCTTCGGTACTTAAGGTATCTCCGAAGCAACCTTGAGAAACTGAAAATTCTGCTTTCAATAATTCATTGATTTTCAATTGAGAAAAACTTTTATTGCTAGTATGATTAAAGAAAGTACTATCAATAACCGTATTGCTAGCTCCTAAGAAATCTTGCAACAGTGTACTAAACGTCTGGCGGTAGTCATATTGGACAGTTTGTATTTGATAGTTATTACTAGCTGTTGCCTCAGTTAAATTCACATTCACCCCAGAAACTCCACCATTAACTGGCTTTCCGAAGACAAACATCGGAGCAATTTCCCCATGATCTGTCCCTAGATTGCCATTCTCTTTTGCTTTTCGTCCAAATTCAGAGAAAGTCAATCCAACCACATTATCAGCCAAGGTTTGCAGCTTTAAATCTTCGAAAAATGAATTTACTGCCCCAGAAACTTCATTTAGCAAATCGTTGTGTTTCCCAAGAATATCGCCATTCCCTTGATTTTGACTGTTGTGTGTGTCGAATCCTCCAATACGCACCATAAAAATCTTTGATTGTATTCCGCCACTAATCAATCGAGCAACTGTTTTTAGTTGATTAGACAAATCTGTATCAGGATAGCTGAAGGAATTCGTTCCCGCGTTAAAAGCTGTTGAGATGGCCTGAGAATAAGTGTTCGAAAGTTTATCAATATTCACGATGTACTGTAATTGATTTCCATAGTCAGAAGTAGGAATTGATGTTGGAGGTTGTCCGCCTAAACCATTCAATTCCGAGTAAAAGCCAGCAGGATCTTGTCCAGTAATATTTATAGCCAACCCATGCTCTTGTTCACCATGAAAACCAAGAGATGTTTTTGCTGACCCAATTTGCACTCCCAGAGGGTAATTGCTGGTAAGCTCTCCTTGATAATACTTTTCCATAAAACGCCCCATCCAACCCGAATAGCCATTGGACCAAGTATTGCCATCATTTCCTGTAGAATATAAATCAGTAGACTCGAAATGACTTTTGTTTTGAGAAGGATAACCTACAGATTGAAGAACACGCATCCATCCCTGATCGTACATGGATTTGAAGCCTGTTAAAGCGGGATGCAAACCTATCAATTGATTGTTGCTTAAGGTATTGTCTAACTCAATGTATTTATTAGATCCTACATTCGGTATTCGAATACTAGGTCGAAGATTGGCATAATCGTCATATACATTGATAGGAATCACAGTATTTAAACCATCGTTTCCACCTGCTAGATTAATGAGAACCAATTTTCGGTTCGATAAATCGCCACAGCTACTTACATCGATGTCTCTAAGCATGGCTTTGATTTCATAAGGAAATAAACCCAATGCCGATGCCGATGCTGCTAATCTGATAAAATTTCTTCTTTTCATGTGATTGGATTTAAGTGATTTGAAATTCAGCCGAATTTACCATGGCGGTTATCAGAGCATTGAGCCTAGCCTTTACAATGGTATCATCGTTTGTGATTTTATAAGACGACCAAGCATCTAACCAGTAGTAATCTGGATAACCTTCCAATAAGTTTTGTGCGAAATAATCTCTTCTTGAGTCGTCTATCGATTCAGGAAATAAGTAATTAGCAATTTCTGTAACGATGCCTTTGGCACTATTTGGATTGCTTGAATTATTTACATAGCCTACCATATCTATACTCAAATAATTCAATCGATTGGTTCCAGTGATTCTATCTCTGCCATCTATAATACTCTGAATCAGTTTGTATCTGGCTACCACAGTGTTGGAAGAAAACCAGTGCCTGTCAAAATCGGGTTCTTGATAGTTTGCAGGATAGCCAGCAACACTGTCAGGCGCATACATGCCCATTCCTGCAACTTGTAAGAAGTAATTGTGAATAAAAAGATAGCATAAGTAAAACTCCCAATTTTCGATGTGTTTATTGTAAGTAACTCCAAAATGAGAAATCAATTCATTGACAAGTTGTAGAGGGCTCTTTACTTTTGAGCCAATGATTTCATCTGTAGCATTGCTATCATCTGCGTCAAAAAAATGTTGTGATGTCAGTAATTTCTTTACAGTGGGGAGAATATTATAGTTGTCATTTTTTAATTGAGTGGCTAAGGGTAGAATGATATCGTTTTCAACTTCCGTATTCCACTCACTTTTAACAAAAAATCGGTAGAGCTTTCTACAAAAAGAAACTGCAGTAGCGTCCTTATCAAAGATCATATTAATGAAATGATCTATTTCAGTTTGAATGGACGACTCAGTATTCCCTCCAGTGATCACCTGATTGCCAAAAGCATGACTAAATTGTTTGTTGTTTTGATCGTGCTTATTAACTAAGATATATCCTGAAGGAATGCCTGTCTCAGAATCGATAATCGATCGATCAGCTCTTGCTTTAATTCCAGAGAAAACTCTGGCAGCCATTTGTACATCTATTTCTGTATAGTTGGTATAATCTCCACTGCCAATTTGCGGTCCTTTGAGAATTGTGAATAGTTCCAAAAACTCTCTTGCATAGTTCTCATTAGGGTTGTTTGCATTGTTAGTAGTATTGTCTAAATAAAAGAGCATGGAATTGTCAAAAGTGATTTTTTTTGCAAGTGCTTTTAGATTTCCATAAGCAAACAGATCTAGCAGTCTCAAATGATCAAAAAAATGTGTTGATGTCCCAGAGCCACCGTCTTTAGATAAGGTAAATGAGGTGTGTAAAAACAAGGTAAGCTTATGTTTTAAAGAGGCTTGTTGCATGGAATTCATCCACCACCACCCTGTGACCATCATTCTTTTTCTTCCTTGTCCTTTAAAAGAATTAGGAGGGTTTGTGGAAGATGTCCAGTAACCATCTGGACTGCCAGTAGGAATTGGATCGTAAGGTTCAGACCAAAGGTTATTAGGGTTGCTTGCCAATACATCAAAAGCACTGGAAGCATTCATTTGAGCTAAGGAGTCTACAGTAGATTTAGACAAAGAAAACGTTGCTCTTCTTAGTAAGTGTTTTGCTCTTCGTAATCCAAGAGATCCGCTTAAGGGTTGGAGAGATGCCATAGTCGGTTCTTTATAGTTGGGTTATTAATTGGACCCTAAATAATTGAAAAAGTTTAATTGATTATTTTTTACGGAATATAAAAAGCAGAGAAAAAAGTAGGATAGGAAATATAATGACCACATATAGTTTAAAGATTATGAATAGAGAGAGGGTAACAACTATAGAGATAAAAAATACGCTTAAATTTTGTGCTTCTTTTTTCATAGTGATTTCTCAAAGATAGAATTTTTGAAAACATCTGACGAATAAACAAATTATCAATTACTTTTGAGAAAAAACATTTTTATGGCATTAACACCTTCAAATAGTTTTCCAAAAGGCACTTTAGCTCCCGACTTTTCATTACTCGATACCGTTTCAGATCGCTCTATTTCTTTGGATGAGGTAAAAGGAGAAAAGGGTACTGTTATTATGTTTATCTGTAACCATTGCCCTTTTGTGATTCATGTAAATGATGAATTGGTAAAACTGGCCAATGAATATCAATCTAAAGGAATTGGTTTTGTGGCTATCAGTAGTAATGACGTCATCAATTACCCGCAAGATGGACCTGAGAAAATGAAGATTCATGCGAAGGAGGTGGGTTATTCTTTTCCGTATTTGTATGATGAAACACAGGAAGTAGCCAAAGCCTATGATGCGGCTTGTACGCCCGATTTATATGTTTTTGACCAAAATTTAACTTCTATTTATCACGGTCAGTTGGATGATTCTCGTCCAGGAAATGGAATTCCCGTGACGGGAGAAAGCATTCGAAATGTGTTGGAAGCGATTTCGAGTGAGCTACCCTATACAGGTCCAGAAAAACCAAGTATTGGGTGTAATATTAAGTGGAAATAAAAAAGGACGTTTTTAAAAACGTCCTTTTTTATTTATATAATTTCTACAAACAAACCTTGATCGGTCTTTTCAACCTTAGCAAGTTTATTCTTAGTCAAGCCTTTGATGGTTTTGTCCCATTTTTTATTGGACAAACCGGATTGGGCTTTCAATTCGTTTAACTCAATTTTTCCCGCTTTCTGTAGCATTGTAAAAACCGCTTTTTCATCGTCATTCAACTCTACAGTAGGAGCCTTTTTCTCAGGTTTCATTTGTGGGAAAAATAAGACCTCTTGAATCGATTGGTTGTTGGTTAAGAACATGATCAATCGGTCCATGCCAATTCCCAAACCAGAAGTAGGAGGCATTCCATATTCTAGAGCTCTTAGGAAATCCTGATCGATAAACATCGCTTCATCGTCTCCACGATCTGCGAGCTTTAATTGTGCTTCAAAACGCTCTCTTTGATCGATAGGATCGTTCAATTCCGAATACGCATTGGCAATTTCTTTTCCACATACCATCAACTCAAAACGTTCCGTCAACTCTGGATTTTCTCTATGTTCTTTACACAAAGGACTCATCTCCTTTGGATAATCTGTAATGAATGTCGGTTGGATGTAGTTTCCTTCACACTTTTCACCAAAAATTTCATCGATCAATTTCCCTTTCCCCATGGTATCATCTACTTCAATACCCATAGACTTAGCAGCTTTTCTGATCTCATCTTCGGATTTCCCTGTGATGTCAAATCCAGTGAAATGTTTGATGGAATCTGCCATCGTAACACGAGCATAAGGCGCTTTAAAATCGATATCATGCTCTCCAAATGTAGCCTTGGTAGTTCCGTTTACAGCAATCGCACAGCGTTCTAACAACTGCTCTGTAAACTCCATCATCCAGTTGTAATCCTTGTATGCAACATAGATTTCCATGGCGGTAAACTCTGGATTATGGGTTCTGTCCATTCCCTCGTTTCGGAAATTTTTAGAGAACTCGTACACTCCATCAAATCCACCAACGATCAATCTCTTTAAATACAATTCGTTGGCAATTCTCATGTACAAAGGAATGTCCAAAGAGTTGTGGTGCGTAATAAAAGGTCTCGCAGCTGCTCCCCCTGGAATCGGTTGTAAAACAGGCGTTTCTACCTCAAAGTAGCCAGCATCATTGAAGAACGATCGCATGGCATTGAAGAGTTTGGTTCTTTTGACAAAAACTTCTTTGACATGTGGGTTGACTACCAAGTCTGCATATCGCTGACGATAGCGTTGCTCAGGATCAGTAAAAGCATCATATACAACTCCATCTTTTTCTTTTGGAAGTGGAAGTGGTTTCAATGATTTTGAAAGTATAGAAAAGTCTTTTACCATGACTGTTTTTTCCCCTACTTGGGTGGTGAACAATTCTCCATCAATTCCAATGAAGTCACCAAAATCTAATAATTTCTTAAAAACTTCATTGTATTTTGACTTGTCTTCACCTGTACAAATCTCATCTCTGTTGAAATATACTTGAATTCTTCCTTCAGCATCTTGTAACTCAGCAAAAGAAGCTTTCCCTTGAATCTTAACGGACATTAATCTTCCTGCGATTTTCACCTTCTTTCCTTCCTCAAAATTTTCTTTGATTTCTTTTGAGTTACTATCCAAAGGAAATAAATTGGCAGGATAGGGGTTGATGCCCATTTCACGTAATCTCGCGAGTTTCTCTCTACGTACAACTTCTTGTTCTGATAATTGCATTTGAATTCTTTTTGTCAATGAATTAAAGGCGCAAAGATAATCAATAAGTCAAAATGAGAGGAAAGTAAAAAAAGAAAAAAATGATTGTATTTCACAAAAAACAACTATATTTGTCGGCTGCTTTTATACAAAGTAGCATTAGTTGTGTTGTTTTGGTACTTTAGTAAAAGTACCGCGGTTTTGTTAACCAATGGAAAGCTTCCCTGAAATGGGTTGCTTTTTTTTTGCCTAAAAAAAATCAGCCTTGTAATCCCAGAAAGTCGCGATGTACAATCCAGCATAGATCAAACTTACGATGAATTTGATGCCTGTAGAAAATAGGAAACCGACAAAGGAACCAATGGCTGCCTTCAAGGCCCTATTTGAATCTTTACTGTCGTAGATCAATTCTCCTAAAAAAGCACCCGCAAAGGGGCCAATGATAATTCCCAAAGGACCTAAGAAAAGCAATCCAAAAATGAGTCCCAAGGTAGTTCCGTAGATACCATATTTACTTCCTCCGTACTTCTTTGTGCCCATTGCAGGGATGATGTAATCTAAAAACCAGATGATCACTGCAATGGCCAATGTAATTCCTAAGAATGTCCAATCTTGCTCTATAACTGAAGTGAAATGCAATATGAGTAGACCAATCCACCCTGTAATTGGTCCAGGAAGTACAGGTAGAAAAGATCCAATAATTCCTAAGAGGATAAAAACAAAACCTAATGCAAGTAAAAAAATATCCATGGTATGGTAGTTGTATCTATGAAACGAAAAAAGAGAAGGTTTGTTACAAAATGTTAAAATCAACTAAAAAATTAGTTTAAACTAAAAATTTAGTTATGTTTGTGTCATTCAACTAAAAGATTAGTTAAAAATGAGTAAGCAATTGACAAAAGCTGAAGAGCAAATTATGCAAGTGCTTTGGGATTTAAAAAAAGCTTCTGTAAAGGAAGTCATTGAAAGACTTCCCAATCCGAAACCTGCATACAATACAGTTTCAACGATTATTCGCATCTTAGAATCCAAAGAGTTTGTAAGTCATCAACCAGAAGGTAGGGGGTATGTCTATTATCCTTTGGTGGAAAAATCTGCATATAGCAATCAGAGTTTACACAAAATTATGGAAGGCTATTTTGGGGGCTCATTCAAGAGTATGGTTTCTTTTTTTGTAAAGGAAAATAAGATGGACATCTCTGAATTGGAGAGTATTTTAAAAGAAGTCAATAAAAAGAAAGATCATGATTGATTATGTAATAAAGGTAATACTCTTGCAAGCCTTGTTCTTGGGCTTGTATGACTTTTTTTTGGGAAAAGAAACCTTCTTTCAAAAGAACAGAGTGTATTTGTTGACGACGTTTTTGGGTTCATTTTTATTGCCACTCATCACCATACCAACTTTTCAGGAGGTCGTTTCTGAAGAGATTTCTATTGTATTGCCAGAAATTATATTATCACCGCAAAAGACGATTGAGCAAACGTTTCTGTTTGAAGCTTCAGAGGCATCGGTGTCCTATGGCACGATTTTATTTTGGTTGGGGGCTTCTGTATTCTTAGTACTGTTCATCTTAAAACTGTCTAGACTTATTGGACTCATTCGAAAGAATGCTGTAGTGAGGCAGAAAGACTATTCTTTGATTGTTTTACCGGGAAGTCAAAAAGCTTTTTCGTTTTTCAATTACATCTTTTTAGGAGAGAAAATAAAAGAAGAAGAGCGAGATAAAATCATTGCTCATGAGTTGGTGCATTGGAAGCAAAAACACACAGTAGATTTGGTCTTGTTTGAAGTTTTTAAAGTGATGATGTGGTTCAACCCTATGGTCTTTGTGTATCAAAGACGTGTGTCATTGATTCATGAGTTCTTATCGGACTCCGCAGTTGTGAAAGAGCACAAAAAAGAGAAGTATATCAACCGAATATTATCAGAATTTTTCGAGGTAGAAAAAATAGCTTTTGTGAATCAGTTTTACAAAAAGTCATTGTTAAAGAAAAGGATTTTTATGCTTACAAGAGAACGGTCTGAGCACATAAAACAATGGAAATACCTGTTGTTGTTGCCAATGCTATTTACGATGCTTGTTTATGTTTCTTGTAATGGAGATTCAGTAAGGACTGAGTCTGAAAGTTCTGCGATGAAAACCGAGCGAGTTTTTTACAGATCGAATGGGAAAACAGGTGATCAAGGTAAGTTGTTAAGCATGTATAAAGACCTTACAGGAAAAACAAACTTTCAACCTTTAAAAAGCTATTTTGATATTTATTACGATAAGGTAGCACCTCCATTTGGAGATAAAATCACAAAAAATGATCTGAAAGAAGAAGAGAGACAAGAGCTCGACGAATTCCTATCACGTCATGAGAAAAACGGCTATGGATTTTGGTCTCAAGTAGATTTGTATCAATTGGAAAATGGAAGGAAAATGATCGCGATTGTCTGGGATCTTTCTATGGAAAATGCGATGACAGGCGAAAAATATCAGGAAATCCAAGAAGATGTTCCTTTTGCTGTTATCGATGAGACACCTGTCTTTCCAGGATGTACAGGGACAGAGATTGAACTGAAAAGATGCTTTAGTAAAAAAATTCAGACACACTTTGTACAGAGGTTCAATACAAATTTGGTCGGGCAATTGAATCTTTCCAAAGGAAAGAAACGTATTATCATGCAGTTTAAGATTGATAAAAGTGGTGTAGTTACAGGAATTAATGTAAGAGCTCCGCATTCAAAATTAGAAGAAGAAGCAACTAAAATTCTAAAACAACTCCCAGATATGAAACCTGGTAAACAAGGAGGGAAAGAAGTTGCAGTTCAATATACATTGCCTCTTAGAATTGATGTAAACTAAACCTATCCAAACTCAGTAAATCATTCATAAAAAGTCAAAGTTGAAAAGCTTTGATAGGGAAACTATTGTCAAAATTTTAATTATGGAAACTAAGAAAAATCCAAAATCAAACTTAGAAAACTACAGTAAGTTATTTGTTCAACTAGGTCTTGTATTGGCCTTATTCGTTACCTATGTGGTGATCGAGAAGAAAACCTTCGATCGTCAGTTTGGAGATTTAGGAATCGCAGTGATGAATGCTGATTTAGAGGAAGAGATTCCCATTACCGAGAGAATTGAACCAGAGATTCCAAAAGCACCACCGCCACCAGCTCCAGAGAAAATAGAAGTGGTAGAAGATGAGAAAGAGGTCGAAGAAACGATCATAGAAACGACAGAGACTGACGAAACGGAGGCTGTTGAAGTTGAGGAAATCGAGGAAGTCGAAGAGGAGGAAGAGGTTGTAGAGGATGTGCCTTTCACGATTATTGAGCAAGCTCCCATATTTCCTGGATGTAGAGGGGACAAAGAAGAACTAAAAAAATGTTTTAGCAAGAAAGTGCAGAAGCATTATTCGAGAAAGTTTAATTCTGATTTGCCCAATGAATTAGGCTTATCTCCTGGAAAGAAAAGACTGTACATGCAATTCTTGATTGATGTAGATGGAAATATTACAGAGATAAAAGCGAGAGCGCCACATCCTAGACTGCAGAAGGAAGTGATACGCGTACTTAAATTATTGCCCAAAATGAAGCCAGGTCAGCAAAGAGGAAGAAAAGTTCCAGTCCGTTATTCTTTTCGAGTGCGACTGGATGTTGAGTAATGAATTGTTATAATTTAAACTGTTGTGTATTTTAACGCGAGTTTTCTATGTTAAAAGATAGAATTTAAAACACTGTTTAAAGCTTAATATACTGATTATATATGTTTTAAGTTGAATTGTCACTCCTGTGTAGGCAAGAGTCTAGTAAAATATTAGGTATTTAGATTCCTGCCTTCGCAGGAATGACATTGATTTTCGACCATAAAAAAATATAAACAACCGATAATCAGTTCGTATTATATCAAAACTCACGTTATTTTAGTAATTGAAAAAATAAATTCATGAAACAAATTGCTCTTTTTTTACTGTTTGTCGGTTTTATTACGTTTTCTGAAGCTCAGGAAAATTATGAATTCATCGATAGTTTGCTCTTAAAAGGAAGGTATAGAGAAGCCTTTACTTTGTTGGATTCTTATGAAGAATCCTTTCGAAAGAACACCACCATAGCCTCTGTTCATTATCAGTTGGATAAAACCGAAAAAGCGATTGAATATTACGAGAAAGCTCTGAAGCTAAAAGACGATTATAGGACCAAAGTACAAATTGGGAGAGCGTATCAAAAAATTAGAAAATTTAGAAAGGCCATTGAAGTCTATGAAGAAATCATACAAGGTGACTCTCAAAACTTACTCATTAAGTATCAATTGGGGAAATTGTATATCACAGTAAGAAAAGCAAACAAAGCCATCAAAACATTCGGAGAATTGTATGCGGTAGATAAAACAAATCCCAACTACTCGTATCAGAAAGGGGTGGCCTATGCCATGAAAAAGAAGAGAGATCCTATGATTAATAGTTTTCTGGAAGCTTATCGTATTGACTCTACCCATTTAAAATCTTTATATCGCTTGGCGACTAGTTTTTCGAAATTGCATGACATCGATTCTACTTTTTTGTTTCTCAACAAAGGTTTAAAAGTGGCACCTAATCACATGCCTTTAAATCAATTAAAAATAACTGAATTGTATAAGCAAGGAAGATATAAAGAAACACTTGTAGTCTTAGAGCACATGGATAGTATTTCTCCTCAGCAACTTTTTACAGTTGATATGTTTGGTAGAGTACATTACAACCTTGGAAATTATAAAAAGGCAAAAAAGTTTTTTGAAAAATCAAAAGAACTTGATAATGACAATCACAAAACACTGACGTATTTAGGTCATGTAGAAATGAAATTAGGAAACTTTCGAAAAGCCTATTTCAACTACATGTTTGCGACAAGATTGGGTAGTGAACAGTTAGATGAAGAGTATTATGGGATGGGAATGGCGAGCTTGAGCAGAGAGGAAATGGTAGAAGCTATGACAATGTTTGAAAAAGCACTGCAGGAGAATGTCTATAATCACAAGGCTTTGTATCAATTGGCAAAAACAGCAGACGATTATTACAAGGATAAAAAGAAAGCATATAGGTATTATGATAAGTATCTAACTCAATTTGATCGTAAAGATGCAGGTTTGACAGCTTATGCACAGCAGAGAATGAAAGAGATTAAAAAAGATTATTTTATTCGAGGTGAGAAATTAGAAGAATGAGAGGAAGAATTTTAGTAAATTCACGGTATTATTATGAATCTACTAGTTCGATTTTTTGCTCTCAGTCTTTTAGCATCTAGCTTATTTTCATGCGATGCATTTTCCTTTAAAAAGAAGAAAATAGAGCAGCAATTAGATACCATTGTCGATCTAAGATATGTAGATACCTATCCTTCTTTTCCTGCTTGCGATTCTATTATTGATAAAAAGAAAAAAGCAAATTGTTTTGGTAAAACCGTTCATAATGAAATTGCTAAAAACCTAAAGCAACAACAAATCAAGGTAAAGAGAAATGTTAACGAAACCATTGAAGTTGTTATGGTTGTTTCTTCTAAGGGAGAAAAAAGGTTGAAATCACTAAAGGCAACACAACAATTACAAGCTCAAATTCCTGAATTAAAGAAAATCTTGCAAGAGAGTATTCAAAAATTGCCTAGGGTTTTACCTGCAACGAAAAGAGGTATACCTGTAACTTCTCAGTATACGCTACCTATAAAAATAAGTTTAGAGAACTAGTTTAAGGCTTCTAGATCAGATTTCTCACACTCGCTACCCTCGGTTCGAAATGAACATATTTGACAGGAATTCGATATAATACTTATTGATTTTCAATAAGTTAAGTTTAATTCAATAAAAAGTAATGTCATTCCTGCCTTCGCAGGAATGACAAATCTTTAAAACTTTATTTTTTAAGGATGTATTTGCAATGATTTCCTATCTTGAAATCGCTTTAAATCAATAATTCAACATCCCCCAAAGTTTGTCTTTGAGTTCAGTAAGACCCTGTTGGGCAACTGATGAAATAAACAAATAAGGAATGTCTTGTGGGATTTCTTTTTCTAATTCTTCTTTTAGCTCATCATCTAACATATCCGATTTAGAGATTGCTAGCAAACGTTGCTTGTCGAGTAACTCGGGATTGTGCTTTTTTAATTCGTTTAAAAGAATTTCGTATTCCTTAGCAATATCATCACTGTCAGCTGGAATTAAAAATAGCAGTGTAGAATTACGCTCAATATGTCTTAAGAAACGATGCCCAAGTCCTTTGCCTTCAGAAGCACCTTCAATAATTCCTGGAATGTCAGCCATCACAAAACTTTGGAAGTTTCTGTATTCAACAATTCCCAAATTGGGTTTTAAAGTTGTAAAGGCGTAGTCTGCGATTTTAGGCTTGGCAGCTGTAATGACTGAAAGTAAGGTAGATTTTCCAGCATTTGGAAATCCAACCAGTCCAACATCAGCTAAGATTTTTAGCTCTATTTGATACCAGCCCTCTTTTCCTTCGATGCCAGGTTGAGCATAACGAGGTGTTTGGTTGGTAGGAGATTTGAAGTGCCAATTTCCTCGGCCACCCATTCCTCCTTCTACCAATATTTTTTCCTGTTGGTCTTCGGTGATCTCAAATAAGATTTCTTGTGTCTCACCATCACGAATAATGGTGCCTAGAGGAACATCAATATAGACATCTTGTCCATCTTTTCCTGTACTTCTACTTTTACCACCATCACCACCGTGTTCAGCTCTAAAATGCTTTTTGAACTTCAAATGAAATAACGTCCACATATTTTTGCTACCTCTTACAATTACATGTCCACCACGACCACCATCACCGCCATCGGGCCCACCTTTGGTAATGTATTTTTCGCGATGCAAATGCGCAGAGCCTTTTCCTCCTTTTCCAGAAGAAGCATAAATTTTTATGTAGTCAACAAAGTTTCCTTCAGTCATTTTTTATGCCATTCCTGCGTAGGCAGGAATTTTTTGTTTTGAAATTTGAGATTCCTGCCTACGCAGGAATGACAAACGAGATAAATTCTTTACAAGGTATCAAAAACTTCAGACAAACGAGTAGTAATTTCTTCAATAGAACCCACTCCGTCTACACCATAATAGTTTCCTTTAGCCTCGTAGAAATCTTTTAAGATTGCTGTTTTGGTATTGTATTCGTTGAAACGATTTCTGATCTTACTTTCATCGGTGTCATCAGAACGCCCACTTGTTTTTCCTCTCTCTAGAAGACGCTCTACAAGCATATCTTCGGGAACTTCCAAAGCAATCATTCCATCAATTTTTGCATCTTTCTCAGAAAGAAATGCATCCAATGCTTCTGCTTGCGATTGTGTTCTTGGGAATCCGTCGAAAATGAATCCATTGGCCTCAGGATTTTTATTTACTTCATCTTTCAGCATATTGATGGTTACTTCATCTGGAACTAAATCTCCTGCATCGATATATTTCTTTGCTAAAACCCCTAGTTCTGTCTCATTTTTAATGTTGAAACGAAATACAACTCCAGTAGAGATATGAATTAAATTATAACGATCTTTTAAAACTTCAGCTTGTGTTCCTTTACCAGCACCTGGAGGACCAAATAATACAATATTTTTCATGTGTTGTTATGTTGTCAATTGATAGATAGCAGGAAGATTTCTTCCCAAGCCATTGTAATCTAAACCATATCCGACGATGAATTTGTCTTCGATACTTTTTCCGATATAATCTATGGAAAGTTCTTTTCGATATACGTCTGGTTTAAAAAATAAGGTAGCTATCTTAAGATGTTTGATATGTTTGTTTTTAAAGATATCATAGATTTTATGCAATGTGTTACCAGTATCGATAATATCTTCTAGAATGATTACAGTTCTTCCAGTCAAATCCTCATTTACACCAATAAGCTCATTTACATTCTCAGTACTCTCAGTACCTTGATAAGAACTTAGTTTAACAAAGGAGACTTCGCAATTCCCTTGAAACTTTCGAATAAAGTCGGAGGCAAATAAAAAAGAACCGTTTAAAACCCCAATAAATAGAGGAGTTTCGTTGGGGTCTAAATCACGTGTTACCTGAAGAACTAGGCGATTTACGATCTCAGAGATTTCCTTTTCTGAGATGTAAGGAGCGAAGGTAAGATCGTGAAGTTTAATTTGACTCATTGTGCAAAGATAAATGACTGTTTATGAAATGAAAAACCGTTTTGTATGTGCTGAACTTGTTTCAGTACCTCACTGCAAAACGGTTTACCATTTTAATATATCTTAAGAGTTAACTCTTTTTAGATTCTTTTTTCTTTGATGTATCGTACATCACTGGTGTTGCAACAAATAGAGAAGAGTAAGTACCTACAACAACTCCAATAATCAATGCAAACATAAATCCTTTGATAGAATCCCCACCGAATAAGAAGATCGCTAACATTACCAATAAGGTAGTTAAAGAAGTGTTGATGGTTCTTCCTAATGTACTACTTAAGGCTTTGTCTACAACTTCTGTGTATTCCCATTTTGTATGGATACCCGCAAACTCACGAATTCTATCGAAGATAACCACCGTATCATTCAGTGAGTAACCGACCACGGTTAGAATGGCTGCAATAAAAGATTGTCCAATTTCCATATCAAATGGCATCACTTTGTATAGAATTGAGAAGATTCCCAATACAATTAATACATCGTGGAATACGGCGATCACTGCACCCAAACTAAAGGATACTTTTCTAAATCGCAATAAGATGTATAAGAACACTACTAATAAAGATCCAAATACGGCATAGATTGCAGATGTTTTGATATCATCAGCAATGGTAGGTTCTACTTTTCTTGAACTCATAATTCCATTTCCTGTCTTTTCAAAACCTGGTTTGAAATCTTCATAAGTAGTTCCTTCAGTCAAATAAGATTTTAATCCATTGAATAAAGCAACTTGTACCTCATCATCTACTTCTTTTCCTGTTTCTTCAATCTTATAGGTAGTAGTAATTTTTAACTGATTGTCTGCTCCATAGGTTTTTACTTCTGGAACACCTCCAAATACACCATTTAATGTATTGGCAACTTCGGTTGCATTCATCGCTTGATCAAAACGCACGGTGTACGTACGCCCTCCTTTAAAGTCGACACCTTGTTTTAAGCCAATTGAACTAATAGAAACAATACCTCCTATGATAATTGCTCCTGAAATGATGTATGCAATTTTACGCTTGCGTAAAAATTCAATGTTGATATTTTGGAACCATCCTTTTGAAAGGTTGGTGTTGAAAGTTAAATTCTTTCCTTTACCTGTAGCACCGTCAATTAACAATCGAGTAATAAAAATTGCTGTAAATAAAGAAGTAGCAATACCGATCATTAATGTTAAGGCAAATCCTTTAATAGGACCCGTACCAAATACATAAAGGATAACCCCTGTTAATAAACTGGTAATGTTCGCATCAATAATAGCAGATAAGGCTCCTTTAATACTAAATCCTTCTTCTACAGATTGCTTTAATCCTTTCTTCTTACCTAACCCTTCTTTGATTCTTTCAAAGATGATTACGTTGGCATCCACAGACATACCAATGGTTAAGATGATACCGGCAATACCTGGTAAGGTAAGTACAGCGTTGAATGACGCTAAAATTCCAAAAATGAATAATATGTTTACAATCAAAGCAACATCTGCATACAATCCTGCTCTACCATAATAAACGATCATCCAGATCAATACCAAAGCAATCGCTAATAAGAATGAGTTTTGTGACCTATCAATAGACTCTTGTCCTAAAGAAGGACCTACAACAGCAGATTCAATAATTCTTGCTTGTGCAGGTAATTTTCCTGCTTTTAGTACCGTAGAAATATCTTGTGCTTCCTCAACAGTCATACTTCCTCCAGAGATGGAAGAAATACTTCCTAATTTCGCCTGAATCACAGGAGCTGAGTACACATAGTTGTCTAGAACAATAGCAACATGTTTTCCAATATTCGCCTCTGTTAATTTACTCCACATTCTTGTTCCGTTAGAGTTCATCACCATTCTTACCTCTGGCTTACTTTGCTGATCAAACTCTTGACTTGCATCTGCAATGATATCGCCATCCATAGCAGGACGGTCATTTCTGTTTGCTTTAATACCATATAAACTGATGAATTCGGTACCATCATCTGTAACAAATGGTTTGTAGTCCCATAAGAATTTCACATAACGGTAATCGTTAGGTAAAAGAGAATAAACTTGTGGCATATATAAAAGTTTATTCACCTGAGCCGTATCTGTAACTTTCGCTGTTGCGATTACAGAATTTTGACCTTGGCTAGGCTGTAAGTAGGTAAATAAAGACTTACGAGTCGCTTGTTTAATCGAATCATTCTCTTCAAGAATATTTTCAATATCATTCTTTTTTAAGCTATCTTTTTCTTGCTCAACAACATCATCCTTTAAGATGTCTGCTACTTTTGAATCGGCAGTAATGAAAAAGCTAATTAATTCGCTTCCAGTGGCAGCTTCCCAAAATTGCAATTCTGCTTTACTAGTGATTAACTTTGTAACACGATCAATATCTTTAGCTCCTGGCAATTCAATTTGAATTCTTCCAGAAGTTCCAATTCTTTGAATGTTCGGTTGTGTTACACCAAACTTGTCAATTCTACTTCTTAAAACTTCAAAAGCAGTGTTGATAGAGGTGTTGATTTCTTCCTGTAAAATAGGTTTTACTTCTTCGTTCGTTTTGTTGAAGTCAATCTTATCACGAAGTGCTTTGGTTCCAAAAATAGTTGGATCACTTAATTTTACATTTCCAGCAGCAATTCTTTCAAATTCGTTAAAGAAAAGATTTAAATAGGTGTCATTGCTGTTCTTTTGAGCTTCATCTGCAGCTTCTAAAGCTTGATTGAACACTACATTCTTAGAATCGTTGGATAAAGCTTTTAATACTTCCTTTACAGAAACTTGTAAGATTGCATTGATTCCACCTTTTAAATCAAGACCTAAGTTCATTTCTTTGTCCTTAATGTCGTTGTAGGTGTACTTTGTAACGAGAAGATCAATCACTTCTTGATTGGCAACGCTATCTAAAAACTTTCTCTCTAAAGTAGCTTGCTCTCTTACATTGTCTTTGTCACCATTGGTTATCGCATATTCTTTGGCATCATCTTCTACTTTATTGGTGAAGTAAGTAAATGACAATTGGTACAAACTTACCAATCCAAAAAGAATCGCAAATAATCTTATTAGTCCTTTATTTTGCATTTTTTATTGTTTTGTGTCAAATTTTATAAAAACGAGCAAATATATGTCATCTCTTAAAACTTGACAATTATTTTTATTGATTGTTTTTAGCTAATAATGAGGTCGGTACTCATTCATTTAAAGCTATTTAACAAATGAACAAACATTTGTTGTTTCTTAGGTGAAGTAAACAAAAGGCCCAGCTCTCACTTCTGGCTCTTTGTATGAATTGTAATCCTTTGTAAACGGATGTTTTTTATATGACTTGTACGCAGTTTGAAAAAGCTGATTTGCTTTTTGCAATTCAAAGCTTTCCGATAAGTCATAATTATGATTTGAGGTATATCTATCTGAGTAGTACTTAATTTCAAATACGAATTGATCATTCTGATTTGAAATGTCTGTTTCATTTGTTAGCTCATATACATTTATCTTGTATGCTAAATGAGTACTGCTGTCCTCTTTTTTCTCTGAATCTTGATTTTCAATTAACTGACTTTCATGGAGAAGCTCTTCCTTGATATTGTCAATAGGAACAGTACTGTAGTATGAAATTTTTAGAATGCTACTCTTCGTTTCTTGAATTGTAATATTCGAAGCACCAATTCTTAAGAGCTTTTCTCTAACATCGTCAACGGTATTTTTAAGCTCTTTTTGGCCAATTGTAGCATCGACAAATTCAAGAACAATTTCTTGATTGGGTAAAGAAACTCGCTCTTGAAATGTGCCAAAGTAGGCAAACACCAAAAATAAGGCACCAATGTACCATCTCGTACGCATTCGCCAAAGATATAAAAAAGATCGATGACTCCTCTAAATAGTAGCCTTATTTGAGTTGCTCATTTTATTGTTGCAAAGAACAGTATATAACTTTGTATTGAAGTAAGAGCAGCCTGATGAAATTGCGTATATTTACTCGCTTTTTGAAGCATAGAAAACAAACAACTAAAACGAATTTCATGGCGCATTTATCCGATATAGAAATTGCACAAGCAAAAAACTTACAGCACATTACCAAAATTGCCAAAAAGATTGGAGTAGAAGAAGATGATCTGGAAATGTATGGCAAGTACAAAGCGAAACTCCCTTTGAGTCTTATTGACGAAGAAAAAATAAAGCAAAACAATCTCGTACTTGTAACAGCTTTAACGCCTACACCTGCCGGAGAGGGAAAAACAACGGTTTCTATCGGTTTAACAGAAGGGTTGAATAAAATTGGAAAACAAACTACCGTAGTATTAAGAGAGCCTTCTTTAGGTCCTGTTTTTGGGATCAAAGGCGGTGCTGCTGGGGGAGGATATTCTCAAGTAGTTCCTATGGAAGATATCAATCTTCACTTTACAGGAGATTTTAATGCGGTAGAGAAAGCTAATAATCTATTGTCGGCACTCATTGATAACAATATTCAAAGCAGGGTAAACAATCTGAACATTGATCCTAGAACCATTTTATGGAAGAGAGTGATTGATATGAACGATCGGTCTTTGAGGAATATTACCATTGGATTAGGAGGTACGGCGAATGGAGTTCCTAGAGAAGATGGTTTTAATATTACACCAGCTTCAGAGGTGATGGCAATACTTTGTATGGCTACTGATTTCGATAACTTAAAAGAAAGATTGGGTAATATTTTTATTGGTTTTACGTATGATAAAAAACCAGTATTTGCGAGAGATTTAAAAGCAGAAAACGCGATGGCGATTCTGTTGAAAGATGCAATAAAACCGAATTTAGTTCAAACGTTAGAGGAAAATCCAGCGATTATTCATGGCGGACCTTTTGCAAATATTGCTCAAGGGACCAATACCATTATTGCTACTAAAATGGGAATGTCTTTGTCTAAATATGTAGTGACAGAGGCAGGATTTGGAGCTGATTTAGGAGCTGAGAAGTTTTTAAATATTAAGTCTGCTTTTGCGGGATTGAACCCAAAATGTGTGGTTTTGGTGGCTACGATTAGAGCACTGAGACATCATGGGGGAGCAAAAAAAGAAGAGTACAATACACCAGATATAGAGAAGGTTCGAGAAGGATTTAAAAATCTTGAAAAGCACATCGAGAACATTCGAAAATACAACATAGAACCTGTAGTAGCAATTAATAATTTTGTTTCTGATTCACTACAAGAAGTTGATTTTGTAATTGAAAAATGTCAAAGCTTAGGTGTGCAAGCTGTAGTCTCAAAAGGATGGGAAAAAGGAGGAGAAGGAACCAAAAATCTTGCAAAAGCTGTAGCTGATATCGTTGAAAATAAAGCAACACAATACAAGCCTTTGTACGATTGGAAAAGTCCAGTTACAGAGAAAATTGAAACCATTGCTAGAGAAATTTATGGAGCAGCTTCTGTAGAATACAGTAAAAAAGCACAATTGAACTTACGAAGAATAGATAGGCTTGGATTCAATGACTTTGCAGTCTGTATGGCAAAAACTCAAAAATCATTCTCTGACAATGAAAAACTAATAGGCAGACCAGAAGGATTTACGGTAACTGTTCGAGAAATAGAGATTGCAGCAGGAGCTCAATTTATTATTCCTATTCTTGGAAAGATGATGCGTATGCCTGGATTACCATCGGTTCCTGCATCTGAAGGGATGACCATCGATAATAGTGGAGTGATTTCAGGTCTTTCGTAGATGTATGAAATAAGAGAAGCAAAGATTAGTGAGTACAAGGAACTAGGGGCTTTAATGGTAGAGGTCTATAGTCAATTAGAAGGTTTTCCAAGCCCAAAGGAAATACCAGACTATTACAACACATTAAGAAATGTTGGCGATTTCACAGAAAACCCTGAAACCAAATTGTTTGTTGGGTTTCTAAAGAAGGAGAGGTAGACGGAGGCCTTGTTTATTTTGGCGATATCAAATATTATGGTCTGGAGATAAAGGGATGTTGAATTTAAATGTAGCTGCTTTTCGTTTATTAGCAGTTCATTCAAGAGCTCGTGGAAAAGGTCTAGGGAAATTATTAATCAAGGCTTGTTTTGAGCAGGCAAGAAAAGAAGGATCTCATCACCTAGTAATTCATTCAACCAAATACATGATGACAGCATGGAAGATGTATGAGCGAATGGGATTTGAACGATTTTCAGAGATTGATTTTGAAAAGAACGGCGTCACTGTTTACGGGTTTCGATATAAGCTATAAAGAGAAAATCCAGCTGAAAAGCTGGATTTTTTATGAGGTTTTGAATTGGATGTGATTACAATTCTAACAATCCGTTTGTTTTAGAAACACCTGCCGCTGATTCGGACATGTGGGCTTTTTCAGCATCATTCAACTCAATTTCTACAATCTTTTCGATTCCGTTACTTCCTAATACTACTGGTACCCCAATACAAAGATCAGACAAACCATACTCTCCATCTAACAGAGCAGAACATGGGTAAATTTTCTTTTGATCACAAGCGATTGCTTGAACCAATCCAGACACAGCAGCACCTGGAGCATACCATGCAGATGTTCCTAACAATTTCGTTAGAGTAGCACCACCTACTTTGGTATCTTCTTTTACTTGATTTAATCTTTCTTCAGAGATGAATTCAGATACAGGAACAGAATTTCTCGTCGCCAACCTTGTTAAAGGAACCATTCCTTTGTCAGAGTGTCCTCCAATAACCATTCCATCTACATCAGAAATAGGAGCTTCTAAGGCTTCTGCCAATCTATATTTAAAACGAGCAGAATCCAAAGCACCACCCATACCAATAATTCTATTCTTTGGAAGTCCAGTTGTTTTGTGTACCAAGTATGTCATTGTGTCCATTGGATTGGATACAACGATAATAATGGTATTCGGAGAATGCTCAATTAAACTAGCAGATACAGTTTTTACAATTCCCGCATTGATTCCGATTAATTCCTCTCTGGTCATACCGGGCTTTCTAGGGATTCCAGAAGTAATCACACAAATATCAGAATTAGCAGTTTTCGAATAATCGTTTGTGCTTCCCGTAATTTTAGTGTCAAATCCATTCAAAGAGGCCGTTTGCATTAAATCCATGGCTTTTCCTTCTGCATACCCTTCTTTGATGTCTAATAATACTACTTCAGATGCAAAATCTTTGATGGCAATGTACTCAGCGCAACTCGCTCCCACCGCTCCTGCACCTACAACTGTAACTTTCATAATAGTGATATTTTTTGGTGTTTAATTAAGTAGTGCAAAAGTAGTGTAAATAATTACAAATGAGTGATCAAAAAACAAAAAAAGACATCTATACCAGATGTCTTTTTTTGTTTTTATATACAGAGATGTTTTATCGAATACTCAAAGCAATACCTGCATTCAAAGTATTGTACTCTTGTAGTGTATAACTTCCAAATATTTTGAAAAATCCTAAGCTGATTCTAGCTCCAACTGTGGTCTTAAAACCGTTAGCAGAGAATCGTAAGTTAAGAGGATCGTTTACTGTTTGTGTAACCGTATTATTCGGCGCAGGTAAACCTGTGTTATATTGTAAATCATATCGACCTTTCATCTTTAAATCTGAATTTCCAGAGTTGTATCCAAATCCTCCAAAAATATTGATGAATGGGAAGTTCAATGAAGCAATTGCTTCTACTGTATAAGCATTGAGGTCGAAAGTAGCTTCTTGGTTCGATCCTGCAATTGTACTCCCTCTTTGAATATCATAGTCAACGTTCATAGATGTGTATGCTGCTAAAAGAGAAACATGTAGAGGTGTTTTTTCCAATGGTCCAAACCAGCTGGTAATTTCTTTTTTGACTCCAATACCCAATAAGTTTCCTTTTACATCATCACTACCTACTTTTGGTACCAATCTCAACATTCCTTCAACTTTCCAAGGAAGTCCTACGTTGAATTGTACAGCGGGAGTTGGAATGGCGCTCAGAGGTAAATCATCTTTGACACCTCCTGGCATGTTGAAAGTCGCTGTTACATTTTGACCTTGTATTGTACCGCTGAAAGTAACAGGAACCTGTAAAGAGTTGGGACCAGTAACCGTAGCGCCTGTAGCAGAGGTGGAAGTAGTATTTGTTAAGCCAAGATCGGCAAAGCGAAAGAGTTCATTTTTGCTGGGTGCAATAGATGCGTTTAAGCCAATGGAAATGTCAAATCCTAAAACTTTATGGACTTTAGCTGTATGGTACCACCCGTTATTCATACCATAGATTAATCCTGTCATAGCAGGATTTATGTATGCGCCAGTTAGTTTTTCAGCGTCAGCAGCTGCAAGTAGAATAGCTTCGATACCATTAACTGTAGTTTGTTGTGCTTTTGCATGGTTCGTAAATGTTAGTGTGAGGACTCCCACAAAAACAAGGAGAAACTTTTTCATGATGTAGAGTTATTAAGTTTAATTAATGTTCAAATATCGGGGACTTCGATAGGCTAATATAAAAAAAATAGCACAACCTTAAAGATTGTGCTATAAAGATGTTGTATAAAAACGATCTATTATGCATCAATATTAGCATAAACAGCGTTCTTTTCAATGAACTCTCTTCGTGGAGGAACTTCATCACCCATTAACATGGAGAATACTCTGTCTGCTTCTGTCATACTATCAATAGTTACTTGTCTAAGTGTTCTAAATTCAGGATTCATGGTAGTTTCCCATAATTGTTCTGCATTCATTTCACCAAGACCTTTGTAGCGTTGAATATTTACTCCTCCACCCATTTTTTGAGCAATTAAATCACGTTGATTGTCATCCCAGGCATACTCTTTCTTTTGCCCTTTTTTAACCAAGTATAGAGGTGGTGTGGCAATGTATACATATCCTTGCTCCACCATTTCTCTCATGTATCTGAAGAAGAAAGTTAAGATAAGAGTGGCAATGTGAGAGCCATCAACATCGGCATCACACATAATAACTACTTTATGATACCTTAATTTAGATAGGTTTAAAGCTCTTGGGTCTTCTTCGGTTCCAATGGTAACACCTAGAGCGGTAAACATGTTTTTGATTTCTTCGTTTTCAAAAACTTTGTGCTGCATGGCTTTTTCTACATTCAAAATCTTTCCTCGCAACGGCAGGATTGCCTGGAAATTACGATCACGCCCTTGTTTGGCTGTTCCTCCCGCAGAGTCTCCCTCGACTAAGAAAATTTCACACATTTCTGGATCCGTTTCAGAGCAATCTGAGAGTTTTCCGGGAAGTCCTCCAATACTCATAACGGTCTTACGTTGCACCATTTCACGTGCTTTACGAGCGGCATGTCTAGCCTGAGCAGCTAAGATTACCTTTTGTACAATGGTCTTAGCATCATTAGGGTTTTCTTCCAGGTAGTCTGTTAGCATTTCAGAAACTGCCTGTGAAACAGCAGAAGTAACCTCTCTGTTTCCTAACTTAGTTTTGGTTTGTCCTTCAAACTGGGGCTCTGCAACTTTCACGGAAACAATGGCTGTTAAGCCTTCTCTAAAATCGTCTCCAGAAATTTCAAATTTTACATTTTTAAGTAATCCCGAATTATCAGCATACTTCTTTAAAGTTCCTGTTAATCCTCTTCTGAAACCAGACAAATGTGTTCCTCCTTCGTGGGTATTGATATTGTTTACATAAGAATGTAAGTTCTCTGCATAGGAAGTATTATAAACCATGGCAACTTCAACAGGGATTCCATTTTTCTCTCCTTCCATGGAGATAACACCTTGCGTTAATTGCTCACGAGTACTATCTAAATACTTAATGAATTCTGGTAACCCTTCTTCACTGTAGAATGTTTCGTTGATGTCATTGCCTTCATCATCCTTATTTCTTTTATCAGTTAGAGTAATGGTAATTCCCTTATTCAGATAAGACAATTCACGCAAACGGGTAGCTAGCGTATCGTAGTTGTACTCTGTAGTTTGTGTGAAGATAGACTTGTCTGGCAAGAAAGTGACAATGGTTCCAGTGAAATCGGTTTCCCCGATAGTTTTTACGGGATACAAAGTTTTTCCTCTTTCGTATTCTTGTTGCCAGATTTTTCCTTCCTTATGAACAGTCGCAATTAAATGGTCTGAGAGCGCATTTACACAGGAGACACCCACTCCGTGAAGACCACCTGAAACTTTATAAGAATCTTTGTCAAATTTACCTCCAGCACCAATCTTAGTCATTACCACTTGTAGTGCAGAAACTCCTTCTTTTTTATGGATACCAACAGGAATACCACGGCCATTATCTTTTACAGTAACTGAATTGTTTTCGTTGATAGAAACATCGATGTGATCACAATGTCCAGCCAATGCTTCGTCAATTGAGTTGTCTACAACTTCATATACTAAGTGGTGCAATCCTCTTACACCTACATCACCAATATACATGGACGGACGCATACGCACGTGTTCCATTCCCTCAAGGGCCTGAATACTATCCGCTGAATAATTGTGTTGCTTTTGTTCTTCGCTCATATTTTTGTCTATTATTTTTCAAAAAAAATCGCCACAAAAGGCGATGTCGTTCTATAACAAATATACAAAATATAAAAGCTATTTAAAAAGATTTAAGGGATTATGTGTGTAAATTATCAACAATTGTTGAAATGTGAAAAGTCGCTTAAAACGCTTTAAAATAGCTTTAAAATGTATTTATGGTATTTGGATTTAAGCTTGGTGCTGCGTTTTGATAAAGAATGTCTTAAAACTTGTTTTCTAGAGTGTTTTAGGTTATGTGTGTTTTATAGTATACTAATGTATATTTTTCAGTATCTTTCAGCTCCAAAAAATAGTTAAGAATTCATAAAATTCTTAAGCCAGCTATTAAGAAAGAAAAAGTCATTTATAATATAATAAGTATGATTCCTCCAAATACTAAAAGACTTGCCTTTTTTAAAGGCTTTATATTTTTCGTTTCCCTCCTTTTGTTACCTGCTAGTAGTGTGTTTTCACAAACTTTGAGTATTTCAACTGCTGTGGTAAACTCTTGTACGGGGAATATTACAGTATCTGTAAATGGAGGAACAAGTCCCTATGCCTATGAATGGTACGAAGAAAATCCAGCTGGTTCTGGGAACTTTACATTAATTGCGGGTCAGACTGGTAATATGATTACTGGGTTTTCAGCAGGGAATTATCGAGTAGTAGTAACAGATGCTTCTACTCCTACGCAAAGAGTTGAAGCTGAATATACTTTGACCAATGGATTTGCTCTGTTAGGTGCATTACGTCATGCAGGTTTGGTTTGTACAGAAGATGCTAATTCTGGGGTCATTATGTTTGCCTTTGGGAATGGAATTGCCCCTTTTACGTGGAATTTGCAAGATGCTACCAATACACAGGTAGCTAACGGATTAAGTACAGGTAATTCTCTGACTATTGAAAATTTGACTGTAGGCTCATATACGTTGAATTGGAGAGATGTCTTAGGATGTGTAGGAACAGAAACAATCAATGTTACTGCTCCTCCAGTGAGAGATTTAGTGGTCAATAGCACCAATAATGTATCTTGTTTTGGTGGAAGTGATGGCTCTGCGAATATTACCATTAATGGCGGATGGGGAAGAGATTATGGGATTCGGTTGGTAAGAGTAAATGGAAGCACAGAGACAGAAGTTCTTAATTGGACCAATATCGGTACTGCTCAGAATCATATCATTAATAATTTACCGATAGGAAATTATAGAGTCTATCATTTAGACCGACTGTTGTATCCACCATTCTCTACAGATTTTGGTTTTGATCCCAGAACCTACACTACTTGTAATAAATTTGTAGACTTTGCTATTACGCAACCTACAGAGCTAACTCATACTATTAGTGGAGAGGCTTTGGTATGTTTTGGGGATGCCAACGGAAATGTTACGGGGACAATTTCAGGAGGAACTGCTCCTTATACTATTTCAATAGATGGTTCTTCTCCTTTAAATCAGCAAAATATTACAACAAGTGGAGGTAGCTTCGATTTCTCTGGACTAACTGCGGGGAATTATAATTTTACAATTACCGACTCCAATGGCTGTAGAATCAATACACAAGCTTCGATTACACAACCTACTCAGGTTGTTAGCACATTTGTTTCTGTAACTGACGCTGCATGTAACGGAGGTACAGATGGTAGTATTACCATATCGGTAACTGGAGGGAATGCTCCTTATACATTTACAGTTAATGGAACAACTACGACTCCCACAAATGTTACAGGAAATAACTACACCTTTGGAGGATTAACTCTTGGAAATTATGCAATTATAGCAATTGATCAAAGTGGTTGTTCCGCGACAGTACTTAATCAGGCAGTGAATCAGCCTTCTGGGATGAATATTACTATTGCGGGAGAGACTCTTACTTGTGCCGGAGACAGTAATGGGAACATTACTGGAACAATTTCAGGAGGTACAGCACCTTATGTGATTCGTATGAATGGTACTTCAAACCAAATAAATGTTCCTACAGACGGAGGGTCATTTGATTTTTCAGGCTTGACCGCAGGAAATTATAATTTTACGATTACAGATAGTGCTAATTGTGGAGGAGTAGCACAAGCAGATATTTTTGAAAATCAATTGCAAATCACTCGCAATATTACCGGAATTACATGTGCTGGTTTTTCAGATGGAGCCATAGACATTACTCCTACAAATCTTCCTACACCCTATACTTATCAATGGACAGCATCAAACGGAGGTGTTATTCCAGCTGGACAGCAGAACAATCAGGATCTGACAAATTTAATAGCAGGAGACTATCGTGTACAGATTACAGATGCAAATGGTTGTGTAAATAGTAGAACGTACACCGTAAATGCGATCAATGTTTTGAATCTGAATGGCGTGCCTACAAATTATAATGGTTTTGGAATCTCAGCAAATGGTTTAAGCGATGGGGGTATTAATGTAACAATGACAGGCGGAACGACACCTTATAGCTACAGTTGGGTGGCCAGTAATGGAGGAGTCATTCCTGCCGGGCAACAAAATGCAGAGGACTTAACAGGTTTAGTAGCTGGGACCTATACGCTTACTGTTACCGATGCTAACGGATGTAATGTGGCTGGTCAATGGACACTTACCCAACCTCCGGCCTTAATGATTGAAGAAGTTGTCCCTTCTCGTACAAATGTATTATGCTTTGGAGCCACCACTGGAGTGATTGAGATTAGAGTCACTCAGGCATCAGTAGCTCCTTATACATACACACTGACAAATGCAGGAACAGGAGCTGTTGTACAACAAACCACACCAGCTATTACCGCCTTGAGCCACACCTTTAGCAATCTAGGTGCGGGAACATACAATGCAAGAGTGACTGATGCCAATGGAAACTTTAAAGAGGTGTTAAACATTGTAATCACGCAACCCGCAGGAGGATTGGCTATTACAAACCCAGTCATATCCAACTATAATGGTTTTGGAGTCAGCTGTAACGGAGCCACAGATGGGAGTATCGATATTACCGTAGTAGGAGGAACCCCCGGATATACTTATTCATGGGTAGGTCCTTCAGGTTTTACGGCTACTACACAAGATGTTGGTGGATTAGCATCAGGAAATTATACAGTAACCATAAGAGACGCTACAGGAGTTTGTATGCTCGTTCAGCCATACACAATTACAAGTCCAGCTGCAGTAGGGCTGTCTGGAGTGACTGTTTCGAATTACAATGGATTTGAGATTTCTGGATTTGGGTTGAGCAACGGAAGTATAGACATTACCCCAACAGGCGGAACAGGAGTGTACAGCTATATGTGGGTGGCAAGCAATGGAGGGAATGTTACTGGACAAGAAACGAATCAAGACTTAACAGGACTAGTAGCAGGAGATTATCAAGTAACAATAATCGATCAGAATGGATGTACATATAGGCAATCATGGACACTGAGGCAACCGCAAGATTTGTTGATACAGGAAGATGTGGCTTCTCATGTAAATGTTCAATGTTTTGGAGATACCACAGGAGTAATTAAGATTGATATTACTCAG
>JANQMD010000037.1 GCA_028280265.1 Flavobacteriaceae bacterium
AGGCTCCCATTTCTGGAAGCCTTGTGGGCGCGAAGGGATTCGAACCCCTGACCCCTTGGGTGTAAACCAAGTGCTCTGAACCAACTGAGCTACGCGCCCCTGCATGATTGCGGATGCAAATATAAAACGGTTTTTATTTTTACCAAAGAAAAATGAAATTTATTTTAAATAACTTCTGCTACGACAAATGTACTCCCTCCAATAAAAATCAGGTCACTAGAGCTTGCTTCTTTCACAGCATTTTTATAAGCTTCTGATACTGAATCATAAGCATTTCCATTAAGATTATTTTCTCTAGCTAATTCCTTCAACTCTTTTTCATTTAAACCTCTAGGGATATTAGGGCGACAAAAAAAATAATTAGCTTCTTTAGGGAATAAATTAAGAATGGTATCTAGTTTTTTATCGTTTACAACTCCTAAAACGATGTGAAGCTTATCATATTCTTCTCTTTTAAGTTGACTCATAACTTCTTGTAAGCCTTCTTTGTTATGTGCTGTATCACAAATCACCTTAGGTTTTTCTTGTAGAATTTGCCAACGACCTCTGAGGTTTGTATTCTTAACTACATTTTTTAATCCTGATGCTATATCTTGATTACTTACCGGAATGCATTTTAAATTCTGAATTGCTTTTACTGCTGTATTTGCATTTTTCCTCTGATAAATACCAAGTAAATCGGTATCAAACAATTCGTAATGATCAGAAGCAAAATGAATCTCTGTATTACATTCATTCGATTTCTTTACAAATACTGATGTTGTCTTATCTTGTCTCTCGCCTATAATAACTGGAATATTCTTTTTGATAATTCCCGCTTTCTCAAATGCTATTTCTGGTAATGTTTCTCCTAAAAATTGCATATGATCATACCCAATATTGGTAACAACAGAAATTTCTGGCGTAATTATATTTGTTGAATCCAATCTTCCTCCTAAGCCTACTTCGACAACAGCAACATCAACTTTTTCTTGAGCAAAATAATCGAAAGCCATTCCTACTGTCATTTCAAAAAAAGAAAGTTTTTGTTTCTCTAGAAATGCTCTATGTCTCGCTATGAATTCGACTACATATTCTTTAGAAACTTCCTCTCCATTGATTCGAATTCTTTCAGTAAAGCTCTTAAGATGTGGAGAAGTGTACAAACCTACTTTATAACCTGACTCTTGAAGAATACTTGCAATCATATGAGAAGTAGAACCTTTCCCGTTGGTTCCACCTACATGAATTGATTTAAATTTTTTATGTGGATTATCCAGCACATCAGAAAATGCTAGAATGTTGGTTAAATCTTTTTTAAATGCTGTTTTCCCCTGACGTTGGTACATTGGCAATTGAGAAAACATCCAATCAACAGTCTCTTGATACGTCATTTATTTAGTTAGTGTAAACTTGTAAATAATGGTTCCTCTCTGTTTTGCAGGTGCATTTCCATCTGCATTCCATGTAGTCTTTAAGGCTGCTTCTCTAGCGGGATCCAATAAACATTTAGCTGAATTAGTAGTCCCTTTTACTCCTGGAATGGCCCTAATAACACGTCCATTTTTATCAACCTCAATACTTACAACAACAGTTCCTTCCTCTTGGCAATCTGGTTTTTCAATAGGCTTTTTCAAAGCTCTTCTACCTGCTAAATTGTAGTTACTATCTCCATCTCCTTGGGAAGTATTACCATAATATTTTGAAGAACTTGGATCGCCGTTTTCTTTTCCCTTAACGCCATCTACATTATCGTCTCCCTCACCTTTAGGCTTCCCATCAGATTTATCCCCTTGGAGTAAATTCTTAAAAGCATCTGTAGTAGCCTTAGAAGGTCTTTTAGGTTTTGGCTTTGGTTTAGGTTTTTCCTTTTTAATTTCTTCTACAGGCTTTTTTTTCTTTTCTTTCTTTTTAGGCTTTTCTACAACTGGAGCATCTTTTGCTTTATTGTCTGTTATAATTTCCTCTTTAATAGTCTCTTTTGGAACCTCCTTAACAACCTCCTCTACTTTTTCCTCTTTGACAGGTGGCTTAGGAGTTGCCTTTACAGGAGTAGTTTTTGGTTTTCCTTGTCCAACGTTAGACCTGCCATAATTGATAGCAATTCCATATTCAAGGGGAGGATCTAGATATTTCATTCCAAAGTTAAATATGAGATACAAAAGAGCTACAAGAATTACCGAAGTAATTATTGCAGATTTTCTTTTATGTTGATTATCAAAAATTTGCATTAACCTCCTCCTTTTACTGCTAATATCATTTTTAATTTATTTTTATTAGCAATATCAATTACTTTCATGACGCTTTTATAAGGCACATTCTGGTCTCCTCTTATGACAACTGTTTTTTTCTTATCAGGACCTACTTTATTTAAAATCTCTAACTCTAGATTTTTCTCACTGACTTGAGATTTATCGATGTAAAACTTAGACTTATTGGTAATCGAGACCGCTACTGATGTCTTGTTTTCTGTTTTTCCTCCTGCCTTAGGTAGTAACACGTCAATAGCACTCACGGTCACCAATGTAGAAGTCAACATGAAAAAAATCAACAATAGAAAGACGATGTCTGTCATCGACGACATGTTGAAATTGGGGTTGACTTTATTTCTTCCTCGTAAATTCATATTATTTAGTTTGAAAGTTAACAAGTTTAAAGTTCAAAGTCTACGGTAAAACACTTTCGACTTTTTCACCTTTAAACTTTCTTCTCTCATTTACACTGGCTCATTCAATAAATCCAAAAATTCAACAGATTTTGCTTCCATCTGATACATCACTTTATCTGTTCTAACTACAATGTGATTATAAGATATATAAGCAATAATTCCAACTATCAATCCTGCCACTGTGGTTGTCATAGCTGTATACAATCCATCAGAAAGCATTTTAATATCTATTTGTCCACCTGAATTTGCTATTTCATGGATCGCAACTATCATTCCAATTACTGTTCCTAGGAAACCAATCATAGGTGCTGCACCAGCTATTGTTGCTATAACACTTACATTTTTCTCTAATTGATACACTTCTAATTTCCCTGCATTTTCTATGGCTGTATTGATATCCTCTAAAGGCTTTCCTATTCTAGAAATTCCTTTACCAATAAGTCTAGCTGTTGGAGAACTTGTACTCTTACACAAAGCATCTGCAGATTCTAGTTTTCCATTAGAAACATAATCTTTAATCTGGTTCATAAAGTTTTTATCAACCTTAGCTGCTGCTTTTATTGCAAAGAATCTCTCAAAATATATGTAAAGAGAAACTGCAAGGAGTACAAATAGAATAGCAATAATAATTTGTCCTCCAAGACCTCCATCCATAATCAGTTTATAAATAGATAGGGTTTTCTCTTCTGAGGAGGAATCCAAAACCTCAGTGGTTTCTTGAATGAATGTTAGCATGAACATATTTTTAAAGTTCTTTTATAGTAACGACCTTTTTATTTAGAAATTGTTTCAAAAAAAACCGAGAAAATCTCGGTTTTAAATATTATACAAACATTCTAAGCAGCATAAATGACAGTGAGCCTACCAGAAAGCCTATTAAAGCTAGCCAGGATATTTTCTTCAGGTACCAGAAAAAATCAATTTTCTCCATTCCCATAGCAACAACACCAGCAGCAGATCCTATGATTAACATACTTCCTCCTGTTCCTGCTGAGAACGCTATAAAATGCCACAGCTCATTATCTAATGGTTCGGAAAACATTCCTAAAGAAGCAGCAACTAAAGGTACATTATCAATTACCGCTGATGCAATTCCTAAAAACAGAACAACAATATCCGAAACTCCTTCATGATTCAGCTCAGTACCTAGCATAGGCATACTATCTTGTAAGGTCCCTGCGAAATTAAAAAGCACTCCTAACGACTCCAACGCTGCAACGGCCATTAATATTCCTAAGAAAAATAAAATACTTGGCATTTCAATTTTAGACAATGAATGATGTACAGGGCTATGATGAGCAAACTCTTGAGACTCTTCTTGAGTTTTAAAATCCGTTAATGAAATTTTTGTCCTACTAAAAATCTCAGCAAAAGTTGCTACAATAGCTAGCGATAACATCATTCCTACATAAGGAGGCAAATGAGTAAGTGTTTTAAAGATCGGTACAAAAACGATAGCTCCCAATCCTAAGTACAGCATCGTAGCGCTATGCTTGCTTTTTGCCTTCATATCTTCATTCCCATCGGTTTCTATTTCACCTTTGAATGCTGGTAAAAAAGAAGCTATTGTTGAGGGAACAACCATACACAGAAGTGAGGGTATAAATAGGTAGACAAACAATTTCACAGTACTTACTTTACCTCCAATCCATAACATGGTTGTCGTTACATCTCCAATAGGAGAAAAAGCACCTCCTGCGTTAGCAGCTATAATAATAAGACCTGCAAACCAGATTCTGTCCTCTCTCTTTTTTACAATCTTTTGAAGAATAGAGATTAAAACAATTGTTGCCGTTAAATTGTCAATGATTGCAGATAAAACAAACGCCAAAATCGAAAATATCCATAATATTTTCTTCTTGCTATTGGTTTTCACATAGCTCTTAATTGTTGAGAAACCATCGAAATAATCAATGATCTCAACAATGGTCATAGCCCCAAGTAAAAAGACTAATATTTCTGCTGTCTTTCCTAAATGATGTAACAATGTTTCTTCTGCTAAGTGCATTTTATCGTCATGTGCCAGAGAGGCAAAACCGTCAACCAATGCATGCTTACCAGAGTCAAACCAGCTTGAGAAAGAATCGATTCCCAAGGCAACAATAGCCCAACAGATAGCCATCATTGCTAATGCTGGTATTAGCTTATCTAGTTTTAAATTGTGCTCTAGGGTAATGGCTAAATATCCTAGGATAAACACTACAATAATAACTGACTCCATAGTTTTGTTTTATATTCTATTAAATTAGTTGCTCCAAAGCAATTTCAAAAGCTGTTTTACTAATCCCAGCTTTTGCATCACTCTTCTTATATGTATTTTCTAATGCTTTTTTTATGATCATAGAGGTATCAGAAAAAATAGCTTCATCTGTCATTTCTACTTTTCGCTCCATAAAGTACGCAAAAACTCTTGCCATACCACAATTTGAAATGAAATCTGGTATCAAACTTACCTTTTTATCAGTGTCCTCCATGATTGATCCAAAAAATATTTCCTGATCAGCAAAAGGAACATTTGCTCCACATGAGATCACTTCAAGACCCGTATCTATCATTTGATTGATTTGATCTTGAGTAATTAATCTGGATGCTGCACAGGGAGCAAAAATTTCTGTTTGCAACCCCCATATTCTCTGATTGATTTCTTCAAAAGGAATCATGTTATCAGAGACAAGTGTATTTCCATCCTTATTCAAAAATAAGGATTTAATTTCATCAAAAGTAAAACCTTCTTCATTGATAATACCTCCAACTCGATCTATGATCCCTACAATCTTAGCACCCATTTGTGCAAGATAGTATGCAGCGGCAGATCCAACATTTCCGAAACCTTGAACAACCGCTCTTTTTCCTTCTACAGATCCTCCATAAATATCGTAATAATGTCTAACTGCTTCAGCCACACCATAACCAGTAATCATATCAGCTACAGTATACTTCTTAGAAATATCTGGTGAATACGCTTCGCTTTCAATCACTTTGATAACACCATGTCTTAACTGACCAATTCTATTGATCTTATCTGCTTCGGTAGGCTTAAAGTGCCCATTAAATACTCCTTCTTGAGGGTGCCATACGCCACTGTCTTCAGTTATTGGAATGACCTCGTGAATTTCATCTACATTTAAATCTCCTCCTGTTCCATAATAACTTTTCAACAGAGGTGCAACTGCCTTATACCATCTTTCTAAAACTCCTTTTTTTCTAGGGTCACTTGGATCAAAATTAATTCCCGACTTGGCTCCTCCTATCGCAGGTCCAGACACAGTAAATTTCACTTCCATAGTTTTTGCAAGCGAGGTTACTTCGTATTTATCCAATCCTTTTCTCATACGGGTTCCTCCTCCAGCTGCCCCTCCTCTTAATGAATTGATAACAGTCCATCCCTCAGCCTCAGTCTCAGAATCCTTCCAATTAAAGACTATTTCTGGCTGTTTATTTTCATACTTTTTCAGTAATTCTTTCATTCAAAAAAGTTGTTTTAGTATAATTCGTTTGAAGTAATAAAAACAGTACCAAAGTAATAAAAATTTAGTGCTAATCAGAAGTATTGGGCCTAAATATTCTTCCTGAGGAATGATTTTTAACAGCGCCCGTTACGCTGGACAAACAATTGGTTTTGTTTTGCAATTTCAAGAGACCCAAAAGAGCGAAAACAAGCGCCTCTTTGTAATTGATAATCTGATCATTAGGCGTTACTATTTTGGTAAATGAGTGGGATTCTATTCTCTCTAAGAGAAAATGATTGTAAACTCCTCCTCCAGTAAATAGTGTGCTTTTAAAGTTCAAAATAACTTTCGCTATTTGTATCGCTGTATGTTCTACATACGTTCTTAATACATCCGCTGGGTTGGTAGTTTCTGAAAAAAGAGGAAAAATTGCTTCTTCAACCCATTCGAACCCCAAAGATTTAGGAGCTTCTTTTTTGTAATAAGAGAGCGAATTTAACTGTTCTAAAATTGCAAGATCAATTTTTCCTCCAGAGGCCATAACACCTCCCTCATCAAATTCTAATCCCAATCGTTTGCTGTATTCATTCAGCACAATATTTACGGGACAGATGTCAAATGCAATTCTCTTTTGATCCCTCTCAAATGAGATGTTTGCAAAACCACCAAGATTGATACAGGCATCGTAGGTTGAAAATAAAATTTGATCGCCGATGGGAACCAGTGGAGCTCCTTGACCTCCTAACTCGACATCCTGCGTTCTAAAATCATTAACAACCAAACAATTGGTCATATTAGATAACACTTGTCCATTACCAATCTGCAAAGTATAATTCTGCTCAGGTTGATGAAAAATTGTATGCCCATGAGAGGCTATGAAATCAAGATTTGAAATTTTGTTTTTTTTTACAAATGAATTGACTTCATTTCCAATGAAAGCGGCAAAATCAGTATCCAATAATGCAATATCGTCTTTACTATTTAGATAAAATGCTGATTTTAATCTATGTTTCCACTCTTCGGAATACCCGATAGTTACACTTGAGATGATTTCAAAATCATAGTCGCTTGGTTCGAGCCTAACATATATAATATCTAACCCATCCAGAGATGTCCCAGACATAAGCCCAATAGCATATATAGATTTTTTATTCATATCCGTAAAAATATGAAATGTCTATTGAAAATATCCTAGTAAAGAAGTATCTTTGAGAACTTTTTTTACGAATTTAATAATAACAAAACACAATGGATTTTAATCTTACCGAAGAGCATTTGATGATTAGAGACGCAGCACGTGATTTTGCACAGACAGAATTACTACCTGGAGTTATTGAAAGAGATGAAAAACAAGTCTTTCCTGATGAGCTTGTAAAGAAAATGGGAGAGCTTGGCTTTCTGGGTATTATGGTAGATCCAAAATATGGAGGAAGTGGAATGGATACCATCTCTTACGTATTAATTATGGAAGAATTGTCTAAAGTAGATGCCTCTGCTTCTGTAATTGTTTCTGTAAATAATTCATTGGTTTGTTACGGATTAGAGCAATACGGTAGTGAAGAACAAAAACAGAAGTACCTAACAAAGTTGGCTACAGGTGAATATGTGGGTGCTTTTTGTTTGAGTGAACCTGAAGCAGGTAGTGATGCAACTTCGCAGAAAACTACAGCCATCGATATGGGTGACCACTACGTATTAAATGGTACCAAGAACTGGATCACCAACGGAGGAAGATCTGATGTTTATTTAGTGATTGCTCAAACTGATCGCGAAAAAGGACACAGAGGAATCAATGCTTTTATCGTTGAAAAAGGGATGCCAGGATTTGATATTGGTCCTAAAGAAGATAAACTAGGAATTCGCGGGAGCGATACACATACATTACAATTTAATGATGTTAAAGTTCCAAAAGAAAATAGAATTGGTGAGGATGGATTTGGTTTCAAATTTGCCATGAAAACACTATCTGGTGGAAGAATTGGAATCGCTTCACAAGCACTTGGAATCGCATCTGGCGCTTATGAATTGGCTTTAAAGTATTCGAAAGAGCGCAAGGCTTTTGGAACAGAAATCTGTAATCATCAAGCAATTGCATTTAAATTAGCAGACATGGCTACAGAAATAGAGGCTGCTCGTTTGTTGGTAATGAAATCTGCTTATGATAAAGATCAAGGAAACAATTACGATATGTCAAGTGCTATGGCGAAATTATATGCTTCCAAAGTAGCTATGGAACAAACTGTTGAAGCGGTACAGATCCATGGAGGTAATGGATTTGTAAAAGAATACCATGTAGAAAGATTGATGAGAGATGCTAAAATTACTCAAATCTATGAAGGGACTTCAGAAATTCAAAAGATTGTGATCTCCAGAAGTGTTTTAAGAGATTAGAAAATAAATACTATCTTAAAGAATCCACCTTTTTTGGTGGATTTTTTATTGCAAAAATTCTACATCGTATAAATGAAGACCAGATCCTGGAGCAATTGTTGTAAGAGGTACAATTTTATCTGACTCTTTCAAGCTAGCTTTTATATCGTCAAGTGATATTTCGCTTCTTCCAAGTGCTACAAGAGCTCCCATCATCAATCGAATTTGATATCGTAAAAATCCTTTGCTTTTTACCTTCAATGCATAAATTTTATTGGACGAAAAACTCATTGGCAGAGAACTGCTCTCTTCTATAGTACATTCGACGATAGTCCTTGTAAGCTCTGTATTTTCGTTAGGCTTTGTGCAATACCTACCAAAAAAATGAGTTCCACAAAACAACTGAGCTCCCTCTTTCATCAAATCAATATCTAAATTGGTATAACCCGACACAAAAGGAGCTAAGTAAGGATGATTCTTTCCTTCGTTTGAAAAATAATAATGATACTCTTTTATTTTTTTCTGCTGAATGATATTAAAAGAAACATCTAAAACGGGTTCAATCGTTAGCATTCTTATATCAGCAGGAGCATTGTCATTAAAAGAAACTAAAAAGTCATCTAAGTTTAGAGCTTCGTCCACAAATAGCTGAATAGGGTAATTAAAAGCAGATACTTTTGCATCCGTTCTTCCAACCCCTAGCGTTTTAAACTTTGACTCACCCAATACAAACTCGAGTGTTTTATCAAAAGCAAAATGCAGCGTTTTTACATTTTTTTGCTTCTGCCATCCATGCCATCGAAAACCTAGATACTGTATTCTAATAAGATATGAAAATTGATATTTCATATTGCGAAGTAAACAAATTAGAAGATGTCTAGTCCTGAAAAAAGTTGACCATAAATCATTAGATCATGGAAAAATCAACAGAAGGAAAAAGAAAGCAACGCCCACCAAGACAGTATTGTGA
>JANQMD010000049.1 GCA_028280265.1 Flavobacteriaceae bacterium
AGTTACTGAAATACAATGAAATGAATTGATTGAAAATAAAGAAAAAGGATTGCAGCTAGATTTCCTGCCTGCCGCAGGCTGGTTTGTCACTTTTTCATCCCTGTCTGCCGAATGGCAGAATGGAAAAAGTGGAGAGAAAAAGAAACACAACATTTAGTCTTGATCCCTAGTTAGGTTTACTATGTATTCAATGTATAAAACTAAATGGAAATAAAAAACTCCGAACATTTGTTCGGAGTTTTAAAAAAGTGACCGGGCTGGGGCTCGAACCCAGGACCCTCTCCTTAAAAGGGAGATGCTCTACCAACTGAGCTACCCGGTCATTGCTTTCTTAGCGGGTGCAAATATAAAAGCAATATTTGTATTTTCAAACTAAATTTTTATTTAGTTTCACTTAAATATGCTTGCCTTACTTTTTTAAATAATTCTGAGCTATAAACAAACTTTACAACAGCTTCGTTATCAGTTTTAAAGATCTCTTTACTGGTTCCTTCCCACTCTTTCTTTCCATTCTTCAAAAAGACAATTTTTTGTCCAATTTGCATCACAGAGTTCATATCATGGGTGTTGATTACAGTAGTGATTTTGTATTCTTGTGTAATCTCTTGGATCAAGTCATCAATTAAAATAGCTGTGTTAGGATCTAAACCTGAATTGGGCTCATCACAGAATAAATATTTGGGATTCATTACAATAGCTCTTGCAATGGCAACTCTCTTTTGCATTCCTCCTGACAGCTCAGCAGGAAATTTATAGTTAGAGTTTTCTAGATTTACTCTTTTTAACACAAAGTTTACGCGATCTAACATTTCATCCTCAGGTTGCTTTGTAAACATTTTTAGAGGAAACATTACATTTTCTTCAACCGTTTGCGAGTCAAACAAAGCACTTCCTTGAAACACCATTCCAATCTCTTGTCTCCACTGTCTTTTTTCTTCAATAGTAAACTTTGTATTAATTCTTCCATCAAAAGAAATGGTTCCTTTTTCTGGTGTATGTAATCCAATTAAAGATTTTAGAAAAACCGTTTTTCCAGAGCCACTTTGACCGATAATCAAGCTGGTTCTTCCAGACTCAAAAGAAGTATTAATTCCTTTCAACACTTCCACATCGCCAAATCCTTTATGTAGATTTTTTACCTCAATCATTAGGTAAGAAGCATTTGAGTTAAGAAATAATTCGCAATGACAATTAAGATAATTGTCCAAACTACAGATTGTGTACTTGCCTTACCTACCGCAATAGACCCTCCTTTTACATAATACCCATGATAAGAAGGTACCGTAGCTATTAAAAATGCAAAAACCAATGTTTTGATAATTGCATAGGTAATTAGAAACGGATCGAATCCTAATTGCACTCCTTGTATATAGTCGATGTAAGAGAATATTCCCGATGTAACTCCTGCTACCCATCCTCCTAAGATTCCTAAAAACATGGCTAAGACGATTAAAAAAGGGTAAAAGAATACGGTTGCTATAATTTTAGGCAGTACCAAGTGATTTAAAGAATTGATCCCCATCACTTCTAGCGCATCTATCTGTTCTGTAACTCTCATTGTTCCGATACTTGAAGTAATATAAGAACCTACCTTTCCTGCTAAAATAATGGAACAAAACGTAGGTGCAAATTCTAAAATTACCGAACGTTTGGTAGCAAAACCAATGAGATATTTTGGTATGAATGGGTTTTCGATATTCAAAGCTGTTTGTATCGCAATAACACCTCCTATAAAAAAGGAGATGAACATAATAATCCCTAGAGATTTTAACCCTAATTCATCCAACTCTCGAACAATCGCTTCACGAAATACTCTTCCCCTCTGGGGACGCTTAAATACCTGTCCGAGCATCATAAAATATTTACCGATATGACCTAAGTAATTCATAAAGCTTTTTGTACGTGCTAAAGTATTAAAATATCATTAACCTAACTCATAAATCAGCAAACAACCTCAAAAAAATAGTACTTTTGAATTCATCCAATTTAACTGACCCATGAAAAAAGTTTTTCACCTCTTATTTGCATTGGTTTTTGTAGCTCCAATGACCCTCTTTAGCCAAGAATCATCATCCAAACCAAAACTTGTTATAGGTATTGTAGTGGACCAGATGAGGTATGATTATTTAACTAGGTATTGGGATCGTTATGGCGATAATGGGTTTAAAAAGCTGATTAATGAGGGTTTTAACTTACGAAATGCTCATTACAATTATGTTCCTACCTATACTGCCGTAGGTCATGCTTCCATTTATACAGGAACGACTCCTGATCATCATGGAATCATAGGTAATAACTGGTACGACAAATACCAGAAAAAATATATTTATTGCGTGAATGATTCTACGTACACTTCAGTAGGTATTGGAGGAAGAGGCGGACAAAAATCTCCTTATCGAATGATGAATACAACCATCACTGATCAATTGAGACTTGCGCAAAACAAAAAAGGAAAAGTGATTGGTCTGGCTATTAAAGATCGATCTGCCATTTTACCTGCTGGACATACAGCAAATGCGGCTTATTGGTACGAAGCAATGGATGATAACAAATGGATTTCCAGCAGTTATTATTTAAAAGAGTTGCCAAAATGGGTTCGTGATTTTAATAAAAATAACAATGCTGATAAATATTTATCGAAACCTTGGAATACGCTCTATCAAATAGATACATACACGCAAAGTTTGGCAGATAACAATCCGTATGAAGCTACTTTTAAAGGTGAAAAAGCTCCGGTTTTTCCTCATGACTTACCAAACCTAAGAAAAGAGAATGGCAATTATGATATCATAAAGTCTACTCCTTACGGGAATACACTCACATTGGATTTTGCAAAAGCAGCGATTTTAGGAGAACAATTAGGGAAAGGAGATTATACAGACTTTTTAGCGATCAGCTTTTCAAGCACAGATTATGCAGGACATAAATATGGGCCTGATGCGGTGGAGTTGGAAGATATGTATCTTCGATTTGATTTAGACATTGCCAATCTCCTATCCTTTTTAGATGAGCAAGTTGGAAAAGGAGAATATACCATTTTCCTTACCGCAGATCATGGAGCAGTTCAAGTTCCTGCTTATTTACAAGACCTTAAAATTCCAGCTAAGTATTTTAACTGGCGAGATTTTAGCAATTACATCAAAGATCTGGTTAAAAGGGAGTTTGGATCTGAAGATATTATTGAACACTTTTCGAACTATCAAATTTTCTTAAACAAAGAAGAACTGAAGAAAAGAAAGTTAAAAACAGATGATGTTGCCGAATTTCTAGTCCAAGAAACCATACAATACGATGGAATTTACAAAGTTGTCACTGCTAAAACCATGCAGACAACAACTTTCACCTCTGGAATTCTCGAAAAATTTCAAAAAGGTTACAATCAAAAATTCTCTGGTGATGTAATATTAATTCCAACACCTGCAACGATTTCGAGGGGTAGAACTGGGACGACGCATGGATCTGGATATAGTTATGACACTCACATCCCTATTATCTTCTATGGGAAAGGCATTAAAAAAGGAAAATCTGATAAAGAGTATAGCATTACCGATATTGCTCCAACCTTGGCAAGCTTTCTACAAGTAGAATTTCCAAATGGAACGACGGGAAAAGTAATTAGAGAAGTTTTGAAATAGCTACTCGTTTTTTGATTTAAAAAAACCGTAGATATTTTGAGAGAGAAAGTTTTTAGGAAATTGATCGTCTCCTTTGAAACCTAATTCAATGGTACCACTATCTTCAGGAATGTAATTGGTCTTGAAAATATAATCCCAAAGACTAAGGCTTATTCCAAAGTTGACACCAAATCTGCCTTTTGGTAAAGTGTACGCATGATGATACAAGTGCATCACGGGGTTATTAAATAGGTATTTAAAAACACCCCATGTAATCTTGATATTCGCATGGTTAAAATGACCAATAGCTATGCTTATGAAATGAACAATGTAAGCTTGTTGAGGCTCAAATCCTCCCAAAACCATGACCCCTAAAGTCTTTAGAGGTTTGTATAAAATATTTTCCATCCAATGGTAACGCAGGTGGGCTGCAAATCCCATTTCTTTAACGCTATGATGCACTTTGTGAAAATTCCATAAAAAAGGTAATTTGTGAAGCATCACATGTGTAAACCACTGAACAAAGTCTAGTAAGACAAAGAAAATAAGGAGTTGTAACCAATTCGGCAAGGAACTCATATCTATCAATGCCAAACTTCCACTTGTAATACCTAGGTCTGCAAATGTCAATTCTAAAACTTTGTAGAATCCACTAATAACAATAGAAAACACAAAGAAATTAAAGAACATGTAGAAGGCATCTAGCCAAAAATCTTTTCTAAAAATTGATTGGTTCTTTCTCCACGGAAAAGCGACTTCTAATCCCCAAACTATGAGAGAAATTATGATAAGCCCCCAAAAGTAATTGGTGTACAAAGGCACTTCAAAAATGATAGATTTCCACGTCCAATCTACAGTTCCTTTAAAAGCGTTTGCGAATGAATCTAAGTATTCTTGCATAAGTTATTCAAAGATAGTGGTTATGCTATCCTTTTCAAAAGGTAAGTCGTTAAAATAGCTCCATTCTATCCAAGATCCATCATAATTTTTTACATTTTTCATTCCCAGAAGCTGAGTCAACACAAAAGTGGTATGCGCAGAACGTGTCCCACTCTGACAATAGGCAATTATGGTATCTCCCTCCTGACTTAAAACACTTTTATAAATTTCTTTTAATTCTGGAATGGATTTAAACTTCATATCGCCATGATAATTTACGGCATTGGCCCAATCTATTCTTAGAGCCCCTGGAATTCGTCCTCCTTTCTGCGCACCTTTTTTCTGTCTCTTTCCTGAATATTCATCTGCTGTTCGCGTGTCTACGATCATTCTTTTATTTAAGCTTCCTAAGACGTCATCTTTTGAAATATAGTTCTCGTGAGAGACTTTACCTTTTTGAAAAGTAAAACTAGAAGGCATAATTTGCGAAACTTTTGCGGTAGTAGGATGGTTCATTTTCCAAGTAGTATAAGAGCCATGTAACATTTTCATGTTGTCGTACCCATAAATCTGCAATACCCACCATAGCCTTGCTGCATCACACAAACCTTTGTCATCGTAAGCCACAATTAAATCTCCTTTTTTAATGCCAAGACTGCTAAACAAACTTTCCATTTCTTCTTTGCTAGCCATCATCCCTTTGTATGGGTAAGCTTTGCTGCGAATATCTGGTCGCCATAAGTTCATAGCTCCTTCGATATGGTCTTTTTTGTAAAGCTCTGGCTTTCTAAAATCAATAATCTTTACATTCTCATCAGAAGCTATTTTTTCAAATTCACCGAATTCTATTAGATAGTTCTTTACCGCATCTTTTTGAGGTTCTTTTTTACATGATACGATAGCAATTATTACTAAAATATATATGGCTAGTCTCTTCATTTTTATTGTTCTAGTTCGTACCATTCTACTTCTGACAATGGGGCTCTTCTTCCTTTTTCTTCTACAGGATAGTTCACGGTCAGATAATCAACAATTATTTTTTGATTCTCTCCCAATTCCCATAAATTCTGAGTCTTTTGCATCCATCGAATGGTCGCATTCCAACGCTCTTCATTCATTCTATTCTGAATCACCAATTTCGCTGAGTGACAGTTGGTACAATTGTTAATAACCACCTGTAAACCAGGTGCATCTTTCAAGCCTGTTTTTACATGAATGCCATTTTCAATTTTATTCTCATCAATCTCTGCGAACGAATTTTCTCCTTGTCTTTCGAAAACTGAAAAAGTAGGGTCAAAAATTAGGAATACAAGTAAAAGGGTTGCTATAGCTAGAAAAAAAATGGATGTTTTCAGTAAACGATCTACCTTTTCGAATTTGTCTTTATTATCCTGATTCATGTCAATCATCACTTTACTTTGATTGCAATTCTATGGCACGCATTGTTTAAATACCCTTTAGGATTCCAACCAGGCAACAACATAGGTTGAGATTTCCCTTGCGAATCTGTAGCTCTGGCCCATACTTCATAATATCCTTTTTGAGGAAGTTGAACTTCAGCAGAAAAATGTTGCCAAGCTAAACGGTTGACTGGTTTTTGAAGTTTACATTTTTTCCAAGTAGCTCCAAAATCAATTGAGAATTCCATTGCTTTCACCTCTAATTCTCCTGCCCAAGCATGACCGTTTATTTTTAAGCTTCTACCTTCTTTAAGAACCGCCCCAGTTTTGGGATAGGTAATTAATGACTTTACAGGCATTGACTCAATAATACACATGTCTTCGTCTTTTACTTTTTCTCCTGGCGCAACAGGCTCACAAGGAACACGATACGCTTTTCCTGTCATTTTAGTACCATCATGTACCTTATTACGAATGCTAATTCGCTGCAACCATTTCCCTGACGCTGAGGCTGGCCAACCTCCAGCTATCAAACGTAGTGGATAACCATGTGCTATTGGGATATCTTTTCCATTCATCTGAAAAGCAATCAATGTTTCGTCTTGCAAAGCTTTGCTCATAGGGACTCCTCTGGAAATGGGTTCTTTGTTCAAATCTCCACTCAAATGAACGTCCGCGGAGTGATACCCAATGTATACAGCATCTTTTTTATGGCCTACATCTTCCAAAATATCTTTCAGTCTTACACCCGTCCAATTGGCACAGTGAACTGCTCCCACGGTCCATTGGTTTCCTTTGGCAGGTGGGTCAAATTCACTTCGCCCGTTTCCTCCACATTCGAGGGTAAGCTGATAAGTGTGCTGTTTAAATTTTGTTTTTAAATCTTGTAATGTGTATTTTTTCTTGGTTACAACTGATTCCCCATCAATTTCAAGTGTCCAAGTTTTCGGATCTATATTAAGTGGTATAATTCCATTGTTCCTAATGAACATTTTATCGTTGGGGGTTACAGCATCATTCAATAGATGAGCCTGAGCTTCAATATTCCATGGTTTGTTGTTTAAAACAACCATTTGCTCGTTGAGACCAAACATTTTAAAGGGATCAGGATCTTGCAAAGCTAAAGGAGTATAACCTTTGGGAATTGCATAGACTGCTTCTGATCCAATGGCAATAGCTAAAGCACTCAAAGATGCTTTTTGAATGAATTTTCTTCGTTTCAAAATTGATATTGATTTATACTTATGACATTAAAGATAGAAATATCCCTAAGAGTAAGGAAAGATTCATAAAGAATTCACATTGAAAAGTACATTTCTAGTACTAGTACTTAAAAACAGATTTCTCTTGATGCTTTCTTATGGCTTTTCTCGATAAGAGAATTCCTATGACAAGAGACACAAATGCTCCTGTTGTGATTCCAGGTATCCAATCGATAAAAAGGAAGAAATCGTATGCGCCATGGAAGAGTGTAGCAGCAAATAAGCCCATCATATTGAGCAAAAATCGATTCTTTGAAAATTTAGCTTTCCCCATGAAATACCCCATCAAAATGGCAAAAGTAGCGTGAGCAGGCACAGCTGTGAAGGCTCTTAAAACCCCAGTTTGAAAACCATAAGAGTATACGTACAATACATTCTCTAAGGTAGCAAAACCCATAGAAACCATTACTGCATAGACAATTCCATCATAGGGTTCGTTGAACTCTTTATTTTTTTGAGCAAATTTTCTAACTATAATGTATTTTGAAAATTCTTCCACAAGAGCCACAGCAAAAAAGGCATACAAAAGCATGTCAAAAATGCTTTTTTCATCGAAAGAAGGAAATATTCTCCCGATAAGAGTTCCTAGAGAAAGGGTAATAATAACACTTAAAGTCGCTCCCAGTAGAAAATTTTTAACGAGCAGCTTCCATGGCTCTCTTTCAAATTTATCTTTGATGTAAATGTATGCAATGACAATCATTGCTGGTGCTATAGCTAACAGCAGTAAATTCATATCTTAAAGATATCATTTCAAGGGAACAATCTATGCTTTTGGAAGGAAAACTTCTGCCATCATGCATCTGGCACTTCCTCCTCCACATGCCTCAATAATATCTAAAGAGCTAGAAATAATAGGGCAATGTTCTTCAATAGTTTTTACTTGTTTGTTCGTCAATGAGTCGCAGGCAGCTTGACTCATCACTAAATATAATTGATCATTGCTTCCTCTTACTTGCAACATATTGCCTGCAAAATTATTTACCTGATCTTCGCTGATATCAATGATTTCTTTTCCACTTTCTTTTAAATGCTTGATCACATTCTTTTTCTCTTTTTTATCATCAATACTACTCAAACAAATCACAGCAAAAGATTCGGCTAAGCACATCATCACATTTGTGTGATAAATTGCTTTTCTTTTGCCTTCTACGGTTTGATTCGCCGTAAAAACGACTGGAGTATATTCAAAATCTTCACAAAACTCTATAAACAACTCTTCATCTGCTCTTGGTGATAATGCGCAATAAGCGATCTCGTTCTCTCGGTCCAACAAAATACTTCCTGTGCCTTCTAAAAAAATGCCTTCTTCCTCTGCAGATGTGTAGTCAATGATGTTTTCAATGATAAAACCTTCCTGCTCTAATGTATCTAGAATGTCGTCTCTTCTTTCTAGTCTTCTATTCTCAGCAAACATAGGGTATAATCCTACCGTTCCATTTTCATGAAATGAAATCCAGTTGTTTGGAAAAATAGAATCTGGTGTATCTGTTTCTTTTGTATCGGGGACCACAACTACATGAATACCATGAGTTCGTAATTTGTTAACATAGTCATCAAACTCTTTTTGAGCACTCGCATTTACCGTCTCCGGCAAAACATTATCCATAACTTTTTGATAGTAATTATTTACAGCAGTTTGTTCGTTCATTCGAAAATCTACTGGTCGAATCATTAAAATGGTATCTGTTGTTTGTTTCATAGTCATCACTAATAATGACAAAGATAAAATGGTTTTATTATTTCTTTAACAATTAAAGAATTTTATTTTGTTTAGCAAATACTTAAATTTGTTAAACAAATATTAATGCTTAAAACTAAAATAATGAAAAAACTATTCACCCCTATCCTACTAATTCTTTTAGTATTCCAATCTTGTGAAGAAGCCTCTAGAGATGTTTCTAATCTTCAACCTAAGTCCATCGTAGAACTAGTAACCAGTGTACCTGAGTTAAGCAGTCTTGCAGCTGCATTAGGACAAGCTGATTTAATTAGCACATTAAATGGAACTGGCCCTTTTACCATATTAGCTCCTAATAATGATGCTTTTAATGCTTTTTTAGTTGCCAATAATTTTGCCTCTTTAAACGACGTACCTACTAGTATTTTAAAAGAAGTTTTATTAAACCATGTAATAAGTGGTAATTTACAATCTACAGATTTATCAACGGGTTACGCAAGTACTTTAGCAACTAGCGCTGCTTCTGGGACGAATATGTCTATCTTCATTGACACGTCTAACGGTGTTCGCTTCAATGGAGTCTCATCTGTGACTAACCCTAATGTACAAACAACAAATGGTACTGTACATATTGTAGATGCTGTTATAGGATTGCCTTCTGTAGTAGATTTTGCTTTGGCGGATCCTAATTTTTCTATATTGGTTCAGGCTTTAACTAGATCAGATTTACAGACCAACTTTGTTGGCATTTTATCGACTTCTAATGGAACTACTCCAGCGCCATTCACCGTATTTGCACCAATTAACCAAGCCTTTGTAGATGTGTTAGCTGAGTTAAAATTATCTGCACTTGCTGATATAAATGAACCTACATTAAGCTCTATCTTAACCTATCACGTTGTTGGTGGATTAAATGTAAGAGCTGGAGCTCTAACGGATAATTTTACTGTTCCTACACTAGGAGGAAACATTACTGCTAACATTACTGGTGGTGCTAAACTTACGGACACAAATAGTAGAGTTAGTGATATTATTGCTACTGATGTTCAAGCGAACAATGGAGTAATCCACGCAATCAGAAAGGTAATTTTACCTTGATTACAAAAAGATAAACAAAAAAGAGCGGCTTATTAGTAAGTCGCTTTTTTTTAGCAAAATAAATTTTATTTTGTTTTATTTTTATGTATATTTGTTAAACAACATAGTTTAAAACTATATTTCCTCTTAGTTAAAATACTATGTCCTCCTTAATTTAAGTTTTTATTTATGTTCTCAAGTCTCACCTCCGTGGGACTTGTTTTTTTAGTTTCTAATTAGAGGAAGCGTTGTACATCTGAGTAATCCGTCTTGTTTGGCAATCTCTGAAAATTTTATTGTCTCAACTGTAAAGTGTTGCTTCCTCAGCCAATTGTTTAACTTTTCAAATTTTTCTTCAGAAACAACAACATCATCTGAAATCGAAAAGACATTACTGTTCATATCAAACATTTCATCTCTGGTGATTTGATACACATTTTCTTCACCAAAAAAATCTACCAGCCACTGATATTCAGTATCGTCTAAAAATCCCTCTTTATGAAGAATGGCTTTGTCTTTTCCAACGGGTTGAAAGCAACAATCTAAATGTAAAATATTCTCTTTGGGATCGATATTCGATTTTCGAAGCTGAAAAGTCTTTATCTTCTTGTCTGGAAAAAGATCTTCAATAGCCTGAACAGCTTCTCTATTTGTACGAGCGGTAATCAAGTCTGGATAATCTTCTCCGAAATAAGTTCCAATGAAGATGTAGTCATTGTGTAGGATCACATCTCCTCCCTCTATATGACAGTTCTCAGGCAAGTGGATAATATTCTCCTCATCAATAGATTCTAATATAAAATCGATTGCTTCAATCTCTCTTGCTCTCGCAGGTAGAATATTTGATTTTACAAATTTATCATCAATAACAAATCCGATATCCCTAGAGAAAATTTGATTGTAATCGCTAATAACACTTGGTCTATAGACTTTTACATTGTAGCTTTCTAGTACATTTGAAAATGATTTCAATTCATCAATCATATCTTGTTCCTTGGGATATCCGCCTTCATTGATATACAAAAGAGACTTTGGATCGTACGCGTCTTCAACTTTTGGCATAGGACCATTGCTATTGGCTATACCTAGAACTACAGACTTTAATTTGCCTGTTTCACTATTAACATTTAACCTCATAATAGTCACGAACTTATAAAAAACACATAAAAAAAACTCCTGAAAATACAGGAATTTTTAATTAATGTGAATCTCATAAAAAGAGGCTTTTCAAATCATAATTTTTCTAAAAAAAGGCCCTAGTTTTAAAGATTTTGTATTTTTTCAGTGATCGCTTCTAGCACTTCGAAAGCTGTTTCTGCCATTTTATTTCCTTTGTTATCCAGTAAAGGGTTTACTTCAACAAATTCGACACAAACGACTTTCTCGCTCTCGATGAGTTTATTAATAATATGGATCACTTCGTAAGGATCAAATCCTTTGGGTACTGGTGTCCCTGTACCGTAAGAAACCATGTCACAGTCTAAAGAATCTACGTCAAAAGAAATATAGATCACATCGCACTCGGAAAGTTTTTCCAATGCTTCAGCTACACAAACTTCCAGACCACGGTGACGTACCTCTGCAACCATATAGTTCTTTATGCCAAATCTTTCTATTTGAGCATCTTCGGGTTGCTCTGTATCTCTTACTCCAAAATAGATGATATTCTCTGGGGCAACTTTTGTGACTGGCACTTCAATATTCTTCATTCTTCGCCATAAATCAGCAGTTTCCCGATTGATATCATTGATCTGAGAGTCTAAATTATCATCTCCGATGGCTGCAGCAAGAGGCATCCCATGGATATTACCCGATGGCGATGTGTAAGGAGAATGCAAATCGGCATGAGCATCTATCCAAACTACACCCATTTTTTGCTGAGGATATGCTCCTTTTACACCACTAATGGTTCCCAATGCAGAAGAGTGATCTCCTGATAAGACGATAGGAAAGTTTTTCTGCTGTAGGCTTACTTTTACATGATTACTGAGTCTTGTGCATTGATCTAGCACGTCTTTAATTCGCTTGGCGAATGAGTTATTTACTTTGTTATAAATCGATTCATTTTTGGTAACAAGATCATCAAATTCAAATCTTGAGAAATAATCACTTGACTTATTTATGGCTGCAATTTCCATTGCGTCCACTCCCATATCACTTCCCCTAGTTCCAGCACCAATATCAGATCTATTTTTTATAATTTTTATATTATCCATAAGGTTCTGTTTTAGAAAAAGCTTCATGAATCATGAAGCTTTGTATTTTTATCTTTTAGAAATTGTTTTGAATGCTCTTAGGTTTTCACCAGTGTAGATTTGACGTGGGCGACCAATAGGCTCTTTGTTTAAGCGCATTTCTCTCCATTGGGCTATCCATCCCGGCAATCTGCCTAAAGCAAACATTACAGTGAACATTTCTACTGGTATTCCCATAGCTCTGTAAATAATCCCAGAGTAAAAATCAACATTTGGATACAATTTTCGATCAACAAAATACGGGTCTTTTAAGGCTTCTTGTTCCAACCCCTTTGCAATTTCGAGGATAGGATCTTCTACTCCCAAATCACCTAATACCTGATCTGCTGCTACTTTGATAATTTTTGCTCTCGGATCAAAGTTTTTATATACTCTGTGTCCAAAGCCCATCAATCTAAAAGGATCGTTTTTATCCTTTGCTTTCGCCATATACTTCTTTGTATCTCCTCCATCTTCCTTAATGGCTTCTAACATTTCCAACACCGCTTGATTAGCTCCTCCATGCAGTGGTCCCCACAGAGCAGAAATACCCGCAGAAATCGATGCAAATAATCCAGCATGTGAAGATCCTACAATTCTTACGGTAGAAGTAGAACAATTTTGTTCGTGGTCAGCATGTAGAATTAATAATTTATCCAAAGCATCTTTTACAATCGGGTTTATGGAAAACTCTTCATGTGGCTTCTCGAACATCATTTGAAGTACATTTTCCACATAATCTAGCTTCATAGAACCATAATTAAGAGGCAGTCCTTTCTTTTTACGCATAGCCCAAGCAACTAACACAGGAAACTTACCCATAATCTTCACAATGGCATTGTACATTTCTTCTTCAGATTCTACATTTACAGAAGAAGGGTTGAAAGCTGTTAATGCTGATGTCAAAGAAGAAAGCACTCCCATAGGGTGAGCATTCTTTGGAAAAGCATCTAGTATCTTTTTTACTTCCTCATCTACAATCGCATTTTCTTTGATATCATCATGAAATTTTTTCAATTGTTCTTTCGTAGGAAGGTCTCCAAAAATTAACGCATAAGCAACTTCTAAAAAATCTGCTTTTTCAGCCAAGTCTTCAATAGCATAACCTCTGTAACGTAAAATTCCCTTTTCTCCATCTAAGAACGTTATACCACTTGTACAGGCCCCTGTGTTTTTATACCCTGGATCAATAGTAATCACTCCTTTCGAAGCTCCTCTTAATGTTTTCACATCAATAGCAACCTCATCTTCCGTTCCTTTTATCAGTGGAAATTCATAAGTATCGTTACCGATTTGCAGCTTTGCTATATCTGACATATTCTGTATAATTTTTTGTGTTTTTTGAAGTCTCACAAAGATAGCCTTTTTTAAAGGATTTTTAAAAAAACACCCAATAGTTTTTGAATATCTTAACATCGCTTTTTCTAATTGAGAGGAATAAAAAAAGCCTCAAAATTTAAATTTTGAGGCTTTTAAAAATCTATATGATTTCTAGCTATATTTTAAACGCTTTCTCTTGAGGATAATAAGCAATATTTGCAAGTTCTTCTTCTATTCTAAGTAATTGATTGTATTTTGCCATACGATCTGAACGAGAAGCTGACCCTGTCTTTATCTGACCTGTATTTAAAGCAACCGCCAAATCTGCAATGGTATTGTCTTCTGTTTCTCCAGAACGGTGACTCATTACAGATGTATAACCTGCATTTTTTGCCATATTCACAGCAGCGATTGTCTCTGTGAGTGTTCCGATTTGATTTACTTTAATAAGAATGGAATTTGCGATTCCATTTTCAATTCCACGAGATAAACGCTCTACGTTGGTTACAAATAAATCATCTCCTACCAACTGCACTTTGTCTCCTACTTTATCTGTTAAATACTTCCATCCTTCCCAATCGTTTTCGTCCATTCCATCTTCAATAGAGATTATTGGGTAGTTTTCTACAAGTTCTGCTAAATAATCTGCTTGTTCTTCACTTGTTCTCACCTTACCTGTCTCTCCTTCAAATTTCGAGTAATCGTATTTCCCATCTACATAAAATTCAGCAGAGGCACAATCTAAAGCAATCATTATCTCATCTCCAAATTGATAGCCAGCATTCTTAACTGCCAAAGCTATGGTATCTAAAGCGTCTTCTGTTCCGTCTAATGTCGGAGCAAAACCACCTTCATCACCAACTGCAGTAGATAGATTTCTATCATGCAATACTTTCTTTAAATGATGAAAAATCTCTGACCCCATTTGCATAGCTTGTGTAAAGTTTTCTGCTTTCACTGGCATCACCATGAATTCTTGAAATGCAATAGGGGCGTCAGAATGCGAACCTCCATTGATAATATTCATCATTGGTACTGGTAGCGTATTTGCAGACACTCCACCTACATATCTATACAATGGCATCCCTAGTTCATTGGCAGCTGCCTTAGCCACTGCTAAAGAAACTCCTAGAATTGCATTGGCTCCTAACTTAGACTTATTAGGTGTTCCATCTAAATCTATCATTGTTTGATCGATGGCATTTTGTTCAAACACCGATACGCCTAAAAGTTCTCTGGAAATAATGGAATTTACATTATTAACTGCTTGTAAAACTCCTTTTCCCATGTAAGAACTCCCACCATCTCTTAACTCTACAGCCTCGTGTTCTCCTGTAGATGCTCCTGATGGAACTGCTGCTCTTCCTAAAACTCCATTTTCGGTTAACACATCAACTTCCACAGTAGGATTTCCTCTAGAATCGAAAATTTGACGGGCATGAACGTTCACAATGATACTCATTTCAATAAATTTAAAAGTTAGTTTTTCTCTCGAGCAAAAGTACATATTATAGAACACTTTTATAAGCGAAAGAAATACTTTATACGAAAACGATTTTTACCAAAAAAAACCCACTCCAGATGGAGTGGGAAAAATTGCTATGAAAAAGAAAGTGATGTTAAACATCACAGGTACAAATGTAAGAGTTTAATACATACTCAACAAATATAAATCGTTAAACGGTCGTTATTTGTCGATGAGCTGTAAAATTTGATAGATTACAAGCTTCTTAAACGTAAAAACAGCTGTTAAAGAACAGCTGTTTTTACGTTTTGAATATTTTCAATGAATTGATCGAACAAATATTCTGCATCATGTGGCCCTGGACTGGCCTCAGGATGGTACTGTACTGAAAAACAATTTTTATTTTTCATTCGAATACCTGCTACCGTTTGATCATTTAAGTGTACATGTGTGATTTCTATACCTGGATGTGCTTCTGTTTCTTCTCTGTTAATCGCAAATCCATGATTTTGCGAGGTAATTTCTCCTTTCCCTGTAACGAGGTTGATCACAGGATGGTTAATTCCTCTGTGTCCATTGTGCATTTTGTATGTTGAAATATTGTTCGCCAAGGCAATTACTTGATGCCCTAAACAAATACCAAACAATGGCAGATCTCTTTTTATAATTTCTTTTGCTACTTCCTGAGCTTCGTGTAAAGGCTCAGGGTCTCCAGGCCCATTTGAAATAAAGTATCCATCTGGATTCCATGAGTGCAAATCTTCGAACTTCGCATTGTAAGGATACACTTTTACATAAGCACCTCTCTTGGTTAAATTTCGAAGAATATTCTTCTTAATTCCTATATCAACTGCAGCTATTTTGATTGGAGCATTTTCATCACCAACATAGTAGGGTTCTTCTGTAGATACTTGCGAAGCCAATTCTAAACCTTCCATACTTGGTACTTTTGCCAGTTGTTCTTTTAATGCTTCGACATTGTCTACCTCAGTAGAAATAATTGCATTCATGGCTCCGTTATCTCTAATGTAAGATACCAAAGCACGGGTATCAACATCTGAAATCGCAACTAAATTGTGTTTCTCGAACCAATCTTTCAAATTTCCATCAGAATCTACTCGAGAATGCTCAAAACTGAAGTTTCTTACCACCAATCCTGAAATTTTAATCCCGTCAGACTCTACTTCTTTATCGTTGACTCCGTAATTTCCAATATGCGCATTTGCGGTTACCATGATTTGTCCGAAATAGGATGGATCCGTAAAAATCTCTTGATAACCAGTCATCCCAGTATTGAAACAGATCTCTCCGGTTGCTGTTCCTTCTATTCCAATAGATTTCCCATAAAAAATAGTTCCATCTGCAAGTAGAACTAATGCCTTTTTTCTTTGTTGATATTTCATGTGTTGTATTGAATAAGATTCCTGAATGCCTCAGGAACAAGGTTTGACAAAAATAATAATTATTGATTTGCCTTTTCTCAAAGAGTTATTAGATTTTATTGACAATAAAAAAGGGATAAACGTAAACGTCTATCCCTTTATATGTTTGATTGTGTAACACTCTATTCTTCAGTTTTTTCTTCAGTTGGTGTTTCTACTGCTTCTGTTGTTGTTTCTTCTACTTCAGCAACAACTTCATCAGTCTTCTTTCTTCTACTTCTACGAGTAGATTTCTTAGCTTTCTTCCCTTTGGGGCTGTACAATTCGTTGTAATCAACTAATTCAATCATAGCCATAGGAGCGTTATCTCCTTGACGATTTCCTAATTTGATGATACGAACATATCCTCCAGGTCTGTCTCCAACTTTTACAGAAATTTCTTTGAATAATTCTGTTACAGCATATTTGTTTCTCAAATAACTAAACACAACTCTTCTGTTGTGAGTAGTATCTTCTTTTGACTTGGTAATTAATGGCTCAACAAATTTGCGTAAAGCTTTTGCTTTTGCTTCAGTAGTGTTGATTCTTTTGTGCTCAATTAATGAACAAGCCATGTTGGCCAACATCGCTTTTCTGTGCGCTGTCTTTCTTCCTAAATGATTAAACTTTTTTCCGTGTCTCATGACCGTTTTGTTTTAGCTCTCATCTTGCTACAATCCTCTTGAAAAGGAGAGCAAAATATGAAAGGGTTAATCTCTATCTAATTTATATTTGCTTAAGTCCATTCCAAAACTTAGGCCTTTTACATTCACTAACTCTTCTAATTCTGTTAATGATTTTTTACCAAAGTTTCTGAATTTCATTAAATCACTTTTGTTAAATGAAACTAAATCCCCTAGTGTATCTACTTCTGCTGCTTTTAAACAGTTCAAAGCTCTTACAGAAAGATCCATGTCGATTAATCTAGTTTTTAATAACTGACGCATGTGCAATGATTCTTCATCGTATGTTTCAGTTTGAGCAATTTCATCTGCTTCTAAAGTAATTCTCTCATCAGAGAATAACATGAAGTGGTGGATTAAGATCTTCGCCGCTTCTGTCAATGCATCTTTAGGATTGATAGATCCGTCAGTATCGATATCAAAAATCAACTTCTCATAATCCGTTTTCTGCTCTACACGAAAGTTTTCGATTGCATACTTTACATTCTTGATTGGAGTGTAAATAGAATCTGTGAAAATGGTTCCGATGGGTGCACCTGCTTTTTTGTTTTCTTCAGCAGGAACAAAACCTCTCCCTTTTTCAATGGTTAATTCCATGTTTAATTTCACAGAGCTATCCATGTTACAGATTACTAAATCTGGATTCAATACTTGGAATCCTGAAATAAACTTCTGTAGATCTCCAGCTGTCAATTGATCTTGTCCGGAAATTGCAATGGATACAGTTTCTCTATCAGACTCTTCAATTTGTTTCTTAAAACGAACTTGCTTTAAGTTTAAGATGATTTCAGTGACGTCTTCTACGATCCCTTTGATAGTAGAAAATTCGTGCTCTACTCCATCAATTCTCAATGAAGTAATTGCAAAACCTTCTAAAGAAGATAACAACACTCTCCTTAGAGCATTTCCTACAGTTAAACCAAATCCTGGTTCTAAAGGTCTGAATTCGAATCTACCAGAAAAATCTGTAGATTCAATCATGATTACTTTATCGGGCTTTTGAAAATTTAAAATTGCCATATTTTTTTCTTCGTTTTAATTGTTATTTGGTTGCGCGGTTTGTAAGTATGAAGAAGTACGAACAAACCCTTTGGCCAAATACCAATGTGGTTAAATTTATTACTTAGAGTACAATTCTACGATTAATTGCTCTTTGATGTTCTCTGGAATTTGAAGTCTTTCTGGTACTTTTACAAATGTTCCTTCTTTTTTGTCAGCATTCCAAGTCAACCACTCATAAACAGCACTACTAGATGCCAATGAGCTTTCGATTGCTTGTAATGATTTCGACTTTTCTCTTACAGCTACCACATCACCTTCTCTTAATGAATAAGAAGGAATGTTTACGATCTCTCCATTTACAGTAATGTGTCTGTGAGAAACCAACTGACGAGCACCTCTTCTAGAGTTTGAAATACCTAAACGGTAAACAACATTGTCTAAACGAGATTCACATAATTGTAATAACACCTCTCCAGTAATTCCTTTTGAACGAGATGCTTTTTTAAATAAGTTACTGAATTGACGCTCTAATATACCATAGGTATATTTCGCTTTTTGCTTTTCCATTAACTGAACAGCGTATTCAGATTTTTTTCCTCTTCTGCTCGCATTTCCATGCTGTCCTGGAGGGTAGTTTCTTTTTTCGAAGTTTTTGTCTTCTCCGAAAATTGCTTCGCCAAACTTACGAGCAATTTTAGTTTTTGGTCCTGTATATCTTGCCATTTCCTTTTGTTTTGATAGGGATTATGAATTCAGGCTTATATCCTTCGATAATCTGATTCCCATCTGTTAAAATTAATTATTGGATTGTTAGATTTTTAGAAATAAGATCGTTAGATATTCAATAAAATCCTTCAATCTTACATCTTTTAATCTTAAATCACTATACACGTCTTCTTTTCGGTGGACGACAACCGTTGTGTGGGATTGGAGTTACATCGATAATCTCTGTCACTTCAATTCCATTGTTGTGAATGGTTCTGATCGCAGATTCTCTACCGTTACCAGGTCCCTTCACATAAACTTTTACTTTACGTAAACCTGCTTCGTGAGCAACTTTTGAACAATCTTCAGCAGCTAATTGAGCAGCATAAGGAGTGTTCTTTTTAGAACCTCTAAAGCCCATCTTACCAGCAGATGACCAAGCAATTACATCACCTCTCTTGTTTGTCAAAGAGATAATGATATTATTGAAAGAAGCTGTCACATGAGCTTCTCCAATCGCTTCAACGATTACTTTACGTTTTTTTGAACTTGTTTTTGCCATAATAATTTGTGTTTAGCCATACCATTCTAGTAAATTGTGTTTGTAAAAAACACGGCACACTAGAAGCATAAAGCTATTTTGTAACTTATTTTTTCTTGTTAGCTACAGTTTTTCTCTTACCTTTTCTAGTTCTAGAGTTGTTTTTAGTTCTCTGACCTCTTAAAGGCAGACCAACTCTGTGACGAATTCCTCTCTGACATCCAATATCCATCAAACGTTTGATGTTCAATTGTACTTCAGAACGCAATTCACCCTCGATTGTGTAAGTTCCAACTTGTTCTCTAATTGCAGCGATTTGAGCATCTGTCCAATCTTGAACTTTAATACTCTCGTCTACTTTTGCGTTTGCTAAAACTTCTTTAGCTCTACTTTTTCCTATACCAAAGATGTAAGTTAAAGCAATAACTCCTCTTTTATTCTTTGGAATATCTATACCTGCTATTCTTGCCATAATATATAGTTGTTAGTTGTTAGTTCTTAGTGGTTAGTTGCTTTAGAAAAATCTAAAATCTAACTTCTAAAATCTAACAATCTGCTTTATCCTTGTCTTTGTTTAAATCTAGGATTCTGTTTGTTAATTACATATAATCTACCTTTTCTGCGTACAATTTTGCAGTCGGCACTTCTTTTTTTGATTGATGCTCTTACTTTCATCTCTTGTTAGTTTATAAAGTTCGAAAGTTGAAAGTTTGAATGTTCTTAGTAAACAACATAACTTTTAACTTTTAACTTTTTTACTTTTAACTTTTTAATATCTATAAGTAATTCTGGCTTTTGTTAAATCGTAAGGACTCATTTCTAACTTTACCTTATCTCCTGGTAACAATTTGATATAATGCATACGCATTTTACCTGAAATGTGAGCCGTTACAATATGCCCATTCTCTAATTCTACTCGGAACATCGCATTTGACAATGCTTCAGTGATGGTTCCGTCTTGTTGAATTGCTGGTTGTTTAGCCATGTTTTACTTTGATGATTTTCTATTACTTGTTCCCGTTTTCATTAAACTATCGTAATGACGGTTTAACAAATACGAATTCACTTGTTGAATGGTATCGATTGCAACTCCTACCATAATAATTAATGACGTACCTCCGTAAAACAATGCCCAATTTTGCTGAACACCAAACTGAACAACGATTGCTGGAAGTATTGATAATCCTGCCAAGAATAAAGATCCTGGGAATGTGATCCTAGACAAAACGGTATCTAAACGCTCTGCTGTATCTTTTCCAGGTCTGATTCCTGGTATAAATCCACCGCTTCTCTTTAAATCCTCTGCCATTTTATTGGTTGGAATTGTAATTGCGGTATAGAAAAAACTAAATATGATTATGAGGACTGCAAATATTACGTTGTACCATAAACCATTGATATCTTGTAAATCTGCTAGTGCTGGATATTTTCTTCCAATGTATGCTGGTAAAAACATAATTGCTTGCGCAAAAATGATTGGCATCACACCAGCTGCATTTAGCTTTAGAGGAATGTATTCTCTAGATCCAGCTACATTTTGAATGTTCCCTGCTACGGTTCTTCTTGCATATTGTACTGCAATCTTACGAACAGCAGTTACCAAGTAAACACTCAATAAAATTACAACAAACCATACGATCACTTCAATAAGAATCATCATGATTCCTCCTGCTCCTGCATTGGTTGTTTTTGCACTCAATTCTTGTAAGAATGCTGCTGGAAAGTTCGCGATAATACCTACGGTAATTAATAATGAAATACCATTACCAACTCCTTTGTCAGTAATACGCTCCCCTAACCACATCGCAAAAATAGTTCCTGCAGTTAACAGAATCATAGAAGATAACCAGAATGTAGCTCCACTTACTAAGAAAGCTTCTGGAGGTAAGTTAAATTGCGTTTGGATTGCTCCGATATACGTTGGTCCTTGAACCAAGGTAATGGCAATGGTTAACCATCTTGTGATTTGTGTAATTTTCTTTCTTCCACTCTCTCCATCTTTCTGTAGTTTTTGCAAGTAGGGAACTGCAATTCCCATTAATTGCACTACAATAGATGCAGAGATATAAGGCATAATTCCTAAAGCCATGATTGATGCTCTTGAAAATGCCCCTCCTGTAAATGCGCTTAATAACCCTAAAAGACCTGAAGATGTTGCATCCTTTAATGCTGTCAATTGTAATGGATCGATTCCAGGTAATGGAACTCCAGCCATAAATCTATAAACTGCAATTAAACCAAGAGTTAGAAGAATTTTTTGTTTCAATTCTTCAATTTTCCAGATATCTTTTAAAGTATTTATAAAATTCATCATTTACGTAGTTCTTATAAAGTAACGGCTTCTCCACCTGCAGCTTCAATAGCAGCTTTGGCAGTAGCAGTAAATTTGTGTACAGTTATGTTTAGTTTTGCTTTTAACTCACCGCCTCCTAGTATTTTTACTAGATCATTCTTTCCTGCTAATCTATTTGCTACTAAAACATCTAAATCAACTGTATCTTTAATTCTTCCGTTATCTACTAAAGTTTGTAATTTGTCTAAGTTGATTCCTACATATTCCTTACGGTTGATGTTTTTGAAACCAAACTTAGGTACACGTCTTTGAAGTGGCATCTGACCTCCTTCAAACCCAACTTTTCTTGAATAACCTGAACGAGACTTCGCTCCTTTGTGACCTCTGGTAGCAGTACCACCTTTACCAGAACCTTCACCTCTTGCGATTCTCTTCCCGCTTTTTACAGATCCTTCTGCTGGTTTTAAGTTATGTAAACTCATCGTATGTTGTATATTAAATTTCTTCTACAGAAACTAAATGTTTCACCTTATTCACCATTCCAAGAATCTGTGGAGTAGCTTCGTGCTCCACTACTTGGTTCATTTTACGTAAACCTAGCGCCTCTAAAGTTCTCTTTTGATTTTGAAGGCGACCGATTTGACTTTTTACTTGTGTAACTTTAATTTTTGCCATCGTTCTAGATTTATCCGTTAAATACTTTCTCTAAAGAGATTCCTCTTTGCTTCGCAATGGTAGCAGCACTTCTCAATTGCAATAATGCATCGAAAGTAGCTTTTACTACATTGTGAGGGTTTGAAGAACCTTGAGATTTCGATAATACATCATGAACACCAACAGATTCTAATACCGCACGTACAGCACCACCAGCAATAACTCCGGTACCATTCGATGCAGGCTTAATGAATACTCTTGCTCCACCAAACTTTCCTTTTTGTTCATGAGGTAATGTTCCATTTAAAATTGGAATTCTCACCAAATTTTTCTTTGCATCTTCTACTGCTTTTGCAATTGCAGAAGACACATCTTTAGATTTTCCTAATCCGTGTCCTACAACTCCGTTACCATCTCCAACAACAACAATAGCAGAGAATCCAAATGCTCTACCTCCTTTTGTTACTTTGGTAACACGTTGTACACCTACAAGTCTATCAACAAGCTCTAATCCGCTTGGCTTAACTCTTTCTACGTTTTTATATTTACCGTACATAATAAACTTCTTAAAATTTTAAACCAGCTTCTCTAGCAGCATCTGCTAAAGTTTTAACTCTACCGTGGTATAAGTAACCGTTTCTATCGAAAGCAACAGTTTCAACACCCGCTTTTGATCCTCTCTCAGCGATTGCTTTCCCTACAGCAGCAGCAGCTTCTTGTTTTGTACTTGCTTTAATTTCTTTATCTCTTGATGAAACAGCAGCAATTGTTACTCCGTTTACATCGTCTACTAACTGAGCATAGATCTCTTTGTTACTTCTAAAAACCGATAATCTTGGTTTGGAAGCAGTTCCAGAAATAATTTTTCTGATTCTATGCTTAATTCTAGTTCTTCTCTCAAGCTTTGATAATGCCATAACTCTATAAATTATGCAGATTTACCTGCTTTTCTTCTAATTTGTTCTCCTACAAACTTCACTCCTTTTCCTTTGTATGGCTCAGGCTTACGGAAAGAACGAATCTTTGCCGCTACTTGTCCTACCAATTGCTTGTCGTAAGAAGTAAGTTTTACGATTGGGTTTTTCCCTTTTTCAGAAATTGTCTCCACTTTTACTTCAGGAGCTAATTCCAATACGATGTTGTGAGAAAAACCTAAAGCCAAATCAAGTTTTTGTCCTTGATTCGAAGCTCTGTAACCAACACCTACTAATTCTAATTCCTTAGTGTATCCTTTACTAACGCCTTCAATCATGTTGTTGATTAAAGCTCTGTAAAGACCGTGTTGTGCTTTGTGAGGCTTGCTGTCAGAAGCTCTTTTTACAGTGAGAGTTCCTTCTTCAATTTCTATGGTTACTGCATCAGAAAATTCCTGAGATAATTCCCCTAATTTTCCTTTTACAGTAATTACGTTTTCGTTTACATTAACTTCCACACCTTGTGGGATGCTAATTGGGTTGTTTCCTATTCTACTCATTTCAACAACTTTTTAGTAAACGTAACATAATACTTCTCCACCAACATTCTCTAGACGTGCTTTCTTATTCGTCATCACGCCTTTAGAAGTTGATACAATAGCAATACCTAATCCGTTTAATACTCTAGGCATTTCTTTTGCGCTAACGTATTTACGTAGACCTGGTGTACTGATTCTTTGAATCTTTCTGATTACGGACTCTTTTGTGTCTCTGTCATATTTTAAGGCAATCTTAATAGACCCTTGTACGGAACTATCATTGAATTGATAACTTAAAATATACCCTTGATCAAACAAAATTTTCGTCATTTCCTTCTTCAAGTTAGAAGCTGGAATTTCAACGACTCTGTGTCCTGCAGAGATTGCATTTCTAACTCTAGTTAGAAAATCTGCGATTGGATCTGTGTACATTATACATAGTTTGCGATTCCGGTTTTTAATTGTCTCTATTTACCTACGGTTTCCCGTGACAATTAAACCTAAAATCAATTAATAATTCTTTATACTCAAAAAAATAGAGCGTGCAAAAATACACATTCTATTTTTATTTTTGAGGTTTTTGTTTGATTTCTACCAACTTGCTTTTTTCACACCTGGTATCAATCCTTGATTTGCCATCTCACGGAAAGTCACACGAGAAATTCCGAATTGACGCATATACCCTTTTGGTCTTCCAGTAAGTTTGCATCTGTTGTGCATTCTAATTGGAGAAGCATTCTTTGGTAACTTTTGTAAACCTTCGTAGTCTCCAGCTTCTTTTAAAGCTTTTCTCTTCTCGGCATACTTCGCAACCATTTTTGCTCTTTTTACCTCACGGGCTTTCATTGATTCTTTAGCCATCTCTTAGTTTTTTTTGAATGGTAATCCTAATTCTTCTAATAAAGACTTCGCTTCTTTATCGGTATCTGCAGATGTTACGAATGTAATATCCATACCGTTAATTTTTTTCACTTGGTCGATATTGATCTCTGGATAAATGATTTGCTCTGTAATTCCTAAATTGTAATTACCTCTTCCATCAAATCCGTTCGCCTTGATTCCGTTAAAGTCTCTTACACGAGGTAAAGAAGCGGTGATCAATCTATCTAAGAACTCGTACATTTTATCGCCACGTAAAGTAACTTTAGCACCAATGGGCATTCCTTTACGCAACTTAAAAGATGCAACGTCTTTCTTAGAGATTGTCGCTACTGCTTTCTGACCTGTAATAGTTGTCAATTCTTCAACAGCGTAATCAATTAATTTCTTATCAGCGATAGCAGCTCCAACACCCTTGCTTACTACAATTTTTTGCAGTTTTGGCACTTGCATTACATTGCTATAGCTAAATTCTTCAGTAAGAGCTTTTACAACTCTTTCTTTGTATTCTGCTTTTAATCTTGGTACGTAACTCATGATTATATCGCGTTTTTAGTTTTTTTAGAGATACGTGTTTTTGTACCTCCTTCAACTTTATATCCTACTCTTACAGCTTCTCCATTTTCTACCAAACTTAAGTTTGAAATGTGAATAGAAGCTTCTTTCTTTACAATACCTCCTTGTGGATTTTGAGCGTTTGGTTTTGTGTGCTTAGAAACTAAGTTCACTCCTTCTACCAAAGCTCTGTTCTTATCTCTAAGGATTTGTAAAACTTTTCCTTCAGATCCTTTATTATCTCCTGCGATTACTTTAACAGTATCTCCAACTTTGATTTTAAACTTTGTCATCATCTCTACTTTTTAAAGCACTTCAGGTGCCAATGATACTATTTTCATAAATTGTTTCTCACGTAATTCACGAGCAACAGGACCAAATACACGAGTTCCTCTCATTTCCTCTGCAGGGTTTAAAAGTACACATGCGTTGTCATCAAATCTGATATATGATCCGTCTTTACGACGTACTTCTTTTTTCGTACGAACAACTACGGCTCTGGAGACTTGTCCTTTTTTTACGGTTCCGTTTGGAGTTGCAGCTTTCACAGTGACTACAATTTTGTCTCCAACGCTAGCATAACGTTTTTTAGTTCCACCTAAAACTCTAATCACTAAAACTTCTTTTGCTCCAGTGTTGTCTGCTACTTTTAATCTTGATTCTGTCTGTAACATATTATTTAGCTCTTTCTAGGATTTCTACTAATCTCCAACGTTTTGACTTACTCATAGGACGTGTTTCCATGATCCTAACCGTATCACCTTCGTTGCAATCATTCTTTTCGTCATGAGCAACGTACTTTTTCGTCTTCAATACGAACTTTCCGTACATTGGGTGTTTTACTCTCTTTACTTCTGAAACAACAATAGATTTCTCCATTTTGTTACTAGAAACAACACCTATTCTTTCTTTTCTAAGATTTCTATTTTCCATCTTTAAAACTGACTTAGAATTATTGGTTTTCTCTTTTGGTTAACTCTGTTGCAAGTTTTGCCACAGTTCTTCTTAAGCTTCTTAACTGCAATGGATTTTCCAATGGAGTTATGGCATGAGCCATCTTAAGATCAGTATAATTTTTTTGCAACGCTCCAAGCTTCTCTTGTAAATCAGCCGTTGATAATTCTTTAATTTCTGATTGTTTCATGTCTTTTTAGAATTAAGCGTTATAATCAAAATCTCTTGCGATCACAAACTTCGTTTTTACTGGAAGTTTTTGTGCTGCTAAACGCAAAGCTTCTTTTGCGATATCCATTGGTACTCCACCAACTTCAAACAAAATTCTACCTGGCTTTACCACAGCTACGAAATGATCTGGCGCACCTTTACCTTTACCCATACGTACCTCTAATGGTTTCTTAGTGATTGGTTTGTCTGGGAAAATTTTAATCCAAAGTTGCCCCTCTCTTTTCATATAACGAGTTGCCGCGATACGAGCTGCTTCAATTTGACGAGAAGTTAAAAGGTTTTGATCTAGAGACTTGATTCCAAACATTCCGTTAGAAAGTTGGTTTCCTCTTCCAGAAATTCCTTTCATATTTCCTTTCGCCTTCTGTACCTTACGGTATTTTACTCTTTTTGGCTGTAACATCTTTTAATTATTTAAAGATTGAACGATTAAAAAATTAAATATTTGAATCTTTTAATGTTTGAATCTTTTAATTAATACTTATTTTCTTCTACGAGGTTGACGTTTGTTACCTCCTTTGTTTCCACCTTGTTTCTTAGACAAGCCAACTAATGGAGATAACTCTCTTTTCCCATAAACCTCACCTTTCATAATCCATACCTTCACACCGATTCTTCCGTATGTAGTATGTGCTTCTACAAGTGCATAATCGATATCTGCTCTAAATGTAGATAAAGGAATACGTCCTTCTTTGTAGTGTTCAGAACGTGCCATTTCAGCTCCGTTCAAACGACCAGAAATCTGTACTTTAATTCCTTCAGCATTCATTCTCATTGAAGCAGCGATTGCCATTTTAATAGCTCTCTTGTAAGAAATTCTGTTTTCGATTTGACGAGCGATGCTCGCAGCAACCAATTTGGCATCTAATTCTGGACGCTTGATCTCGAAAATATTGATTTGAACTTCTTTACCAGTAATTTTCTTAAGCTCTTCTTTTAACTTGTCTACTTCCTGACCTCCTTTACCAATAATGATCCCTGGACGTGCAGTTGTAATTGTAACGGTTACAAGTTTTAAAGTACGCTCGATAATTACACGAGAAACACTTGCTTTAGATAATCTAGCATTGATATACTTTCTTATCTTGTCATCTTCAGCGATTTTATCACCGTAGTTCTTTCCTCCATACCAGTTAGATTCCCATCCTCTGATAATTCCTAATCGATTTCCTATTGGATTCGTTTTTTGTCCCATTTCTACTAATGATTAATTACTGATATTTTTTGCACCTAACTCTAAAGTAACGTGATTAGATCTCTTGCGAATTCTGTGAGCACGTCCTTGCGGAGCTGGTCTTAATCTTTTTAACATTCCTGCGCTATCTACACAAATAGATTTTACGAATAATCCAGCATCTTCAATACTTGCATCTTCGTTCTTAGCTTGCCAGTTTGCAATTGCAGACAATAACAATTTCTCTAAGTTTCTTGATGCTTCTTTTGGGCTGAATTTTAAGATTTGTAAAGCTTTTTCAACTTCTACACCTCTTACTTGATCCGCTACTAAGCGCATTTTTCTTGGTGACGTAGGACAGTTAGTAAGCTTTGCAATTGTTCTTTGCTTTCTAGCTTCCTTTAACTGTTGTGCCATGTTGTGTTTACGACTTCCCATAATATCCTACTATTTTTTTCCTTTGTTTTTTGCACCAGCGTGTCCACGGAATGAACGAGTTGGTGAAAATTCGCCTAACTTATGACCTACCATATTCTCAGTGATGTAAACTGGTACGAATTGACGACCGTTATGCACTGCGATTGTTTGTCCAACGAAATCAGGAGTAATCATACTTGCTCTAGACCAAGTTTTGATCACAGATTTGTTTCCTGCTTCTACATTAGCCAATACTTTTCTCTCTAATTTATAGTGAACGTATGGTCCTTTTTTTAATGATCTTGCCATGATAAATTATTTCTTTCTACGTTCTACGATATATTTATTACTTGCCTTGGTCTTAGATCTTGTCTTGTATCCTTTTGCTGGAATACCATTTCTAGATCTTGGGTGTCCTCCTGATGAACGTCCTTCACCACCTCCCATTGGGTGATCAACTGGGTTCATTACTACGGCTCTTGTTCTTGGTCTTCTTCCTAACCATCTGCTTCTACCTGCTTTACCAGATACTAATAACTGATGATCTGAATTAGATACAACTCCGATTGTTGCCATACAAGTCAACAAGATCAATCTTGTTTCTCCTGAAGGTAACTTTACGGTTGCATACTTACCATCTCTCGCCATTAACTGTGCAAAAGATCCAGCAGAACGAGCCATCACAGCTCCTTGCCCTGGACGCAATTCAATACAAGAAATTGTAGTTCCTAAAGGAATCTCACTCAAAGGCATTGCGTTTCCAATTTCTGGAGCAACTCCAGATCCTGAAACGATAGTTTGACCTACTTTTAATCCGTTCTGTGCAATTACATAACGCTTTTCTCCATCAGTATAAACTACCAATGCAATAAATGCTGTACGGTTTGGATCGTACTCGATAGTTTTTACTGTTGCGGGAACACCAGTCTTATCTCTTTTAAAATCGATAATACGGTATTTTTGTTTATGACCACCACCAATGTTACGTGTAGTCATTCTACCCTGATTGTTTCGACCTCCAGATCTTTTTTTCGGAGCTAATAAACTTTTCTCCGGCTTGTCAGTTGTAATGGTGTCGAACCCATTTACAACTCTAAAACGCTGACCTGGTGTTATTGGTTTTAATTTTCTAACTGACATTTAATCTGTTATTTACTATTTTGTTTTCGTCAGATTGAACATTCTTATGCTACTTTTTCGATTGTTCTCTAAAAGTTTGCTTTGAATGTTTCGTCTTTTCTTAAAGATTGTTATAAAAATCAATACTTTCTCCTTCAGCTAACTGAACGATTGCTTTCTTATATCCTGCTTTAGCAGCTGTTACTAAACCTTTCTTGGTATACTTAGTACTTCTTTTCACAGGATAGTTCATAGTTTTCACGCTCTCAATTGAAACTCCATAAGCTGCTTCAACAGCATCTTTAATTTCAACTTTGTTCGCTCTTTTATCTACAACAAATGCATAACGATTAAATAGTTCGCTATCGTTTGTTGCTTTTTCCGTAATAATAGGTTTCACTAAAATACTCATCCCTATTTACTTAAATTGTTATTAATTCCTTCTAGAGAACTCTCAGAAATCACTACTTTATTTGCATTTAATATGCTGTAAGTATTTAATCCTGAATTGTTCACAACTTTAGAACTCTTTAAATTACGTGATGACAAATACACATTACTATTTGACTCACCTAGTACAAATAAAGACTTTTTAGAATCTAAGTCTAAAGCTTTCAATACGTTCACAAAATTCTTTGTTTTTGGTGCATCAAAATTAAAGTCTTCGATAACTACTAAATTGTTGTCTTTTGCTTGTATACTCAAAGCAGATTTACGTGCTAATTGCTTTAAGTTTTTATTCAACTTGAAAGAGTAACTTCTAGGTCTTGGGCCGAAAATACGTCCTCCACCTCTAAACACTGGAGACTTGATGCTACCCGCACGAGCAGTACCTGTTCCTTTTTGTTTTTTAATCTTTCTTGTACTACCTGTAATCTCTCCTCTTTCTTTAGCCTTGTGCGTTCCTTGTCTTTGATTTGCCAAGTATTGCTTTACGTCTAAATAGATTGCATGATCGTTAGGCTCTATTCCGAATACCTCAGCAGAAAGTTCAACTTTTCTACCAGTATCTTTTCCATTAATGTCTAAAACTGCTACTTTCATTATTTCTGAATAGTTATGTAAGAGTTTTTGTGACCAGGAATTGCTCCTTTTACAACAAGTAAGTTCTTTTCTGGAACTACTTTTAATACTCTTAAGTTTTGAACCTTCACTTTTTCACCACCCATTCTTCCTGCCATTCGCATTCCTTTGAATACTCTTGCAGGGTAAGATGCAGCACCAATAGATCCTGGCGCTCTTAAACGGTTGTGTTGACCGTGAGTTGCTTGTCCAACCCCACCAAAACCGTGACGTTTTACAACTCCCTGAAATCCTTTACCTTTTGAAACACCTGATACATCAACGAATTCACCTTCTTCAAAATGTTCAACAGTGATAGAGTCTCCTAAACTGTACTCTCCTTCAAACCCTTGGAATTCAACGACTTTTCTCTTAGCAGTGGTGCCAGCTTTTTTAAAGTGACCGTCTAACGCTTTGTTAGAACTCTTCGCCTTTTTGTCATCGAAACCAAGTTGTAACGCATTGTAGCCGTCAACCTCCTCGGTTCTGACTTGGGTTACAACGCATGGACCTGCTTCGATTACTGTACAAGGAATGTTTTTCCCGTTTTCATCAAATAAGCTGGTCATTCCGATTTTTCTTCCTATTAACCCAGACATGTTTGTTTAGATTTCTAGACTTCTAGATTTTTAGACTTATAGACCAATCCTCTAGCTATCTAAATTGTTATTAATTAATTTTTGAAACTTTTAGTTTCTATCCTTCGAGTTTTACTCAAAAAAACAGGGTCAAAATACTTTCAACCCTGAATGTATTTTTACCGTTTTTCCTTCGCGAAACCCTCCGGACATGTTTTATAGTTAAGAGTTCTGAGTTTTGAATTGTGAGTTGTAACACTCTTAACTCTGTACTCAGAACTCTTAATTTACTTATACCTTGATCTCAACCTCAACTCCGCTTGGCAATTCAAGCTTCATTAAAGCATCAATAGTCTTAGATGAAGAACTATAGATGTCTAACAAGCGCTTGTAAGCAGATAATTGAAATTGCTCTCTCGATTTTTTATTCACGTGAGGTGAACGTAAAACCGTAAAGATCTTCTTATTTGTTGGTAAAGGGATTGGTCCGTTTACAACAGCACCAGTGCTCTTTACTGTCTTTACAATCTTTTCAGCAGATTTATCTACTAAATTGTAATCGTAAGACTTTAATTTTATTCTAATTTTTTGACTCATCGTTTTTCTATTTAGTAGGTTATCCTTTTGCAGCTGCGATTACTTCTTCAGAGATATTCGATGGAGTTTCTGCATAGTGAGAGAATTCCATTGTAGAAGTTGCTCTACCAGAAGACATCGTTCTTAAAGCTGTTACATAACCAAACATTTCTGATAATGGCACAGTAGCTTTTACAACTTTAGAACCAGCTCTATCTGACATATCAGATACCTGACCTCTTCTTCTATTCAAGTCGCCAACGATATCCCCCATGTTTTCTTCTGGAGTTAATACCTCTAATTTCATGATTGGCTCCATAATTACAGCTCTTGCAGCTTTTGCAGCAGATTTGTAACCTAATTTCGCAGCCAATTCGAATGACAACTGATCAGAATCTACAGGGTGGAAAGATCCATCCTTCAATGTTACCTTCATAGAATCCATTTCGTATCCAGCCAAAGGTCCATTCTTCATTGCCTCAGCAAATCCTTTCTCTACAGATGGCACAAATTCTTTAGGAACGTTACCACCTTTGATTTCAGACACAAATTCTAATCCTTGTTTACCTTCTTCAGCAGGCTCCATAGTAAATACGATATCTGCAAACTTACCACGTCCACCAGATTGCTTCTTGTAAACCTCTCTGTGGTCTGCAGCAGCTGTAATTGCTTCTTTGTACTCTACTTGTGGCTGACCTTGGTTTACGTCAACTTTGAATTCACGCTTTAAACGATCAACAATAATATCTAAGTGAAGCTCACCCATTCCAGAGATAATTGTCTGTCCTGAAGCTTCATCAGTTCTTACTGTAAATGTTGGATCTTCTTCTGCCAATTTACCTAAAGCCAACCCTAATTTATCAACATCAGCTTTTGTCTTAGGCTCAACAGCAATACCAATTACTGGATCTGGGAAGTCCATCGATTCTAATACGATTGGGTTCTTCTCATCAGATAATGTATCTCCTGTTTTGATAGATTTAAATCCTACAGCAGCTCCAATATCTCCAGCTTCGATAAAGTCAATTGCATTTTGCTTGTTTGCATGCATTTGATAGATACGAGAGATACGCTCTTTCTTACCTGAACGGTTGTTCAACACGTAAGAACCAGCATCTAGTCTACCTGAATAAGATCTAAAGAATGCTAAACGACCTACGAAAGGATCGGTAGCAATTTTAAATGCCAATGCAGCGAAAGGCTCTTTTGCATCTGGCTTACGAGAAATTTCCTCGTTTGTATTTGGATCAGTTCCAATAATTGCTTCCTTATCTAATGGAGAAGGTAAGTAACGACATACAGCGTCTAATAAAAACTGGACTCCTTTGTTTTTAAATGCAGAACCACAGATCATTGGAATGATCGCCATATCCATTACTGCAGCTCTTAAAGCAGCGTGTACTTCTTCTTCTGTGATAGAATCTTCATCTTCCATGAATTTCTCTAACAAGTTCTCATCGTAACTTGCTACTTCTTCTATCAATAAAGCTCTGTACTCAGCAGCTTCTGCTTTTAAGTCTTCTGGAATTTCGATTACATCGAATGTAGCACCTTGAGTTTCCTCGTGCCATACAATCGCTCTGTTTTTTACTAAATCTACGATTCCTTTAAAATCAGCTTCTTCACCAATTGGAAGAACGATAGGCACTGCGTTAGAACCTAACATTTCTTTCACTTGTCTGTTTACGTTCATAAAATCAGATCCTTGACGGTCCATTTTATTTACGAAACCAATTCTTGGCACTTTATAGTTATCTGCTAATCTCCAGTTTGTTTCTGATTGAGGCTCAACCCCATCAACAGCAGAAAATAAGAATACCAATCCGTCTAATACACGTAATGATCTGTTTACCTCTACGGTAAAATCTACGTGCCCCGGAGTATCAATAATGTTGAAATGATATCCTCTAGCATCAGCAGTAGGTTGTCCGTTTTCAGTTGGAAAGTTCCATGTACAAGTCGTTGCAGCCGAAGTAATGGTAATACCTCTTTCTTGCTCTTGCTCCATCCAGTCCATGGTTGCAGCACCGTCATGCACTTCACCAATCTTGTGAGACACTCCTGTGTAATATAGAATACGTTCTGTAGTAGTGGTTTTACCAGCATCAATGTGAGCGGCAATACCTATATTTCTTGTGAATTTTAAATCTCTAGCCATTTTCCTTAGAATCTAAAGTGAGAGAACGCTTTGTTAGCCTCTGCCATTTTATGTGTATCAACTCTTTTCTTTACAGCAGCACCTTCTTCTTTAGCCGCAGCTAAAACTTCAGCAGCTAAACGCTGTGCCATTGTTTTTTCATTACGCTTACGAGCGTATAAAATCATCCACTTAATTGCCATAGACACTTTACGATCTGGTCTAATTTGCATTGGGATTTGAAAAGTTGCACCACCTACACGTCTTGAACGTACTTCTACGTGAGGCATTACATTTGATAAACCATCTTTCCAAATTTCCAGCGATGTCTTTTCGCTGTCTTCTTTCTTTTGCTCTACGATGTCCATTGCATCATAGAATACTTTGAATGCTACAGATTTCTTACCATCCCACATAAGATTGTTCACGAAACGAGTTACTAACTGATCGTTAAACCTTGGGTCTGGTAACAAAACTCTTTTTTTAGCTCTTCTTTTCCTCATGTCTTTACATTAAAAAAGTTACTAATTAATTTACTTTTTAGGACGTTTTGCACCGTACTTAGACCTACGTTGAGTTCTTCCCTCAACTCCGGCCGTATCTAAAGCTCCACGTACTACGTGATACTTTACACCAGGCAAATCCTTAACTCTTCCTCCTCTAACTAATACTATCGAGTGCTCTTGAAGATTGTGTCCTTCTCCCGGGATATACGCGTTGATCTCATTACCATTCGTTAACCTTACCCTTGCAACTTTACGCATTGCAGAGTTCGGTTTTTTTGGTGTTGTTGTATACACACGCGTACAAACTCCACGTCTTTGAGGACAAGACGTCAAAGCAGCCGATTTACTCTTCTTAGTTATTTTGGCTCTTCCTTTTCGAACTAATTGTTGAATAGTTGGCATACTAAATTGTTACTATTTTTCGTTTGTACTTAAAATTTTACTCTCTATTTAAGAGTGCGCAAATGTACAATTAATTTCCATCTATTCAAATACCAGTGTGTTATTTTTTTGTAACACAAGGAGAAAGATCATTTTTTTGTGATTTTACGCTACATTTGAAGGCATTTTTTATTTTGTTTTGAACAAAAAATTTATACTATACATATCTATACTTTTTTTTCTTGGACCTTTTCATGAAATTTATGGTCAAAAATTGATACTAAAAATCACAGGGAAAGATTCTCTGGAAAACTCAGTTATTGAAAAGTTCTCATATCAAAAAAAACACTATTCTGTAGAGCAAATAAAAAACGAAGTTTCTTCATTTCATGACAGACTCAAGCTTGAGGGTTTTTTCACTTCAGTATTCAGAAGTCTTACTTCTACCGATTCTATTTACAATGCAAAGTTTCTACTCGGTAAAAGGACTGAAAACATTGTTATTAAAATTCCGAATGAACTAAAGATTCTCCTCACCCTCAAGGATACAGTTAAACTAAGATCAAACAGAGTAGAATCTTTTTTAGAGAAAACCATAAAGAAACTGGATAATGAAGGGAAATCTTTTTCAAAAATTCAATTATCTACACCCAGATACATAAATAAAGAGCTTTATTTTGATCTGATATATGAAGATGCACAAAGAAGAGTTATTGATAAAGTGGTTTTGAAGGGATATGAAGATTTTCCAAAATCATTTTTAAAACATCATTATAATTTAAGGAAGAACAATTCTTTTTCTACTGAAAGATTATCGGAAGTCTCATCCAAAACCAAACTCCTTTCTTTTGTAGATGAGATTAAGCCTCCAGAAGTTTTATTTAAAAAGGATTCAACGATTCTTTATTTATTTCTTAAAAAGAAAACTTCCAGCAGCATAGACGGTATCATAAACTTCAACTCCAAAGAAAATGGCCAAGGCATTTTTTTAAACGGACACCTCGATCTTCAGTTAAACAATGCCCTAAATACTGGTGAACGTTTTAAATTGTTCTGGAATCGCGTGGGTAACGAAAGATCGGAGTTTAGACTATCTACCGACATTCCTTATATATTCAACTCTTCAATATCAACTCAAATTTCATTCAATATATATCGACAAGATTCTACATTTCTGAATACTAAGTTTCAACTTTCATTATCAAGAGCTATTGGAAATAAATCAAAAGTGTCCTTTTTTTTCAATTCAGAAAAATCCAATTATTTGCTTATAAATCCTAACCCTGATTTTACATCTTATTCAAACTATTTTCTGGGAAGTCAATATGAATTTACAGTTCCTAACAAGAATTCTCTTTATCCAATCAAGACTACTTTGAGCTTAAAGGGAGCCTTTGGTAATAGAAATACAGAAACAGAAAAATCAAATCAATTCAAGACGAATATATTAGCATTGTATAATTTAGATATCACTAGCAGAAGTTATATTTATATTAAAAATGATACTGGCATACTTCTTTCAAAGAATAATTTCTTAAATGAGCTATATAGAATTGGAGGGGCAAATAGCATACGTGGTTTTAACGAACAAAGTATTTTTACTAATAGGTACACTATTTCTTCTTTTGAATACCGGTATGTCCTTAAAAACAATTCCTACTTACATACCATAAGCGACATTGCTTTCTACAATAATTTTTCAGACAAAAGGATTCGATCTCTGTTAGGTTTAGGCTTGGGTTATTCTTTTATTTTGAATAATAACTTCATCAATCTTGGATATGCATCTGGCATTTGTTTTCATTCTAATAGATTTAGTAACAATTCAATGCTTATTATAAAATGGACTTCCTTCTTTTAAAGAAGATTCAACGAAAGTGAATTTTAGTTAACGATTTGTTAACTTTTTTAAGTTTTTTTTTGTTAAAAAATTGGAGTTTTAAGTTTATTTTAAGACTTTTGGCATTAATTAATTCAAATAATTATACAATGAAGACAAAGTTTAATGGAATTTTAACGCTATTATTAGCGTTTGTTGTGCAGATTTCTTTTGCACAAGAAAAGACTGTTTCAGGTACTGTAACAGACGATTCAGGAGGACTGCCAGGTGTTAGTGTTGTTATTAAAAACACTTCCAAAGGTACTGAGACTGATCTTGATGGTAAGTATAGCATCAAGGCGAACGTTGGAGATGTCCTAGTATTCAGTTACATTGGTTATGAGACAGTTGAAAAAACTGTTGGAGCATCAAATACAATTGATGTGAAAATGGCTGAAGGAAACGTCTTAGATGAAATAGTTGTAACTGGGGTTGCTGGACCTACTTCTAAGAAAAAACTAGCAATTTCTGCGGCTACTGTGGGGACAGAGCTATTAGAAAATGTTCCTGCTACATCTGCGGGTGCTGCAATTCAAGGTAAAGTAGCCGGGGTTACTGTTGTTACTCCTTCTGGTTTACCAGGTCAAGCTCCTGCAATTACAATTCGTGGTGCTACTTCTTTACTAGGAAACCAAGCACCGTTAATTATTGTGGATGGTGTATTCTTAGCGAGTGGAAACTTAGCGGACATTAACACAGAAGACATCAAGTCTTTCGAAGTATTAAAAGGAGCTGCTGCAGCGTCTTTATATGGTTCGAAAGCGGCAAACGGGGTTATCCAAATTATCACTAAAAGGGGTAAAGGAGCTACTGCTCCTCAAGTTACTATAAGAACTGAAGTAGGGGTTAACTCTATTTTAAGAGGTTTTGAGGTTTCTAACTCCCACTTTTATCAATTAGATGCTAATGGAAACTTTGTAAGAGATGCGAGTGGTGGTTTAGTTGTTGACGCTGTTAATGGTATAAACAACGCTGCTATCATTGACAATCCTTTCCCACAAATCTTTGACAATTTTGGAGAAGCTTATGGAACTGGATTATTTACGACTCAGTCTGCTTCGGTAGCGGGAGGATCAGATAATAGTAACTACTATATCTCTTTCCAAAACCAAGAAAACCAAGGTATTATCAAAGTTGGTAATTTGAGATATCAAAGAAAATCTGGAAAAGTAAACTTAGACTTTAAGATCAATGATAAGCTTTCTGTCTCTACAAGTAACACTTTCTCTAGAGCAGACAGTAGAGAGCCAAACGTAGGGTCTGGAGGTCCGTTATATACTTTACAGTTTACTCCACCTCACTTAGACTTAACGGCTCCAAACGAAGAAGATGGAAGCCCATACAACTGGGATGCATTTAGTTCTTCTGGATGGCCAACTGCTGAGACAAACCCTCTTTATTACTTAAATAACTGGAAGTATAACGAGGTAAGAGAGCGTTTAATTTCTAATACACGTCTTACTTATAAGCCTTTAGATTGGTTAACAATTGAAGGGACTTATGGACAAGATAACTTAAACTTTAGAGCAAATACATTTGTAGATAAAACTTGGTTAGATACCCAACAAACTACTTTCATCAATGGTTTTATTGCTAACAACTGGTCTAACTTCAGAAATGAAAACTTACAGTTAGATGTGACTACAAGAAATTCATTTGACGAATTAGATGTGACTACGAGAGTACAAGCTTTACAAGAAAATCAAATTTTCCAAAGTACAACGATCTCAGGTGCTGAGCTTGTAAACACTGGAGTAAACAATATTGAGAACGTAACTCAAGCAAATTTAAATGCTGGTGGATCTAAATCTCAAGAGGTTGCAAGAAGTTACTCGGGTATCTTAAACTTAATTTATAAAGATCGTTATATCTTTGATGGATTATACAGATACGAGCAAGTATCTACTTACGGTCCTTTAGCTAGAAATCAAAGTTTCTTCCGTGTAGCTGGTGCTTACCGTGTAGGAATGGATTTAGAAGAAGATTGGATTGACGAATTAAAAGTAAGAGCTTCTTATGGTACTTCAGGTTTAAGACCTCCAGGAGCAGCTCAATTTGAAGTAGTTGATGTTACAAACGGAAATAACACAAAAACTACTTTAGGATCTCCAACTTTAGGAGCTAGTGTAAGTAAGGAAATTGAAGTAGGTTTTGACTTTGACTTCTTAGACAGATTCAGAACTACATTCACTTACTCTAATACAAATAACGAAGATTTAGTAATCTCTGTACCATTACCAGCTGCTGCAGGTGGATTTACATCACAGTGGGTAAATGCTGCATCTATTGAATCAAATGTATTTGAAGGAACTTTAGGAATTGATATCATCAAGAAAGAAGATTTAAGCTGGAATTTCAATGCAATCTTTACAAAATTCAAAGCTCAAATTACATCTTTCAACAGATCTGATCAGCAAGTTGGACCAAGCTCAGCTTTCTTATTAAAAGCTGGAGAGGATTATGGATCTTTCTACGGAAATACTTTCATGACTTCTTTGAGCCAATTACCAGCGACTGCTAATCAAGCTGATTACTCAATCTACAAAGGATATGTAGTATTAACTGCTACAAATGAAGCGCAAATCTTAACGGATGCTAATGGAACGCAAGTAATCCAAAAAATTGGTAACACTACTCCAGATTTCAACATGTCATTCAACACAACTTTGAATTACAAGAATTTTACCTTATATGCTTTACTAGACTGGCAAAAAGGTGGAGATGTATATAATCAAACCAAACAATGGAGATTTAGAGAACTCATCGATCCATCTATTGTTGGAGAAACTGTAGGTTTTGCATCTTCTGTTTATGCAGTAAATCAAACTAACAGCTTCTTTGTTGAAGATGCATCATTTATTAAATTAAGAGAACTTTCATTAAGCTACAACTTACCATCTAAGTATTTAGAGAACACAGGGATTAAAGGATTGTCTTTTGGTCTTGTGGGAAGAAACCTATTTATCATCTCTGATTACTCAGGTGTTGATCCAGAAGTTGCTGATACTACATCTGGTGGAGGTAATGATTTAACTAACTACAGATTTGATTCTTTTGGATATCCTGCAGTAAGTACGTTTAGTGGAACAGTTACAATCAAATTTTAATATTATTTCAAATGAAACGAATTTTTAAATTTTTAACAATTTTTTCACTTCTTTTCGTCGCCTTACAGGGATGTGAAAACGTGAACGTACCAAACTTTAATGACCCGAATTTAGCAGCTACGCTGTCTGAAGCAAATAACTATCCTAGTGTATTAAATGGTGCTTACTTAGATTGGTGGAGTGCTGTTCATAAATACAGTCCATACATGACTCTTGCTGTTGCTGGAAATCATGCATCATCTTCATGGGGTAACTTTAACATGAGAAACGTAGGGACAGTAGGAACTCCTTACGGATTAGGAGATCACTCTGCCTTAGACAATACGCAAACTGCACCAAGTACCGCTTATCTAACTGCGCCTTGGTATGGATTATATGGTGCTATTGGTACTGCAAATGATATCTTAAAAGGTATTAGAGTAAGTGGTAATGTAGTAATGAGCGGAACAACTGATATTAGTAATCAAACTGTAGCTCAAGCTTTATTCATTAGAGGTTTATCTTACGGATACCTAGGATTATTATTTGATAGAGGATTTATAGTGGATGAAACTACAGATTTAGCAAACTTTGCATTTACTGAAGCAAACTTACAAGCTTATACAGCTTTGAGAGATCAAGCTGTTGCTGATATAGATGCTGCTGTAGCAATTGCTAATGCAAATTCTTCTTTTCAGATTACTCAATTCAACGGTTTAACTTTAGATCAAAACAGATCTGTAAGATTAATGAATTCATATGCAGCAAAGTTCTTAGCTTTAACTTCTAGAACTCCTGCAGAAAATTCTGCTGCTAATTGGGCAAGAATTGCTACTTATACTAGTAATGGTATTAACTTTGATTTTGCTCCACTTGGAGATGGTGGTACTGTATGGTGGCATGCATACTTCTTACAAGGAAACCACGTATGGATGAGATTAGATCAGCAAGTCATCAATATGATTGATAGCAATCACCCATATCCATTCCCTGCTGGATCTTATACTCCACCCGCTACATCTCCTGATGCTAGATTTGGAGGTGCTACATCATGGTTCCCATTCCAAGGAGCTCCTATCTTTAGACCAGAAAGAGGAGAGTATTTCTTCTCATTCTACAGAATGAGTAAATATCAAGCCTACAGAACGAACTTAGCTGGTCCTATGATGGCAATGACTCAAGCTGATAACGATTTATTATGGGCAGAGGCTCTAGTAAGAACAAATGGAAATCTTGGAAATGCAGTAAACTTGATCAATGCTAGTAAAGTTGGCAACGGAGGTTTAACTCCTGCTACTACTGGTGATGCAAATTTATTAGATCAAATTCAATATGAAAGATTCTTAGAGGCTTATGAGTCTCCAGGGAACCCATTCTTCGACAGAAGACGTGGTGGAACTTTAGGTAATAAGCAATTTACTCAGTTCCCAATCCCAGCTTTAGAATTGAATACATTGAACATTCCATTGTATACTTTCGGAGGATAATTAAGAATATATTTTTAATATAAAAGAGGGCATTTAAATGTCCTCTTTTTTTATTTATCTTAATTCGAAGTGCTTAGCTTTCTTTCATTATTATGGGAAATGTGATGTATAAAAACTAAATTTGCAAAAGCTTTTAATTATCAATTTATGAATCATAAGTTTCTCTATTTTTTATCTTTTTTAGTATTGTTTCTTTCGTGTTCAAACGAAAACCAAAAGAAAAAAGCAGTGATAGAATATACTGACCTTTCCAAGCTTACTGATAAATCATATATCAGTATCGATGGTGTAGCAATTCCACACTCGTATAGTGGTAAATTAATTCGTTACAATAAAGCCATACCAGCTCAATACATCAATACTTTTGATTCGAAAAGCAAAAATGCACCTATGTTTAAAGCTGATAAAGTAACCGTTGTAGAAAAATTAAGAGATATTTTGGCTCAAAAGAAAGAGTATGAATTTGATAGTATCTTTTTTATTGAAATGAATAAAAGACTCATCTTCTACCGCAAAGACGGAAAACCTGTTCAGATTAAGACATCAAAAGAGTATCCAGCTCAAATTACCTATAGAGATAACTAATTGTTTATGGAAAATACTACCATTTTTGGCTTAAGATCCATCATAGAAGCTATTCGTAACGGCTCGACCATTCAGAAAGTATATTTACAAAAAGGGCTAAGAGGTAATCTGTTCTTTGAGTTAGATGCACTGATAAAAAAAGAAAAAATAGCAACTAGCTATGTGCCTGTAGAAAAGCTAGATCGGTTGTCTAAGTATAACAATCACCAAGGTTCAGTGGCTATTATTTCCCCTATTGAATTCAGAGATTTAGAGGAATTGGTTCAAGAGGTAAACGAAAAAGGTACAACTCCTTTGTTTTTAATACTTGATCAAATTTCTGATGTTCGAAATTTTGGAGCTATCATACGTACTGCAGAATGCACTGGAGTAAATGGAATCATCATTCAGCAATCTGGCAGTGCTCCAATCAATGCTGAAACCATTAAAACATCTGCTGGAGCTGCATTTAAAGTACCTATTTCCAGAGTGAATCATATCAAAGATGCTATTTACTTGCTACAATCTTTTGGTATAAAAACTGTAGCGGCTACTGAAAAAACTGATGATACTTTATACGAAGTAGATTTTAAGCAACCAACAGCCATTATTATGGGTTCAGAATCTAAGGGAGTAAATCCCTCTGTACTTAAAGTAGTTGATCAAAAAGCGAAGCTACCTTTGTTAGGAGAAATTGAATCTTTAAATGTTTCAGTAGCTTGTGGAGCATTTTTATATGAGGCAGTGAGACAAAGAGGTTTATAAAACTTTATCAGATTCTACTTTCTTCAAATTTCCTTCTTCATCAAATAGTTCGTCAAACTCAGTATTCGAAAATTGATATTCTTCTTTGATTAACCCTTGCTTTCTGTATACAAATGAAAATAAGGCTCCTACTATAAAACCAGAAAGATGTGATTCCCAAGAGATAGAGTCCTTTGTAGGAAGGATAAACCAGACCATGCTACCATATATAAAAATAATAGTTAGAGAAAGAGCTATCAATCGGTAGTGTTTTCGTATCATTCCACTGAAAAAAATAAAACTGAATACCAAGTAGACGATTCCACTTGCACCAATGTGATAGGATTCCCTTCCAATGATCCATGTGAGAAAGCCTAACAACAAAGCTCCGTAGATAATTAACTTGTATGCGACTTCTTTATAGAAGTAAAATAAAGAAGTTAATAAAACCAATAAAGGGATTGAATTATGAAATAAATGAGTTGCATTGCTGTGGATAAAATGTGAAAAAAGAATTCCACCTACCCCTTCAACCTCTCTTGGCAATACTCCAAATTTATTAAAGTTGTATCCAAATTGTATTTCAAACCAATAGATAAACCACAGAAGAAACACAAACCCAATAGGGATGAGTAACATATTCTTTGTAAATTTTATCTCTTGTTGGCCTTGCATGAAAAAGTATTCACAAAAATGAATCCACACCTAAAATTAAGAAGTTCTGTCATAAATCTTTCTTATTTTTAATCTATGAATGCACCTTTGGCAGAAAGAGTACGACCAAAATCTTTAGATGACTATATTAGTCAGCAACATTTAGTTGGTAAAAAAGGAGTTTTAACAAGCCTGATAAAACAAGGTTTTATCCCTTCATTAATTTTATGGGGACCACCTGGGGTTGGGAAAACAACACTAGCCAATATCATTTCTCAAGAAGTTAAAAGGCCTTTTTATACTCTAAGTGCCATTAATTCTGGTGTGAAAGATGTTCGAGATGTTATTGAACGAGCAAAAAAAAACAGCGGTCTTTTCACAACCAAGAATCCAATACTTTTCATAGATGAAATTCATCGCTTTAGTAAGTCTCAGCAAGATTCTCTTCTAGGTGCTGTAGAAAAAGGCTGGGTTACCTTAATTGGTGCCACAACAGAGAATCCAAGCTTTGAGGTTATTCCCGCCCTCTTATCTAGATGCCAAGTCTACATTCTCAATTCTTTTGATAAAAATGATTTAGTAGAACTTTTAAAGAGATCTATAAAAAAAGATGACTTTCTATCTACAAAGAAAATTACTCTCAAAGAAACGGATGCTTTGATACAGGTTTCTGGTGGTGATGCAAGAAAACTTTTGAACACACTAGAACTCTTAGTTGAAAATGAAGACAAGATTGCCATTACAAATAAGTTAGTCTTAGAGAAGGTTCAAAAAAATACGGTTCGATATGATAAAACTGGTGAACAACATTATGATATTGTCTCAGCTTTTATAAAGTCTATCAGAGGAAGTGATCCTAATGGAGCAGTATATTGGCTCGCAAGAATGATTGAAGGTGGAGAAGATGTAAAATTTATTGCACGTAGAATGTTAATTTCTGCTTCAGAAGATATTGGCAATGCAAATCCGACTGCACTTATTCTGGCTACAAATACCTTTCAAGCTGTGTCAGTTATTGGTTATCCTGAAGCAAGAATTATCTTAAGTCAGTGTGCAGTTTATCTTGCAAATTCTCCAAAGAGTAATGCCTCTTATCTCGCGATCAAGAATGCACAAAACATCGTTAGAGAAACTGGAGATCTATCTGTCCCGCTACATTTAAGAAACGCCCCCACTAAATTGATGAAAGATTTAGATTACGGCAAAAATTATTTGTATTCTCATGATTATGCAAACAATTTTGTACAACAAGAATTTTTACCTGACAAATTGACAAACAAAAAAATCTATGATCCTGGGAATAATGCAAGAGAAAATAAATTTAGAGATTATTTAAAATCACTCTGGAAAGACAAATATAACTACTAGAATTTCACTTTGAAAATCTCAGTAACTAACTGATTTTTTTTATAGTACTCAGCAATCCAATTTTCTCCTTTTTTAATAAACATCCCATTCATATCTTTGATGATATAACGCTGGGAATCGGATGTTTTTAAAAGAATAAATACCACTTCTGGTTTTGTATTTACCAACTGAAAACCTAATTCATTTTCCTGCGCATACAAAACTGGAACTTTAGTTTTTGGTAGTTCATTTGTAGTCTTTACTTCTTCTTTTTTAGCAACTACTAGAGATTTTTTTTCCACCTTCTTCGACTTGCCTTTCTTTATTGACACTGACTTATCAGCATCCTTGGACAAGCTTGCTTCTTGGTTATACGAATATTTAACTGTTCGTATTTCTTTAAAAGCCTCAGTCATTGACTGATAATAAGCCCTTTTGTAATCTTTTATTCTACTTACTCCTTCTGGAGATTTATAAACAAGATTTCCATAGCAGTCTTTTAACTCTAAGTAAGTTATTGTTTTAAAAACACTAGACTTATCTTTCACATCAGCAGAAAGTGCCAAGCACCTATTTTGAGCTAAATCTGAAGGAAAAGTTTCAGTATCTAATAAAGTTTTGATCCCTATCTTATCAAAAACAAACTTTGTTAGTGAGCTTGTTTTGTAACCATCAGGTTGTTTGACAAAATCAAACTTGCTTTTTACGATCACGTATTTGTACTTGTCTATATTCGTCGACAATTGTGCATTCAGTGCAAAGCTCGCTGTAAGCATTAAAATTAAAAAGTATTGTTTTTTCATGGTTATTTGATTACAAAATTAACTCCAAAATTAAGTGAAAAATTATTAGAATTTCCAACATTTACAAGGCCAAGAATATTATCTAGCATTCCAAAAATATTTAATCTTCCCAGTTGAAAGCTCATCCCCGATCCAAGTATAAGATAAGAATGAGCATTCATCGTATGTGTAAACTTTGTGTGAAAGTTTTTACCCAGAGATCTCTCATAAAAACTGGTTAACGAAAGTAATGGTCCAAGAGGTCTGAAAATAGAATGTACTTGAAAACCAAAAGCATTTCTATAATACTCTTTGTAAGTAGTAGTATAACACTCTTTTCTTCTTATTTCTCCAAAACTATATTTTAGCGCGGCATTAAACTGAGTAGGTCTCCAAGAGGTATAACTATTATTATCCTCTCTATTAGGGACATTTGCCTTGAAATCATCACTCAACAATTGCCAGTAATCTATTGGAGGATTCGCATTAAAATCAGTCAATTGAATTCCATTGAACACATAGTTTCCTTCAGCACTGTAATTTTTTGTTCCTTTTGTATGTCTTACAAATCCTAAATCTAGGATACTTCCAGTAAATTCAAATTGGGGAGTAAAATGGTACGTGATACCAAAATCAAATCCCAAACCTAAATTACCTCCTAGAAATGTTTTTGTTAAAAGGTCTAAAGGATTTTGCAGAAGTTGATTATTCTGATCAATAAGCCCAGAGGTTCTTATCTGTCCATCTACATTATTTAAAATATGCTGATAGAGATTCACATTTGACCTTGCTGTTGTATAGGTTCCAGAATTAGAAGTACTTTCAATGTTTAAAGAGGAAGAGTAAATTTTTAACCTACCACCAACAGACAGCCTATCGGATACTTTTCTTGAGATTCCAAAATGCAATACTCCCATTACATCTGCTTTAAATGTCACATGCGATAGAGAGAAGGAGCGATTTAAAAAAGGAGCGTTTCCATAGTATAAAAGATCTGCAATATCTTTTGGCATATAACCTATAAAATCAAACTCCTCATAAAAGCCAAAACTCATATACGTTTTATCGTCCCACCTGAATCCACCATTTAATACATCAATTTTAGCTTGAAGTGTTAAAAAATCTCTTTCATCTAGCCTATTCAAAACTCTTTGAAATTTTGTGGTAAAGTTTACTCCATCATTTGCAAATAAATCATTCAATTGAAATCCCGTAAAGCCTCCATTTAGAGAAATATTGGAAAGTAGTGGAAACCCAAAATGATATTTAAATGCTGTCTCAGCACCGGGATTCAACATTAGTGTTTGCGGTGTTTCTCCAAAAGAAAATGCTAATTTTTGCTGAGGATAAACCCTACAAAACAAAAAAAACAACATCATAAAAATGAATACGTTCTTTCTCATTTATCTTAAAAACTAAAGTAAAAAATGCCTGATAATTTTAGTTCAAAAGCATTTGGAAGGTTCGGGTCTATACTGGAGCCAGAATTTTGCAAATTAACAATAACTTGTGTTTTTCTAGAATTCAAAAAGGATTGATTATTCGCAACCATAATTGTTTGCTCTATAGTTAAATTTTGACTCTGAGATGGAATAACCATCTGGTCAAACCTATAGGTTTCATTATTGTTGTTATCTAAAAAAATGACATCAACAGTAAAGCTCTGATTGAATTGATTGCTTATTTCAAAGAGAAAATCCGCCTTCAAAAGATTGTCCCGTATAACACTCGTTTGAAGTGTTGTAAAGTCTGAAATATCAGTTATTTGGGAGATATTAACTCCATTTACTTGATCAAAAAAATTGCTTTGATTTAGTTTAAAAAAGATGAGGGGTACATTATAGCTCGGAGTGGCAGATAAATTTGTTTGATTAAAATTCAAATCTTGCGTACAAGATTGGAGGCAAATCACACAAATAAGAATAAGGGCTGCAAGCTTCTTTACACTCATAGTTTTCATTCATTTAAAATCTGCATTAGCTATAAAATCAATACGATAAAACTTATCCTTACGAAGCAAGAAGCCAGCCCATTCAATTGATACACTATCCAGAAATTTTGCTTATGCTCTTTTTAAAATTATTCCTAACTTAAAAACGCTAAATATATCTTTTTATTTCCAATAGGTGATTAACTGAGGGTATATTTTTAGGGATATGAAGGTTATTATCGGGATTAAAATGAATCGCTTCCATTTTACAATTCAGAGCTCCTTCTATATCAGCTTCTAAATTATCTCCTATCATTACTGATGAACTGGGTTCTGCTTCCGCTCTAGAGAGAGCAAATTCAAAAACTTTTGGATTGGGTTTTTTTACCCCAACAGATTCTGAGGTAATTATTTCATTAAAGTAATCATAGATTCCAGATTTTTTCATCTTCAAAGACTGAATCTCTTCAAAACCATTTGTAATAATATGTAAGTAATATTTCTCTTTTAAATAGTCTAGTAATTCTATAGTTCCTTCAAAGAGATAATTAAAATTAGGCAATTGACGAATGTACTCTACGGAGAGAAAATCAATTAATTGATCTTTTATTTCATAATTAAGCTGGTCAAAAGTATCCTTTAATCTGTAGTATCTAAGGTCTTCTTTCGTTACTTTTTCTTCTCTATATTTTTTCCAATATTTAGCATTAATTGGCTTGTACTCTCTTATAAAATCATCAAAATCAACCCTTACATTGGCTTGCTTTAGTATTTTATCAAATGCTAATACTGAGTTTCTATCAAAATCCCAAAGAGTATGATCTAAGTCAAAAAAGACATGTTTTATTTTCATTTGATAAAGATACGCATCCCTCTCTCCTCTCTTCTATCTAAGTTAGTATATTTGTGTGTTAAGTTTTTATTTTTTGACTTCAAAGTTGCATATTCTTTTTTTATGTGGTTGGTATCCTTCTAGAGTTTTACCTAGCAATGGTAATTTTGTACAAAGGCATGCAGAATCGGTAGCAAAAAAACATTTAGTGAGTGCTCTACATATCATTACTGATGAGCATGCAACAAATAATATTGAAATTGTTTCTAAACGAATTCGACAAGTAGAAACGCATATTGCTTATGTTAGAAAAACAAGAAATCCTTTTCTTAAGTTTTATCTCTTCTATAAGTCTTTTTTTCTGCTATTAAAAAAGATCAATTCTTTTGACATCGTTCACCTCAATGAGATTTACCCTTTTGGCATATTTTCACTGTATTTAAAATGGTTTCGAAAAAAAAAGTTTATCATATCAGAGCACTGGACAGATTACAAGTTTCCTCTTTCACAAAAAATTTCTGTAATTCAGAAACTTATATCAAAAATTATTGTAAAAAACAGTGCATTTATCTGTCCTGTTTCTAAAGATCTTGAACAGTCTATGAAAATTTTTGGTTTCAAAGGTAACTATCAAGTCGTCCCAAACGTCGTAGACACAAATGTATTTACGCCAAATAATACTCCAATTAAAAAATTTACAATCGTCCATATCTCAAATATGGTTGACGATCATAAAAACATTTCTGGGATTTTAAACACATTGGCAAAAGCTCAAAAAGAAATGGAAAGCTATGAAGCAATTTTCATAGGGACCAATTCAGACAAATACAGAGTGTTAGCAGATGAGTTGAAGTTAAATTCTGTTTCTTTTTTAGATTTTCTACCTCATCATGAATTGATCACATATCTTCAACGAGCTTCTGTTTTTATTCTCTTTAGCAATTATGAAAATTTGCCTTGTGTGATTTTAGAGTCTTTTTCTTGTGGTACGCCAGTAATATCAACAGATGTGGGTGGTATTTCTGAATTCTTCCCTGAGAATTTTGGCAAATTAATTCCCTTGAAATCTGAGGATGATCTAAAAAGTACTTTGTTAGATTTTTATCATAAAAAGTATGATATTGCTAGTAAGAATAAAATGCATACATATACTGTAGAGAATTTTAGCCCTGAATATATTTGTAAGCAATTTGAAAAACTTTATTCCTTAACCCTAAAATAATGTGTGGAATTGCTGGCATATTATGTTTTAACGATTCAACAAAATCTGTTGAATCAATTTACAAAATGACTCAGAGTCTTCGTCATAGAGGGCCCGATGATGAGGGTTACATACTATTTTCAGAAAAACCTGCTCCTTTTTGTGGTGATGAATCATTGGAAAAAAATCTTCCGAATATTAAGAATCACTTCCATCAAAACTTTAACGCTGCTTTCGGTTTTCGTCAACTTAAAATTATCGATTTAAGCAATAGAAGTCATCAACCTATGTGTGATGAATCTCAGAGGTATTGGATTGTTTTTAACGGCGAAATATACAATTACAAAGAGGTACGAGAAGAACTAAAAAGCTTGGGGTATTCTTTTTTTTCAAACTCAGATACGGAAGTTATATTAAAAGCATACATTCAATGGAAAGAGAAAGCATTGCATAAATTCAATGGAATGTTTGCTTTTTCGATTTACGATTTTAAAACACAGGAACTGTTTTTAGCCAGAGATCGAATTGGCATAAAACCTTTGTATTATTATCAAGACACTAGTACTTTTCTTTTTGGGAGTTCCATGAACTCAATTATTCAATCAAAAATTTACAAGCCTGAGATTCATTGGGATGGTTTGTGGCAAAATTTTCGATTTTCGGTTGCTCAAAATCCATCAACTTGTTTTGAAGGAATTCAAGTTTTAGAGCCTGGTCACTTTTTAAAAATTAATCGACAAAAAAAGTCATTTTATAAAAGTCAGTATTGGGAGGTTCCTGTAAACACGCAAAACCACTCTCTTACATTAAAAGATTCAATTCATTTACTTGAAGATTCACTGCAAAAGTCAATTCAATATCGTTTGATTTCTGATGTAGAAGTAGGAAGTTTTATGAGTGGTGGAATCGATTCTTGTTTAGTTACAGCCCTTACATCAAAAGAGCAACCAAATATTAAAGCACTTACCTTAGGGTTTCGTAATGAATTCGATTTTAATGAAATTGAAGAGGCAAAAGCCACTGCAAAATTACATCAAATAGAGCACATTATACACACTACTGATGCACAAGAACTTATTGATACTGTAGAAAGTTCAACGATTGCCTATGAAGAGCCTTACAGTCATATTTCTCTTAACTTTTTACTCGCCAATATGGCTTCCAAAAATTCATTGAAAGTGATTTTGAATGGTATGGGGGGAGATGAACTCTTTGGAGGGTATGATGCTTTTTATAAAATTCCATATTGGAAGCAACTCAAAAGGTTTAATAATGCACTTGGCTTGATTCCAAGTTTTCATCCTAAAATAAAGAAAGGTAAAGAGCTTTCTAATTATGAATCTCTTGGCGCTTTTTACTCTCATTATCACACCAATTTTACAGATTTTGAAATTGAAAGGCTTTTTAAAAATAAAACTTATCATTCGGATGGACTAATTGAAAGCTTGTATGAGAAGGAGCTAAATTTTTCGGATGAATTTGAAGCAATTAGTTTTTTTCACTTGAAATCTTATATTGGCAATCATCAAATGAGAGCTTTGGATAAGACACTCATGTCTTTTTCTACAGAAGGACGTTTCCCTTTATTAGACCATCAATTTATAGAAGCATGTTATAGAATCCCTAATAAGTATAAGATACGTAATGGAGTACAAAAATATCTCTTGAAAAAGATTGCAAAAAAGCACTTAGCAAGGAAAACTATGAAAATGAAAAAGAAAGGACTATCTGTGCCCCAAAAGATGTTAAAAGATCGTGTTCTCAAAGAGTTTATTTTTGATTCCATAAACCAATTAAAAAAGAGACACATTTTCCACAACGACACAATTGATCAAATCCTTTCTTCCAATGACAGTGTAAAAACTTGGCAACTAGTTTCCACAGAGTTATGGATACAAAATTTTATTGACAATAATGCATGAGTAATATAAAAGGCTACATACAAAGCTTTCTAAACAAATCGGGAGGATCGGTACTCTTCTCTTCCATTATTTCAAGAGGACTGTCATTCTTGGGCTCATTAATTGCATTAAAACTTATTGATAATAAAGAGCTGGGGATTGTATTATTTGCTTTTAGTATTATTCAATTCATTATTCCTTTCGGAGGTCTAGGATTATACCAGAGTCTCATTAGATATGGAGCCTTGCTAGAAGATAAAGCTCAAAAAGAACAGCTATTTCTATACGTTTTAAAAAAAGGAATCATCGTTTCTTTCTTTATTATTATTGCAACGATTGGTGTAGGTTTTTTTATTCCTTTTGAATTTAAAGGGACTTATTTTTATTTTTCAATTCTATCTCTTTCAATTTTAACAACATTCATTTTTGAGGTAGTAAAAATTCAATTTAGATTACAACACAGAAACAATTTATTTGCCAAAGCCGACTTCTGGCATAGTATCATTCTTTTGATACTCATATTTTTAGGCAGCTATTTCTTCCAGTCTACGGGATATGCTTTGGCACTACTCTCTACCCCTCTCATAGCTTCTCTGCTCTTTATAAAGAAACTCGATATTAAGATCAAGTCTATAGAGAAACTATCTATCGTAAATTTTGGCTTCTGGAAGTATGGCTTCTTTGGAGGGCTAACTAGTGTTGTTACGCAACTACTCTTTTTAATAGACATTGTATTGGTAGGGTATTTACTAAACGATCCCGAAAAAGTAACGTACTACCGTTATTTGTCTATTATTCCTTTTAGTTTGTTGTTTTTACCAAGAGCGTTTATTGCAACTGATTTTGTTTATTTCACCGAAAGAATTCATGAGAGGAACTATATTAAGGGTTACATGAAGAATTATATGAGTTTTTTCTTTGCAATTAGTGCCCTCATGTTAGCAATATCTTATTTCTTTAAAGATTATATTCTTTTAATTTTTGGAGAGGATTATGTTCCTTATTCAAATACTTTTTTCATACTTATGGTTGGAATTTCCGGCATCTATATTTTTAGAGGTCTTTATGGAAATTTACTGTGTTCTATAGGGAAAATTCAATTGAATTATTATATTATTTTAGTTGCTATCATTATAAATATCATTAGTAACTATTATCTCATTCCTTTATATGGAATTCAAGGAGCGGCTATAACCTCAGCAATTCTTATGTGGTTTACAGGATTTCTGTCGTGGTTGAGTTTCTTGTATTTTTACAAAAAGTTTTCTCTTAATGAATAAATTTCAAAAGCTTTTCAAAGGACTTTCTCTGTTGATTAAAAGACCAAGTCTTATTAATAAAATAATTAGAAGTGAGGAAGCTTGGAGTCTCCATCTAAAAAAGCATCACAGAGGAATCATCCAGTTACCCACCGTAGACATTGGTGAATTTGTAAAAGATTTTCAACTATCTAATTATACTTTCTTAGGAGGGGGTTCATTACCTACAGATATTTTATTACTTAAAAACCTAGCTCAAAAGATTCCAGATTGCTCTTACTTTGAGATAGGCACATGGAGAGGAGAAAGTGTAATCAATATTGTTGAAGTAGCAAAAGAATGTTTCACTCTAAACTTATCCAGAGAAGAGATTATTTCTTTAGGACTCTCTACTCGTTATGCAGATCTGCATGGCATATTATCTAAAGGCAATAAGAATATTACTCACCTTGAAGGGAATTCAATGTCTTTCAATTTTGAAGGTCTTCAAAAAAAGTTTGATTTAATTTTCATTGATGGGAATCACGAATATGAATATGTAAAAAATGATACAGAAAAAGTTTTTCAGCATCTTGTGCATGAAAATACCATTGTAGTATGGCATGATTATGCTGAGCATCCTGAAAAATCGAGAAAAGAAGTTTTATCGGGAATCTTAGATGGAATCCCATCTACACATCTAAAGCACTTATATCATGTTTCGCACTCATTGTGTGCAATATACTATCCAAAACCAATTGAAAGTAGAGAAATAGAATTTCCCATGGCACCCACTACTACTTTCGAAATCGATTTAAAAAGGAAAGAAGTTTAGGAGTACTTTTATAAATTGAATAATTTAGTTCTTCAGCTCCAAAGCTTAAAAAATAGCTTGCTACAGATTCTATCGATGAACCTCCGAAATAAAATGTTTTGAAGTTTGATTGGTACTTCTGTATAGCTCTATCTATTAAAAAAGTATTGGCTCCGTTATTACGATTGCTAAAATCTGTTGAAGAGCACAATATTGTTATAGAATCTTGATGTTTCAGAAAAAAACCAGAGGCTACCAAGTTGTTTTTATCATCATAAACAGATAATACATCTCCGCAATTGTGGTTGATACAATACTCAATTAATTTTCTGAGATTCTCATAATCTTTTGCTTTAATATAGGGAGTTCTCTTTCCTACATTATTTTGAAAAAGGAATATAAGTTCGTCAATTTTACTTTCCCACTGTCCTTTTAAGTTAAACTTAGCTGCTTTTTTAAGGTCTTTTTTTCTATCTTTTCGATAGTTGGAATATAGATTATCATACGAGCCAGAAATATTCAACTTATGATATTTCTGGCGTATTAACTTTTCCGAATGCTTCACTTTATTTTTCACATTCAATCGAAGCTCAATAGCATGAAAGTGTTTGTGTAACTCATCCAAAAATTTACCTTCTACATCCTTCTTTCCTACCGAAAAAATTCCCAATTGTAGAATCCATAGAGGAGGATATACATACTTAATTCCATATTTTCTTTTGTCGGGCAAAGGCATTACTGCCTCATAATCATCAAGAACCAAGGCTCCCCAGTGATCTAACACAATGTCTAGATACCAAGAGAGTGCAAAAATCTGACTCTCTATAGATGTCTCAATACAATAATTGTATTTATCAATGTTTATTTCTTTCCGTGTTAGGTAACGAATCATGATTTTGGAGAAATCATTTTTAACATGCTCTCGTAAAGTCTCTGCCAACCCTTCCATCTTAAATAACCGCTTACACTTTCATTATGAAATAACGTGATAAAAGTTCCTTTTACACTTCTAACCTCTTTGTATAAATCTTGAATTTTACCTAATGATTGTTTTGGTGTTAAACCTAAATAATCATTTAAGGTGGTGTCCATAAGAGCAAATGGATAGATTTTTAGAGGTGTTTGAATCTCAAAATCTAAATCGTAAAAGTAAAAAGGAGTACAAGTGCTAGCTCTAAATCCAACATTACTTGCATAACCCATAGAGTAATCTTCTTCGATTTCCAAGTCAATTAAATTTTGATATGTTTCTGGCAAGCTAAATCTCAGGTAATGCTGTCTAGATTTTTTTGTAGATATATTAGTGATACTTTCAAGACGTTCTTTTTCTTTTTTGAGAATAGTGATATTTTTCATTGTATAATACGATGGATGTAACCCCACTTTCACATAATCAGACACGTGCTTTATCAACAACCTAAATCGGCCCTTTGACACCGAAACATTGGTATCAAACGTAGTGTAATCCGCAATTAAAAAAAAGAAAATTGTACTTAATTCGTACCGATTACTTAGAGATAATATTTTGGAAAATACATCATACGGATCTTTCCTAAATCCTAATAAAACGAGCATTCTATCCCAGACATTTCTCAAACGAAACCTAAATAGATCATTTAAAAAACCTCCTGAAGATCTAACAAAACTTTTATACTTGTATGCATAAGCATTATCAATATCCATGGTTGAGATATAACGAAAAGTTCTATCGCCAAATTGATAATTGGGAAATTTTTCTTGCAGTATTTTTTTAAGCTTTAGAGCCCAAACATCTACCACAGGTTTTTCTAAGAATCGATATTTGAAAGCCAAACTCTGTTCTGCTTTAAACCTTTCATGAATGTCTTTTACATGAGGAAGGTATTCTTCGTATCTGGAAATCAAATAAAAGCTAGCTGCAAAAATGTCAAATGGAATGCTCGATTTAGGTCCAGCAGAAAAAAAGCAAGGTATATCATCCCATTGCTGAATATTAATATCAATATCACTTACTCCTTGATCAAAAAGCAGATCATGACTCTTAATAAAAAATTCTTTTCCTAAAGGGATCTTAGTATAACTCATCTTTGGTCCGTTGTGAGCTACAAATTCTTCAATTTTAGAGGTGAAGTCGATTTCAGCCTTGATGATTCTCACAAAGATATGCTTGAAAACATACCGTATTCTAGGCGTAATTTTTTGAGTATAAATAAGAATCAAAATAAAAAAGTCTTTAGATCATATTGTGATCAGCAAAGCTAAAATAAGACTTTTCAGCAATTATTATATGGTCCAACAAACGAATATCTAAACTATCTCCTGCTATCTGTAATTTCTTAGTCAAGCTAATATCAGAACTGCTTGGTTTTAGTTCTCCAGAAGGATGGTTATGAAAAGCAATAATAGCCACTGCAGATAATTCAATCGCTTTTTTATAGATTAATCTGGTATCCACAATTGAAGATGTAATACCTCCTTTGCTAATCATTTCTTTAGACAAAACTCGATTTGAGTTATTCAAATAAGCTACCCAAAACTCTTCATGCAGTAAATCAGACAATTCAGAAAATAGCAATTCGTAAGCTTGTTTGCTACTTGATATCTTGGGAAGTTGAAAAGAACTCTCTTTTTGTCTTCTTTTTCCTAGTTCTAGAGCAGTAACGATTGCAACAGCTTTAGCCTCTCCTATTCCTTTATAAGTCATTAATTTTTCTACTGAGAGTTTTGCCAGTTCATTGATATTATCATCTGTGCCTCTTAAAATATTTTTTGCAAGATCAACAGCATTCATTTCTTTTGTTCCAGTACGAAGTAAAATGGCTAATAGTTCTGCATTGCTGAGTGCTGATTTCCCCTTGTAAAGTAGTTTTTCTCTGGGCCTATCATCTAAAGCCCATGTCTTGATGGTAAGTTTTTTCATAGCTCGATTTTTGTAAATATACAAAATTGTTGAAAACGAGTATTCTAAATGATTTTTTGTGAAACATAGTCAAGTTTATATCTTTGTAGAATATTTTGATAAAACTTTATGAAGATCATTATAGCGGGGGCAGGTGATGTTGGATTTCATTTGGCTAAGTTGTTATCTTACGAGTCACAGGACACATATATTATTGATGTTGATGGTGAAAAGCTAAATTATATTAACAATCATTTAGATGTTATCACTAAAAAAGGAGACGCTACATCGATTCAGTTATTGAAAGAAGTTGAGATCGAATCAGCGGATCTTCTTCTAGCTGTAACTGAATCTCAGAATACAAACTTTACCATATCTGTCATAGGAAAATCTTTAGGAGCTAAAAAGACAATTGCTAGAATTAACAATCCAGAGTTCTTAAAAAATGATGAAATCGATTTTAAAGATTTTGGTGTCGACTTTATGATTTCACCAGAAGAATTGGCTGCTGACGAGATTAAAATGCTCCTCAATCAGTCTTCTTTTAATGATACAGTAACATTTGAAAATGGGCTTTTCAATGTAATGGGAACTTCGTTAGGCTACAAATCACCTTTGTTAGACATGACCGTAAAGGAAGCTCGAGATACTTTTACAAATATTGATTTTATTACCATCGCCATTAAAAGAGATGGCGTTTCTCAGACAATTATCCCAAGAGGAGATACTGTATATAAACTGAATGATCAAGTATATTTTTCGGTGCCTCATTACAGTGTAGAAAAGCTGTACCCTATTGTAGGCAAAGAACATTTAGAAATAAAAAATGTTATGATACTCGGCGGAAGTTCCATTGGTTCAAAAACAGCGAGAACTTTATGTAGAGAAAACTTTAAGGTAAAGCTAATTGAAAAAGAAAGAGTTAAATCCTTATCACTTGCAGAAGAGTTAAACAACACCCTACTCATAAATGGTGATGGTAGAAACATTGAACTTCTTGAAGAGGAAAATATAAGAGATATGGACGCTTTTGTTGCAGTAACTGGGAATTCTGAGACCAATATCATGTCTTGTTTAGTTGCTAAATCTAAAGGTGTAAAGAAGACCATTGCCTTAGTTGAGAATATGGATTACATGAATATTTCACAAACCATAGGCATAAATACTTTGATCAATAAAAAGTTAATTGCTGCAAGTAGTATTTTTAGACATATTAGAAAGGGGGAAATTTTAGCTTTGGCTAACCTTCATAATATAGATGCAGAAGTTTTTGAGTTTGAAGTTCAACCTAATTCAAAAGCCACTCAAAAGCCAATTAAAGACTTAAAGTTACCTAGAGATGCTGTATTTGGTGGAATTATCAGAGATAATAAAGCCCTGATGTCATTTGGAGACTTTCAAATTATAAGTGGAGATAAGGCGATTATTTTCTGTTTACCAGAAGCCATTCAGGCTGTAGAAGATTTATTCCTTCAATTGTGAAAAGTTTAAACCTCAAAATTATTTATCGCTTTTTAGGGCTAACTGCTGTATTGAACGGAATATTTATGTTCATTGCTGTTCCTTTTAGCTTATATCATAATGAAGATGCTTATAAAGGAATCATTATTTCTGGAACAGTCACAATTCTTTTGGGTCTACTACTATACTTTTTTAACAAACCACAACATACTAATATTCATAAAAAAGAAGGATATCTTATTGTTACTTTGGGTTGGTTGATTTTATCAATCACAGGAATGTTCCCTTACTTATTTAGTGGAGCCATCCCAAGTATTTCCAATGCATTTTTTGAGACAGTCTCTGGATATTCGACTACAGGCTCTTCTATCTTAACTGACATAGAAGCAATGCCTAAAGGAATTTTATTTTGGAGAAGTGCAACACATTGGATAGGTGGAATGGGGATTATTGTTCTTACCATAGCTATTTTACCACTATTAGGTATTGGAGGTATGCAATTATTTATGGCTGAAGCTCCTGGCCCATCGGCCGATAAATTGCACCCAAGAATTACAGATACAGCAAAACGGCTTTGGCTTATTTATGTTACACTTACGTTTGCAGAGTTTTTCCTGTTAAGAATTGCTGGTATGGGCTGGTTTGATGCAATAAATCATGCAATGGCAACTGTTAGTACAGGTGGGTTTTCTACAAAAAACACCAGTTTATCTTTCTGGAATCATTTACCCCTAGTGCAATACATTGTCATCTTTTTTATGATAGCAGCGGGTACAAACTTCGTACTTACCTATTTTGCTATAAAAGGAAAAATAAAGAAAGTGATACAAAGTGAAGAATTTAAGTATTACATATTTGGTATCTTAGGAATAACTTTTATTGTTGCATCCATTATTTTATTCTTTCAAGATCCAGTACTAGAAACGAGTATTGATCATCCAAAAGTACTAGGGGAAACGGAAAGTGCTATTCGCCATGCCCTCTTCCAAGTTACCTCAATTATTACGACAACAGGTTTTGTGAGTGCTGATTTTACCATGTGGAGCTTTTTTGCTACAGGTATCTTTTTTGCATTATTTTTCGCAGGAGGATCTGCGGGTTCTACTAGTGGAGGGATTAAAATAGTTCGACATATTGTGATGCTTAAAAATAGTTTTTTAGAGTTCAAAAAAACATTGCACCCAAATGCTATTATTCCTGTTCGATATAATGGGAAAGCAGTGTCTCAAACTATTGTTTTTAATATCCTTTCTTTCTTTGTTCTCTACATGCTTATCTTTGTCATAGCTTCTGTAATTCTCACTTTTTTAGGGTTAGATTTTACCTCTGCTATAGGAGCTGCGGCTTCCAGTTTAGGTAATATTGGTCCTGCTATTGGCTCGGTAAGTCCTGTTGATAATTTTGCTCACTTGTCTATTGGAGCCAAATGGTTCTGCTCTTTTTTAATGCTCATCGGTAGACTTGAACTCTTTACTGTACTCATCCTTTTCACTCCATTCTTTTGGAGGAAAAATTAAAGGCAGTACGCACCTAAAGTATTGATTTATTGATCTTAAATAAATTTTACTATCTTAGTGAAAAATTTAGTTATGAAAAAAAGATACTTTTCTCAAGTACTCATTGTACTTATTTTAATCCTAACACATTTTAATTTTTACTCGCAAAACGTCGTAATCAATGAAATTATAACAGATCCTCAAACTGATTGGAGCTCCAATAATTTTGATGGAACAGACGGTGGAGCAACCATTTCCAATGTAGATGAAGCTATTGAATTGTATATTAAAACTGACGGGTTAGATTTAACTGGATGGACCATCGAACTACTTGATGGGTCTAATGTAATTGGAGACTTAACAAATACTGGTGCTTTTGATGTCTCAAACTATATCTCCAGTAATGGAGGAAGTTTTACCAATACAAAAAGTGGGGATTTTCTAGTTCTCGGTAATGTAAATTCTTCTGGAGCAATGAATAACAACATCACTATTAATTTAAAAGATGCAAGTTCCACTTTAATAGATACTGTAACATTGGGAGGTGGTGCAGGAGAAGCACCCACAGGAAATGCAGCAACTATAGGAGATGAGTCTGTAATGAGACTTCCTAATGGAACAGATACAAATACAGATAATCTAGACTTTTCAAAAGGAGTAGCTAGTCTTGGTCGCTTAAATCCTAACCAAATTTCATGGGATGGAAGCTCAAACAGAGATTGGAACACCGCTTCTAATTGGGCTCATGGTTCTATTCCCATATCAACAGATAATGTATTTATACCCAATGTAGCAAATTCACCTATTATCGGCTCTTCTGCTGGAGTTGAAATTAACAACCTAGATATTTCTTCATCTTCTTTGACTATAGAAGCTGGTGGTAGTTTAATTGTAAACGGTAACTCAACTGGAAATGTAACCTATAATAGAACAGTAGGTTTTGTTTCTGGAGATTTAAAAGGTTGGTTCTTAATGGCATCACCAGTTACTGGACAAACTTTTAATGATGCATTTGTATCTTCAAACGATATAGCCACTAGTGGTACAAATAGAGGCATCGCTTCGTATGTTACTTTAGGGGACTCTTGGAATTATCTTCAAAGTGGTGGAAGTGGGTCTTTTCACTCTGGACAAGGCTATGCTATAAAAAAAGGTAGCGGTTCGGGTACAATTTCTTTTACAGGTACAATAAATACTGATAATGCTGGGGTAAATATTCTCCTTTCTTCGGATGGGAATCGTTTTAATCTTCTTGGTAATCCATATACTTCTTATATAAATAGTGCTACATTTTTAAACAATGAGTCAAGTATTTCTGAAACAAAAACTATTTGGGTATGGAACCAAACACTAAACACAAATGGAGCCTACGAGGTTAAAGTAATTGCAGATGCATTTGTAATAGCCCCTGGCCAAGGTTTCTTCGTAAAAGCGAATTCTGGAGGTGGAACATTTAATTTTTCGGAATCCAATCAGCGTCATAATACAGATACTTTTCAAAGAACCCTTAATACTGAAGTAAAGCTCTCCATTACAGATGGTAGCATCCAAAATTATTGTAAGATTTATTACTTGAATTCAGCAACCAAAGGTTTTGATGCTGGTTATGATGGAGAATTATTTAATGGCACGCCTAATTCTTTTGCCATATACTCACATTTGGTTTCTAATAGTCAAGGAAAAAATTATCAAATACAATCTTTACCTCTTTCAGGTATGGAAGGTTCAATCATACCTATCGGAGTGAATGCCTCATCAGGAAAATTAATTACTATTTCCGCTGACACTAAAAATCTACCTAAGGGAGTCAAGGTATATCTCGAAGATAAAATTGAGAATTCTTTCACTCGTTTGGATCATGTAAATACTGAATACACCTTTAACTTAACTGAAAATCTAAGTGAAACTGGAAGGTTTTATATACACGTAACCTCTAATACATTGAATACAAAAACCACCAACGATCATCAAAATGTTGGTGTGTACATCGACAATCATAAAAACTTAAAAATAACTGGAGTCTATAATGGTCTTACTGACATCAAAGTTTTTAACATCTTAGGGAAAGAAATTTTTAACAACTCATTTAATGCTAAAGGTCAGAACTATATTGATCTTCCAAATTTGGATACTGGAGTATATATCATTCGATTAGAAACTCAAACTATTAGGTTGATTAGGAAAGTAATTATAAAATAAATTACATTGGTGCAAGCACACGATGCATTGGCAGAAGAGTAAATATTAATTTCGAGGCAAGCCTCGAGGCATTAAACTCTTTGGCGTTGCCAATAAAAAATCACTGCTGTAAAAAATAAAAAGAACCCAAGTAAAATTTCATTGGTTACACTCTCTATTTTCGAATTTTTATATTGTTAAAATAACTACATTTACCAGACACAAACTTATCTAGTTGAGCACCCTATTAAAGAAGCAAATAGAAGAAAAATCAATTGTTTGGTTTCAACAGACAAATCAGTATCTGATACTAGAAAATTTAGCTGCCGATATTGTTGAAATGATTCTATTTGGAGGGAGTATCGATGAAGCTTCGAGTTATTTACAAAACTATATTGATGTCTCTGACAGAGATGCCAAAAAGTTTGTTACTGACCTAAAAATTGGAGTAATAGATCCTAATAGTGATTCTTTACAAAAGAAAGCACTTAAGAAAAGTGATGAAAAGCCGCTTTCTTATGAGTTTATTAAGTTTTATAAAATCAAAAATAAGCTCATAAAGATATGTTATGAAGGTGAATTAGAACTCTATTTAATCCATCCGAAGTTTGCACACCTAGAAGTTTCTATTTCGAATAACTATGATGTTATATTTGAAACATTTACTCGTGAAGGGTTCACATTTTTATTCCTAAATAATGTACTCATTAATTCATGGGAAGAGGAAAATATTCATTATTTTCAAGGGAAATTCTCTATGAAAATCGTAGAATGTATTTACGAGAATACTGAGAAAGATTGGCTAGGTGTTTTTCATGCCTCTGCTATTGGAAAAAAAGATCGCTCTATTCTTGTTTTAGGAGATTCTGGAAATGGAAAAAGCACTTCTTTATCTTTACTACAAGCTCATGGTTTTGATTGCATTGCAGATGATTTTGTTCCAGTAGATAAAAATGCCAATGTCCGTGGTTTTCCAGCAGGTATATCTATCAAGCGTAATTCTCTAGATGTGTTATTACCTCTTTACCCCCAGTTAAAAACATCTGCAGAGTTTCATTATAAACGATTGAATAAAATTGTCAGATATCTGCCCCCATCTAAAATAGAATATGATCAAAAATATCCCTGCAATGCTTTGGTTTTTATTAAATATGACTCTAAAATAGAGTTTGAAATAAATCCAATTTCTAATTTAGTTGCCTTTGAAAAACTCATTCCGGATTCATGGATATCTCAAGAATTCGAAAATGTTTCTACATTTTTAAGCTGGTTTGAAAACCTACCTTGTTATCAACTTACATATTCCAATAATCAAAAAATGATCAAAGCAATAGACAATCTTCTATAAAATGAATTATAAAGAGACGTTATTTTTTATTGGAAAGTGTCTTACAATTTCTCATGAAGAAGAGAATTTTTTATCTGTAGCTAAGCAGATAAAACAGCAGGAGGTTGATTGGGATAATGTGGTTAAAGTAAGCACAGCACAGTTTGTTTTTCCTGCTCTTTATTGTAATTTGAAGAGGAGAAATCTTCTTTCTTACCTTCCTGAAGATTTAGTCTCATATATGGAGCATATTACTCATTTGAATAGGGAGAGAAATCTAGAAATCATCAAGCAAGCTAAAGAAATTAATTCTTTATTAAAGGAAAATGGTATTACTCCCATTTTTTTAAAAGGCGTTGCTTTTTTATTACAAGATTTTTATCATGACATTGCAGAAAGGATGGTCGGCGATATTGATTTTTTGGTTTCTAAAAAAGATATCCTGCCCACTATTTCAATATTAAAAAATAAAGGATATTTTGAGTTTTTATCTGAAGCTATTTTATTACTAGACCATAGACATTATCCTAGATTAAAAAATAATGATGGTATTGCTGCAGTAGAAGTTCATACTGAAATGACTAAAGTTGGATATAGAAAAGAGTTTAATTTTTCAATAATTGAGAAATCAATTTATCAGCAAGGGTTATTGAATTTCTTATCTTATAGTGATCAATTAGCTTTAACTCTTATATCGATACAGATAAATGATCTTGGTCAATATTACAAAACAATAAGTCTGAGGAATTCTTATGATGTTTTTATGTTATCTACCAAAGTGAACTCTCTAAAAGCTATATCAAATTTTAATAAATTATTTATTCCTTTAAATAACTTTCTAGCAATTACTCATAAAGTCTTATCAAGTAAAAAAATAATCTTTAAGAGAAATCAAAAGGCACATAAGTACTTTATCTCTTTTGATAAAATAATTTCAAATGCTAAGTATAGGGAATCTCATGCAAAAAGAGAAAAGCTAAAAATTAATTTTAGAACAAAATGTACTATTATAATACGATCGTTTTATAGAAAAGATTATAGAGAAATGCTATACAAAATGATTATTAATAAAATCCAATTTTTCCTCTAAGGTGATTGAAATCCAATCCACCGTAATTTCCAGAACTCATTAGCAAAATAGCTTTGTTCTCAAAATTTTGAGAAAATAAAAATTCCTGAAACTCTCCAGGATTCGTATAAATCAATAAATCTTCTCTTTCAAAAGCCTCACCTATTTGTTCAGAAGTGACTTTTTCTAATCTTTTTATTTTTACAGCATGAGGTGAATAGAATACCACAGCAATATCTGCATCGTCTAAGGCTCCTTTGTACTCCTGCAAGAAATCACCATTTAAACTACTGTAAGTATGCAATTCTAGACAAGCTAATAGTTCTCTGTTTTGATACTGTTTCTTTACTGCTTCTGTAGTTGCTTTTACCTTACTTGGGCTATGTGCAAAGTCTTTAAAAATAACCGTATGATTATTTTCCGCTATCTTTTCCAAACGCTTGCTAGCACCTTTAAAAGAAGAAATTGCCTCATAAAAATCATCTTCATCGATGCCCATATGCTGGCAAATCCATTTAGCGCCAGCTAGGTTTTGTAGATTATGTTCTCCAAATATTTCAAGAGGCATGTCTCCATCGGGAGTATCAATATATGTGGTCCCATTATCAATAAAGAAATCTGGCGTACTGTACGGATATCTTTTAATGGCATGGTCTGAATTTTCAACAGTCATCTTTACATGTTCATCTTCGACATTGTAAACCATAATTCCTCCATTTGTCAGAGAATCTGTAAATACTTGAAATTGCTCTAAATAATTCTCAAAAGTTGGAAATACATTGATATGATCCCAAGCAATTCCACTCAAAAGAGCAATGTTGGGCTTGTACAAATGAAATTTAGGCCTCCTATCTATGGGAGAACTCAAATATTCATCACCTTCCAAAACGATAAACTCATTTTCTTTGGTGAGATGAACCATGGTATCGAAACCTTCTAACTGGGCTCCTACCATGTAGTCTACATCCCTATCGTGATAGTTCATTACGTGAAGAATCATCGATGTAATTGTAGTTTTTCCATGAGATCCACCTATGACAACACGAGTTTTATCCTTCGATTGCTCGTATAAAAATTCAGGGTACGAATATATTTTCAATCCTAAATCTTGTGCCTTCAATAGTTCAGGATTGTCTTTCTTGGCATGCATCCCAAGAATGATTGCATCTAAATTCTGAGATATTTTCTCTGGAAACCATCCAAATTCAACAGGTAGCAAACCTTTTGCCTCTAGGCGAGATTTTGAAGGATTGTGAATAGTATCATCACTTCCTGTAACCTCATAACCTTTATTGTGTAGTGCAATCGCCAAGTTGTGCATCGCACTTCCTCCTATAGCAATGAAATGAATTCGCATTTGAAAAAATTTGATAACGAAATTAAAAAACTTGAATTAGTTTATCCCTTTTTCTTTCTCTTTTTACTCGCCTTTGCTTTCGGATTAAAGTCTAATGCCAATTGCAACCAATAAGAAAGGGCTTCTTCCATATCTGTAGCTTCCTCGGTTAAAAAAACGAATCCTTTCATAGGTCTTCCCGTAAAGTTCATTTTTTTACAACCTGGTTTTTGGAGTGATTCTTCATAAACCTCAGGGTCAATCCTTGCCATGATTTCATCTCTGTTTACACCTACACACATTTTACCATCTACCATGAAGCAGAGGCCTCCCATCATTTTCCTTGCTTCAAAAGGAATACTTTTCTCCTGAAAAAATTGAGAAATACGGTCTGCTAAATATTCATTATACGCCATTAGTTAGGCGGGTATTTTTCTACTATTTTTTTGATAATCTCTCGAACCAGCTTATCTTTCTGTTGTGGAGTTGTCTTTTTCCTAACTTTTGTTTTTAAATCACCTTGCCAAAATAATTTATTGCTTTTGGCATCTACAAAATCCACTATAATATTCTCTTCTAGCTTCTCCGCACCAAAAGAAATTCCTGTCATTAGGCTAAAACCGACATTTCTTCCTCCACCCACTCCTACTCCAACGGTTTTATCTTTTGGAAGTTCATTCTTCTGAGAAATAATATGAATGTAAAAATCTGGTTGATCGACTCTCCTAAAACCTAATGAGTCAAGCATCACATCGATAGCATTTATGTATCGCTTCGCCTCTAACTCATTCATTCCTTCACCAGCATCTTCAAAAAAATCATATGTTTTATATACAGAGAAATCCGTATCAGGGTTGTAATCGTAAACTACTTTAGTGGAAGAGCAACCACAAAGTAGAAAAATGAATATGTATTTGATCAGTTTCAATAAAATGTCTTTATTGTTTTGTCTCTTCAATAACCACTCTAGTGGGAGTATCTACTCCCATAATAATACTCTCTGTTCCTTTGGCAACTGCTTTAATAGTCTCTGTGATAATATCAATGTCCAATGTTTCTGCTTCATCACTTAACTGGTGATAATCAGGGTCTTTATCAATTTGTGTGGTAGAGAATGTATGTGATGGCACTCCCAATCTTGCTAATGAAGCATTGTCTGAACGGAAAAACAAATTAAATTTTGGGTAGGGATCTGGATATAGCTTGTACCCAGTTCCTTCTAAATTCTTTTGGATGATCTTACCAAAATCAGAACGGTCAAATCCAGTTAGCCAAGCCGTTTTTGGACCTGTTGCTGGTTCTTTTCCCATCATTTCTAGATTAATTCCAGCAATAAATTTACTAGCATCTATATCTTTACCAAAATGTCTAGAACCAACCAATCCCATTTCTTCAGCAGTAAAGGCAATGAAAACAATCGTTCTCTCATTATCTCCTCTTTCTGCGAAATATTTTGCCAAAGCAAGTACTCCAGTCACTCCGCTTGCATCATCATTGGCACCATTAAAAATAAGATCTCCTTCTCCTTCTTTTTTCATTCCTAAGTGATCGTAGTGTGCAGACACAATAACCATTTCATCTTTTTTACTCTTTCCCTCTAAGACACCAATAATATTACTACTTGTAATACTATCCTCTGAACGTCTTGTTTTGAATGTAAATGTTTGCCTGTAAGAATCTAAGTCTGCATATGTTTTTAATCCAATTTTTTTAAATTCTCCTTCAATGTATTTAGCTGCCTTTTCTATACCCTCTGTTCCAGCTTTCCTACCTTGCATTTCATCGGAAGCTAATGTATATAAATGTTTTCTTACGGTTGTTGTATCTATGGTTACTTTTTGATTTTGGTCTTTCTTACCTCCCTTGTTATTACAGGAAAAAATTAATAAGGATAAAACCAGAATACTGAGAATTTTTTTCATTTGTGTAGTCATTTAAGGTCTAAAGATACCAAACATCGACAACAATTATTTTGTACTTTTGTTAAAATTTTTTTTGATGAATTTATCGCTTGTTCCAAAACTTAAAAACACTGACTCAAACAACTTTTTTTTACTAGCTGGACCATGTGCCATTGAAAGCGAAGATATGGCTATGAGAATAGCAGAAAAGGTTGTTAAAATTACTAATGACTTAAAAATTCCTTATGTTTTTAAAGGTAGTTTTAAAAAAGCCAATAGAAGTAGAATTGACAGTTTTACAGGAATTGGCGATGAAAAAGCATTGAAAATATTACAAAAAGTTTCACAAACCTTTGATGTTCCAACAGTAACTGATATTCATGAAGCTTCTGATGCAGCAAAGGCAGCTGAATACGTAGATGTTCTCCAAATTCCCGCTTTTTTAGTTCGGCAAACCGATTTGGTTGTTGCTGCAGCAAAAACTGGAAAAGTTGTCAACTTAAAAAAAGGCCAATTTATGAGCCCTGCTTCTATGAAACATGCCGTACAGAAAGTTTTTGACTCTGGAAACTCACAGGTGATGGTGACCGACAGAGGTACAATGTTTGGCTATCAAGATATGATTGTTGATTTTAGAGGAATTCCTGAAATGAGAGAGTTTGCCTCTACAGTCCTAGACGTTACACACTCACTTCAACAACCCAACCAATCTTCTGGGGTGACTGGAGGAAGACCAGATATGATAGAAACTATTGCTAGAGCTGGTGTCGTAAATCATGTGGATGGATTGTTTATCGAAACGCATTTTGACCCAGCTAATGCAAAAAGTGATGGCGCCAATATGTTGCATTTGGATCATTTACAAGGACTATTATCTAATTTGGTAGCCATCCGAAAAACGATCAATTCTTTATAGGCACAATTTTTGATTCAGAAAGTTGTTAATAACTGAATATGAAACAACTTTTCATTTTTTTCTTTCTTATAGGTTTTTCTATCTCTGCTCAAGATTTTGTGTCTGTAGACAATCTTGTACTCCAATACCCGCGATATTCTGAACCTGAAGATCTCGCTAAGAGAATCGCTAGAGATTTTAAGGACGATCGTAGCAAAGTGCGCGCCATATATAGATGGCTCACCCATAACATCAGATACGACTTAGATGCATATTACAAACCCAAAAGGTTGATTACTTTTATGTACAAAACAGAAGAGGATCGTTTGAGAGAGATTCAAAAGATCAAAGATCAAATTGTCAAAGAAGCTTTTCTAAGAAAATTAGGTGTTTGTGAAGAATATGCTCAATCTTTTAAAAAAGTTGCTGATCTATTGAACATTGAAGCTGAAGTAGTAAAGGGTTATGTGAGAAATTCTGCCAGTGAAATAGGGAGAGTTCCTAGAGCTACTAATCATGCTTGGAATACTGTAAAAGTGAACAATCAATGGATGGTCCTTGATGCTACCTGGGCAGCAGGCTATGTCTTAAATGGAAAATGGGTGAAGAAATACAACGAGTATTTTTTTGACATGCCTCCAAAAAAGATTGGAAAAACACATTATCCGGATTCTAAAAAATGGAAAATTATTTGGAATTCTGGTCCTATTGAAAAGTTTTACAACCAACCCATTTATGCTCACCGATTTTTGAGTTCCCCGATGGAAGTGATGAATCCTGTTGAAGGAAAAATTTACACGAATGACTCTAGAGATATTGTTTTACAAATTAAAAACCTTTCCCCTGAAATAAGGCTGTACTACAATTACAAAGGGCAACAATATTCTAAAAGGCCTAAAATTTCTTACAAAGAAAATATAGCATACATCACCATTCAAAATCCAAGAAGAAACACGGATTTATATTTATTTCTGAATCGAAGCTTGGCCTTAGAATATAAGGTATTTGTACAATAATTACTTTTTCCAAAAACCTTTGTGATTTACTTCCTTTAGAGCTATCAATACAGAAACTAGCACTTCTTGATCAATTTCATCAAGGGAAAAATACCGTAAAGATTTGATTACTTTTCTTTTTTCTCCGATCAGATATTGATCATATTCTGGAATATGAGCAGCTGCCCACAATCCAACGTCAACATACCCTTTTGTGACATTTAAATAACAAAATGGATTCCCACCTAAATAGTAATAAGGTAGTTTCCATTTGTATTTCAGCTCCAATCCTTTTACAGTAGATTCAATAATGACTTGTAGCTGCAATAAAATGGATTTGTAAGGTTCTGGTTGGTTGATAATGTAATTTTCAGCTGGATTCATTTTTGTATATTAGCTACAGTTAGATTTTTTAGATGCATAAAAATAAAAACTTAAACGTCAATTCTTCTCAAAACTTTATTCTCAGAGGACTAAATAGTATTCAGATAGGATTGTATTTCTTATTAGGTGCTTTCCTTTTAAAATCTCTCTTACAAGGATTTCTCTCAGATACCAGCATGTTGGGTATGATGTCCATAGAAATCATAGAAGTCGTTGGGCTTAGTGTTACTATCTTACTTTTTCTCTTCTCTGCACTTGCTATATTTTTCTCAAGTAGGCGTTACGCACGAAAAGCTGATTACAAAGTGTGGAATAAAGCATCAAAAACACAGCTCTGGAGGTACCTCTCTTTTGCTTTGATTGGAATTGTATTGCTCAAGATGAGCGTTCAATTTGGGTATGTAGGATACCTAGCTCCATTGATACTGATTCTTTTAGGACTCATTCTTCTTTTATTGAATTCAAAAAAGAAAAAACCCTACTATCTTTTATCGCTAATCTCTATCTTTTTAGGCATCCTCGTTTTTCTAATTCCCTCCTATTGGTACTCTGCCCTGCTCATTGTTGGAGCTAGCTTTCTTGTTTATGGAATTGTTGTGAGGAGATAATTACTGAAATTACTCTTTCCCTTCCACAAAATCCTGAAGATAATTGTATCGATTGGTGAGTTTCCCGTTTTCAGTCATCTTGGCTCGTACCAAAACACCATCTTTGTCTCCATTGAAAAAAGCAGGAATTACATGCTCTAAAAACAAATCGCCAAACCCTTCACTGGCATCTTTGGGCAATTCGCAAGGCAAGTTGTCTACAGCCATGACCGTAATCGCTTTTTCATCTTTAAAATCTATTTCAGATTCCATTTGAGGATCGTACCCATAAATAGGGTCTGCAATCGTAGATGGACGAATGGTTGTTGCTACAGGTCCGTCAATATCACAAGAGACATCAGCTACCAATTTGATATTGAAATTCGGAGACTTTACATCCTCTCTTGTATACAAGTAAGGAGCCCCATCACCATAAAAATGACCCGCGATGAAATAATCAGTCACCTCTGCAAAACGCATAAAATCGGACTCATAAAATTCTGGATGATTGTAAAAATCCTTTCTCCCTAGCACTTGTCCATCTGTTCTTTTGTTGTAGTCTAAGACATCAATTAAGCAATAAACTGCGTGAGGAAATTCTTTATTCAAATATTCATCAACAGAAACCTGTGGTATATTCATGGCATCGAGCATTTCCTTAGCTCCATGGGCTACTTTACCACTTCCTGTCAATACGATTTTTATGTTCGAAAGTTCAACCTGATTCAATTCATCAATCAAGGCTTTTTGATCTGGCAAAGTCTCTGCTTTGGGTAGTTGAAAACGATTGTACTTTAATCCCCATGCTCGAAAACCATTGTAGGCACCAACAATTCCTGCATAACGACCAAAGCCAATCAATCTAGCGCCATTTTCTTTGGTAATTACCTCATGATCATACAGCTCAATATTTTTATCCAAAATGGCCTGAAGTAATTTTCTATTATACGGTTGCTTTTTGATTGTATGACTAAAGAAAAAATACTTTTTATTAGGAATTAAAGCCTCTACAGGGACTTCTTTCACCCCTATCATGACATCAGAATCGGAAACATCTTCAGTAACTTCTAACCCAACATCTGCATATTGATCATCAGAAAAAACCCGTATCTCTGAACTTTCAACTTCCACATCTGCATCAGGGAATTTTTCTTGTAGTTCGACTAATTTTTCTGGCGAAAAAACAACACGTCTATCAGGTGGGTTCTTACGTTCCTTAATGATTCCAAATTTCATGTTTCTTTTTGTTTTAATTCTGGTTCGAAATTACTAGAATTCTCAACGTCTTGCAAATGTGAGTTCGTTCCTTTTTCTTACTTTTGTCATCCTGTTCATTGAAATAAAAGTGAAATGCAAAATTTAGTCCCTGAAACCTATTCAGGGTTCATTCAATGACATAAAAAAGTTTTGTTATTTCATGAAGGGGACGACTGGTTTTGACAGCAAGATCAGTGAAAATGTAAGCATGCCGAGGAGTGAAATGACAACTCGTAAAACTTATTTCAACATTTTAAACGGCGAAAATAATTACGCTTTAGCTGCTTAATATCTGAATTATAGTAGGATCGAGCCTAGTCCCGCAAGGCGGGAAAGCTAAATGTCCACGGAAAGCCTTGGTTTATGGCGTTCCATTTTTGGACATCGTAAAAATAGACATAGAAATACCAGCACTTCGATGGTGTTTTGAAATTTAAGAAGATAAGCTTGTAGTGGGTTGTTTTTGATCAGCTACTCGACGAAAATGAATCAAAAACTAAGCATGTAGAAAGCCTTTTGGCTGCTTGTTTGGACCCGAGTTCGATTCTCGGCGTCTCCACATCAAGCCAGAATTGTGAAAGCTCGTTGAGTGAAAGTGAGAAAAGTTCACTTTTCAAAACGAAAACGAAACGAGTTATATCAAAAGAAGTTTTGATTTGCAATTTTGGTAAGTCGAGAAAGACGTTAGTCAATCTCGGTGTATCTACTTAGCTCTACAAAGTTCTTAACTCCAAAAGAACTTTGTAGAGTTTTTTCTCTAATCCTTTTGAAAATACTACAATAAGGACTTCAAATAAGTTTGAATTCTTTTGTTTAGAATGCAATTAAAACACAAAAAGGATTTATCATGCTTAAATTAAAAAAGCCTTCAATTATTCAAATTGAAGGCAATTAAAAAATATTGTTTAGTAAAGTAAGTTATTTCTTGTCTTTTTTATGGTCTGCCTTCATATTTTCATGATCTGTAGACATAGAATCATGTTCTCCCATTATTTTCTCTCGATGACTCGCCATGATTGATCGCTCAGCTTCAAGCATTTCGTTTTGTTTTTTAGCCTCTTCGTTTGTTATTTCTCCATTTTTATGTTTCGCTTCAAGTTCTGCATGCTTTTTTACCAAGGCAGCATGCTCTTCAATTAACTTCTGATGTCTTTCTATAAGTTTGTTGTGCTCAGCTTCAACCTTAGATTGAATGGAGTCTTTTTGAGATAACTTTGAATGGCTCTCAGACCATGCATTGTGCTCTGCCTCCAGATCTGCATGACTTTTTTCTAATTTAGAATGCTCACTCACTAGTTCAGCGTGTACTTTGGATATTTCTTCATGTAGTTTCTCATCAAGTTTTGATTTACAAGAAACAAAGGAAAGCCCAAAGGCTATAAATAATAAAAGGACGTTTGATTTCATGTTGATATAATTTTTGTGAATTTTAAAAATACTAAAAATCAATTATTTAACATAAATAAAAACCTAAATTTTATTTCCTTGTAATATTGCAATGCTTTCACATCTGCTAATGTTCACTTTTATATTAGATTCATTCATCTGGATATTTAGCAAATTTTATCTTCAGACAGCTAAGGTAAGTCCTGAGGAATACGATTATCTAGCATTCTTTTTTCAACCAAAAATTAACTACAAAAAGTAAAAAGCTTTTCTAAAATACTTGTCCTCTATAATATTCCAGAACTCGAGTTCTTAAGATATAATCATATTTTGCAATGGATAAGTTGATTTTTGCATTTTCCAGATTATTCTTACTGGTGATATAAGCAAGAAAATTAGAAACCCCATTGTTAAATCTTGTTTCATTAACTTGATATGATTTTTCATAAGCTTCAACTTGTTTGCTCAAGCTTTCGTATCTGTAAAAAGCTGCTTCCATATCAAAATGCACCTGTTGTATCGCATTTTTAATCTGTAGTTGTGTTCTTTCTAAAGCTACCAGAGATTCTTCAATTCTAATTTTTCCTAAAGCAACATTATTTTTTGCTCTAAAACCATTAAAGATGGGTACTCTGACTGAGAATCCAATTACGGAATTTAGGTTGTTTTCAAATTGATCCAAATAACCAATAGGGTTTGCGTTAAAGGATTTCTGTTCTCTAAGTACAGGAACATTCTGATTGTTAATTGACACAAAATCACCCGTTTCTACAATGGAGGTTCCTGTTTCCGTAAAAGTCTGTGCAACACTAGAATAATTGGTATTCATTCCCCCAAAAACTGAAATCTCAGGCATGTATTGAGTTCTTGCAACAACCACTCCTTTTTTAGCTGCTTTTACTCTTAATTCACCTGCTTTAAATGTTGCTAAATTATTTAGTGCATCTTTATACACCTGATTGAAAGTAAGTTGGTACTTTTCCATTCCTAACAAAATACTTTCTATGTTAACATCTAAGGTTTCATCTAAATTCAATAATTGAATTAAGTTCAATTTTGCATTATTTAGGGCAATTTTTGAATTTAAAATATTGGTCTCATCCTGTGATTTTTGCCCTAACAAATCTGTGTAATCAGCAGGGTTAGATCTCCCCTCTTCATACATATCTTTCTGAATCTTCAGCTGATTGTTAGTAGCCACTAATCTTAGTTTGTTCAATTCTAAAACATCTTGACTATTCAATACTTGTAAATAGGCAAGTGTAACTGACAATACAAGATTTTGTTTTTCCTGCTCAACTTCCATAGAGGCTGCCTGTGCATTCAACTGTTGCTGTTTCATTGTATTTAGCAATCGAAATCCATTGAAAACAACAGCATTAAGGCTTAAATTAGCATTGGAAAAAGTTAATCTCTGATTGATAAAATCATTCGTAAAAGGATCAATACTTCTCCCGTTATTTACCCCAGCATTATAACTTCCATTGACACTGGGTAACATATTCAATACAGACTGCCTTTTGTTAACCTTTGCAGTCTTCTCACGAATCTTAGATGATTCTAGTGTTAAATTGTTCTCTAGCGCGATTTGAATACAACTCTCTAAAGTATAAGTTGTTTCATTTTGACCACTAACGATTTTGGGCAAGCAACAACATATAATGAGTATATAAAAGAGATATCTTTTGATCATAACTTGTTCTTTTAAGGTGTGATGATTTTTCCGTCCAGCAAATTCACAATTCTAGTTCCGTAAGAAGCATTTTCTTCAGAATGGGTCGCTTGTATAATGGTAACCCCTTCTTTATTCAATTCAGAGAAAAGTTCCATGATCTCTTTACTCTGTTTGGAATTCAAATTCCCTGTAGGTTCATCTGCCAAAATAAGTTTTGGACTAGCTACCAAAGCTCTGGCAATCCCCACCAATTGCTGCTGTCCCCCACTTAACTGCTCAGGAAACAAATCTTTTTTCCCCACGATATTAAATCGGTCTAGCATATCGGCAACCATGGCTTTACGCTCAGAAGACTTCACTTTCTTGTAAAGTAAGGGTGTTTCTATATTTTCTTGAACGGTTAATTCATCAATCAGATGATAGGCCTGAAATACAAATCCAATGTATTCTTTATACAATTTAGACCGGTTTCTTTCTTTCATTTTATGAACATCTTGATCTAGAAATGTGTAGTCTCCGCTAGTAAAAGCATCCAACATTCCAATACAATTTAATAAGGTCGATTTTCCAGAACCTGAGGGCCCCATTAAAGAAATAAACTGACCTTCATGAACAGTTAAGTCAATCTCATCTAGTATGCTAATTTGATTTCCTCCAGATTTTACGACCCGAGAAGCCTGCTGTATATTTAATAATCTTTGTGACATCGTGATTCTTTATTCTGTTTTTATGCTATGAACTGGATTTGCTACGGCTGCTCTTACAGCTCGAAGTCCAAGAGTAAATGAGGTGATGATAAGTGCAATCAATCCTGCTAATACAAACATCCACCACTCTAATGAGATACTAAATGCAAAGCTTTTTAACCAAGAAGACATGATATATCCAGCTAATGGAAGTGCTATAATTGCAGCAACGCCCACTAAGATGATGTAATCTTTAGATAATAAGAACACAATTCTTGAGATACTTGCACCCAATACTTTTCGTACTCCAATTTCTTTGACTTTTCGCTTTGCTGAAAATGAAATCAGTCCAAACAGTCCTAAGCATGAAATGAAAATCGCTAGAATTGCTGTAATGTTTACCGATTGAAGGATTCCCTCGATCAATTGATATTGACCGCTTACTCTATCGGCTAGAGGTTCTTGTAAATATCGCTTTCTAGATGAAATAGTTGCAAATGCTGAGGCAATCATATTTTCGATATAGACTTCCTTACCTTCTGCTACACGTACTACTAAATATCGATGATCTTGTAATCTTGCTCGATCTCTGTAGACATGAACCAAAGGTTCTATTCTTTCTTCTAAATCTTGATAATGAAAATCTTTCACAACACCCACAACTGGATATCCTGCGAAATCACTTCCTTTAAATTTTAATCGTTTGCCTTCTATAGACTTCCATCCAAAAGCTCTCATGGCAGCCTCGTTAATAATAACTGGATACTCATCTGGTTGATCGATATTCTTATCAAAATTTCGTCCCTGAACTATGGGCACTTGCAGTGTTTTAAAATATTCATCATCTGCATAAGAGCGTCGCATTCTTACATCTGTACCTTTCTCAGGATCATAATATGTCGAATAGTTAAAGTAGTAGTCAGATGGAATTGCTTGACTGGTAGAGACGCTTTTCACATATGGACTCGCCTCCAAATCATTGACCAAGGAATTGAATTTCGACTTTGCTACATCAAGATTTTTGTAGTCTAGATCAATACTTCCCGCAATCACATGCTCACGCTGAAATCCAACATCAGCACTTTTCATAAAGCTGATCTGCCTATTCAAAATAATGGAAATACAAATACAAAGAATAGCAATACTAAACTGAACAATGATAAACGAATTTCTTAGTAAGAAGTTTCTCTTAACCTGATCTAGCTTCCCTTTCAATCCTAATGTAACGGGTATTTTGACGAAGCGTAAACTTGGGAAAACGGATACCATGATGGTCGATAAAATTCCTACGACAAGAATTCCAAGGACAATGGGATAATCTCGTGTAATGTTGAATGAAATTCGACCAAATTCAGGTCCAAAAATATCATTCAATCGGGGTAAGTTGATACTGATGAAAAGCATTCCTGAAACTACGATTGATACAAACACAAGGATTCCATTTTCAATGAGGTATTGGATAATGACATTCTTTTTGCTGCTTCCCAAGACTTTTCGAACGGCAATAGTTTTAGTTCTACTCAGCATGGTCGATGTATTTAAGTTCAGCAGGTTCACCAGTATGATCAATAAAATAAAGAGCGATGCTGCAATGGAACAGCTAATAATAATATCGACCACAGGAATTGCATCCGTACGTAATTCTGAGAATGGTACAATAGCTACCGACTTAATCACTGATGGATCATAATAATATTCTAACAAAGAGGCTTCAATACGAGATTCGACTTGCACTCGATCTGCATCTGGTTTCAGTTTGAAATACACTGGTGAAAAACTATTATTCCAGTCGATTTGTCGTTTAAAAGTCGGGTTGTTCTTTAATAAAGTATTGGGTAGCAAAACTCCAAGTCTAAGGGATGAATAAGGACTGATAGGTTCTAAAACACCTGTTATTTTTAGGTTGAGTGTATCTGCACCAACCAAGGTTTTTCCTATGGGGTTTGCATCTCCAAAAATTTGTTGACTTACTTTATCGGTTAAGACAATGGAGTATTTGTCCTTTAAAGCTGTTTCAGAGTTTCCATATTTTAAGGGAAGATCAAATACTTCGAAGAACTCAGTGTCTGCGTAATCTGTTCGATGCTGAAAATCTTTACCATCAGTTTCTAGCCAGATATTTCCCCAACTATGTAAGTGCGTAGCGGCCTCAATATCCGTTGACTTACTCAATACTTCATCCATTAAAGGATAAGGAGTTTCGTTATAATCGTCTCCATTATTGAGGTAAGTTTTCACATATACAATTTGATCTTTTTCAAGAATCGGTGCATCTGCAATGTAATAGGCATATACAGAAAACAACAGAGTTAATACACTTGAAATTCCAATACTTAAGCCAATTAAGTTTAACAGCGAAAGTGTTCTGTTTTTCCAAAGGTTTCTTAATGATAATTTGATATGATTTACAATCATTGTCTATTTTTTATTCTGTTCGTAAAGAATCTACAGGGTTCGATGTAGCTGATCGTATCGCTTGATAACTCACTGTTACTAAAGTGATGAGTAATGCTCCTGTACAGGCAATCATAAAAACTGTCCATGAAATGTCTGTTCTGTAGGGGAACTTTTGTAGCCACTGGCTCATCATCAGATAAGCGATAGGTGATCCAACAACTAGTGAGATGATTACTAATTTCAAAAAATCTTTCGATAGTAAAATCCACAATTGACTTACGGAAGCGCCTAAGGTTTTTCGAACGCCAATCTCTTTTGTGCGTTGCTCAGCAACGAAAGAAGCTAAGCCAAATAATCCGAGGCAACTAATAAAAATGGCTAATAAGGTAAACACTTTAGAAAGGTTTGCCACCCGTTCCTCTGATCGGAATTTTTTTCCATATTCCTCATCGACAAATTGATAATTAAAGGGGACATTCGGAAAGTTTGCTTTAAAGGTGCTTTCAATAGCAGCCAAACTCTCCGCAGTATTTTTTTCTGGATTTAATCGAACATTGTAATAGCTTTCATTCCCATGTCGGTCAAACACATACATCGATTGTTTGACAGGAGTGTATGGTGATTGCATAATCATATCATCAATCACTCCGATAATTTTCATAGGTGGAAACGGATTTTCTTTATCTGGGTCTGTAAAAAACTTACCTACGGGATCTTTAATTCCCATATATTCCACAGCAGTTTTATTTAGCAGAATCGCTGTAGAATCACTTGGAAAGTCTCTTGAAAAACCTCTACCTTCAATAATCTTTAAGCCGAGTGTTTCTACAAATTCATAAGACACCGAAGTATGTGCAAAATCTTCTTGAAATCCAGGTGCTTTCCCTTCCCAATTGTAACCACTTCTGTTAGACCAAACATTGGTAGTAGGGCTGCTCATGGTTGCCATTTCAACAGCTCCTCCAGAGGCAATAAATTGATTTCTCATAAAATCAGCTTTGCCAGCAAATTCACTACTCATCACGGGGATTTGAATCAGACCTTCTTTGTTATACCCAACAGGTCTGCTTTTTGCATAGTCTATTTGATTCATAACAATCATGGTTCCTATAATTAAGGCCACAGATACCGTAAACTGAGTGACAACCAATATCTTTCTCGGTAAGGCTGCATAACGACCTGTTTTAAAAGTTCCTTTCAAGACTGTTACAGGGTTGAAAGATGACAAATACAAGGCTGGGTAACTCCCTGCTAAGAATGCAGTAATCATGATAAAAAATAATGACACGATCCAAAAACCAATACTCGTCCAAGGGAATTCGATAGACTTACTTGCAAGATCATTGAAACCATTCAGGAATAATAAGACCAATCCTATCGAAACTATAAATGAAAAGAAGACGATTAAGAACGACTCACTTAAAAATTGAGAGATTAACTGACCTCTTTTAGAACCAATCGATTTTCGAATCCCAACCTCAACAGCTCTTTTTTCAGATCTGGCTGTACTCAAATTTATAAAGTTGATGCAAGCGAGTAGCAATACAAAAAGACCAATAATACCAAACAACCATACATTTTCAATTCTACCACCAGTCTGCACTCCATTCTCGAAATTCGCATGCAAATGCCAATCCTTCATCGGAAATAAAAATATTTGTGGATTAAATTCTGCTTCATCTGGTGCCAACCTTTTCTTTACATCAATAATCTTTGCAGTAACTGCTTCCATGGTTGTGTTCTCATGAATCTGAACATACATTTGGAATGAGTTATTTCCCCAAAACTTTTCAGATCGTTGTATCCATGGTCTTGAGCTTACGTAAAAATCCCATGGCATAATGTACTTCAAATCGTTAAATTCGGATGTAACAGGTAAATCTTTATAGACTGCACTTACTGCAAGATCGTGTTGATTGTTAATTTTTAAAATTTTACCTATCGGATTTTCATCATTGAATAACGCTTTGGCAGTTGACTCTGCTATCATAATGGATTTCATTTCCTTTAAGCCATTTTTTATCCCAGAAATGATCTCTAAGTTCAACATTTCAGGAGCTCCTTCTTGCATGGCATTTCCTTGAAAGTTAATGTTGACATCTCCATACCTTAAATACCTTGGCTGATTCCAAGAGGACATTACAATGTGCTTAAAATTATCGCTATACTCTTTTCTTAAGGCAAATTCTAAAGGTCTTGGAATTGCTGGTCCTGTATCAACTTCTCCATTACTTGACTCATGCTGATAAATCTGAGCAATGGTTTCTTTGTTCTCAAAATAATCGTTGTAACTCAACTCATCATTGATCCAGAGTCCAATCATAATGGTAGCAGTCATTCCAATTGCTAAGCCAGAAATATTGATCAATGAATATATCTTGTTTTTTAAAAGATTTCTAAGTGCTATTTTTAAATAATTCTTTATCATTTCTAGTGTTTTTATTCAGTTCTTATTGAATTTACAGGGTTCGATAATGCAGACTTTATTGCCTGAAAACTCACTGTAAGCAAGGTAATTAACAAGATAAACAACCCAGATAGGGCAAAAATCCAGAAGTTTATTTGAACACGATAGCTATATTCCATTAACCATTGCGAAGAGAAGTAATACCCTAACGGCAAAGCAATAACCAAGGAAATTAATACCAAAAAGACAAACTGTTTTGATAACAGCTTCCAGATAGTTTGAATTGAAGCACCCAACACTTTTCGAATACCTATCTCTTTTTTACGCTGAATAGCCATGTATGTTGACAGTCCTAAGACGCCCAGACAGCTTATAAAGATTGCTACCAGAGAAAACCAGATCACTAACTTCGCAATTCGGCTGATTTCGCTAAACTTACGTTCATATTCATCATCCATAAAACTGTAAGAGAAAATACTATTAGGGTCATACTTTTGGAATACAGTTTTTAGTGAAGCAATAGCTCCTTCAATAGTACTGGCATCATCGGAGGCAATTTTTACATTTACATAACTCAAAAATCTCCCTTTGTGAAGTATGTATAGTGCTGGTTCTTCAGGATCAAAAGGTGATCGAGTTACCATATCTTTTACCACACCTATAATTTTATAGGTTCCATTGTCTCCCCATCTTACATATTCTCCAACGGGGTTTTCTAATTTCATATATTTTACTGCAGTTTCGTTAACTAAAAATGCTAAGGTGTCACTAGGAAATTCTGCTGAAAAGTCCCTTCCTTTTAAAATCTTCCAATTGATCATCTCTCCAAAACCAAGCGTAGCGCGAATAGTACTAAACTCAGGTTCAAATTTTGGGTCTTTGTTTTTCCAGTCAAAATCACCACCATTACCTGTATAGGCTGCTGTTATTTTTACATCAGAGGCAACTACCTTACTTATGTGAGGTGAGGATAACAACTCTCTTTGAATTACATCAAAACTTTGCCTTACTTTTTGGGTATTAATAGGTACACTAACCAACAATTCTTTGTCGAATCCAATAGGTCTGTCTTTTACGTGATTAATCTGACTAATAACTGTTAATGTTCCCATAATCAAAATACCAGAAATGGCAAACTGGACAACGATCAAGGCTTTTCGCAAACTCACTGGAGTTTTACTATTGGGACTCAATCCTTTTAATACTCTTACGGGTCTAAAGCCTGACAGGTATAAAGATGGGTACAAGCTACTGAGGATTGATGTTACAACAATCAATAGGAGGCAGATGAACCAAAAGGCAGGCTCTTCAATAGGTACAGCAATATCTTTTAAGGTAACAGTATTGAATCCTGGGAGTAATAGATACGCTAAAATCAATGCGATTAAAAAAGAGAAGAGAATCATTATAAACGATTCTGTAAAGAATTGAATGATTAATTGTTTACGTGATGATCCTAGGGTTTTTCGTACACCAACTTCTTTTCCTCTTCGTAAAGCTTGTGCTGTACTTAAGTTCATAAAATTAATGCAGGCTAGTAATAAAATGAACAATCCAATAATACTGAAAATAATCACGTATTCAATTCTTCCTCCGACACTTACACCATTTTCAAATTTTGAATACAAATGCCATTTTGACATTGGGAAAAGAAATAACTGATAGTCTCTTGTTCTACTAACATAATTCTTGTTAAAAACATCTTTAATCAAATCTGATACATTGGCTAATGATTTTCCATCTTGTAATTGCACATAAATCTGAAACCAATAATTTCCCCAACTCAGACGCTCATCATATCTTGCTCTTGTTTTTAGCAATTCCCATGACCCCATAAAATGGATATTCTTAAAAGTAGAGTTAACAGGTAAATCTTTGTAAACACCAGCAACAGTAACATCTAAAACCGAGCTTAACGTAAGTGTTTTCCCCATAGGATTTTCTGATCCAAAAATATTTTTTGCAGTACTTTCTGAAATTAAAACAGAAGAGAGATCCTTCAAAACATCTCGATCGCCATAGATCATCTGTAAGTCTAAAATCTGTGTCATTTCTGGTTCTACAAATCGCCCATCTACCATCAGCATTTGACCATTATATTTTATGTTGTAATCATTAATTCTTGAGCACAGGGCTATCTGTTTAAAATGATCTCCATATTTTTCTCTCAGCACAGGTGCCAATTGCATAGGTTGACCTGAACCTGTTCTTATTTCATCTGTAAACGTTCTATTAAGCATTACAGAAGCTATCTCATCATAATTTTTTAAAGATGTATTAAAATTCAATTCATTATACACCCATAGGCTTGTTAAAAGAACCGCTGTTAGTCCTACAATCAATCCCCCTGAATTCAGGGCAAAAAAACCTTTGTTTTTAATAGTATTCCTTAAGCCTATTTTGAAATGTGAATAAATCATATTTTGTTTTTTTGATCTTACTCTTACAGCTATGCTATTTTAGGATAAAGCTAGACAAGAATGTTTTCAGTTACTTTTTGACCATCTAACATTCGAATAATTCGATGGCTGTACTTTGCATCGTGTTCACTGTGTGTTACCATTACAATTGTGGTGCCCGCTTCGTTTAAATCGATCAGCAAGTCCATTACTTCATTTCCATTGGTACTGTCTAAGTTCCCTGTAGGCTCATCTGCCAAAATTAATTTGGGATTGTTAACGACTGCTCTGGCCACAGCTACCCTTTGCTGCTGACCACCTGATAGCTGTTGCGGAAAATGATTACGTCTGTGCATGATTTGCATTTTCTCTAGTACTTCCTCAACTCTCTTTTTTCTTTCAGATTTTTTAACTCCAGTGTAAATAAGAGGTAGTTCAACGTTTTCAAAAACAGTCAATTCATCAATCAAGTTAAAGCTCTGGAAAACAAAACCTACATTGTGTTTACGAAGTTGTGCCCTTTTTCTTTCATTGTACCCTGAAACTTCTTCCCCATTGAATTTAAAACTTCCTCCATCTGGATCGTCTAGCAATCCAAGAATGTTTAATAAAGTAGATTTTCCACATCCTGAAGGTCCCATAATAGCTACAAACTCACCTTCTTTTACTTCAAAAGACAGCTTGTTCAGTGCAATGGTTTGTACTTCATCCGTTCTGTAAAACTTTTCTAAGTTGTTAATCTGTATCATCGCTGGTATTTTTATCTTTCTTTTATTTTAGTATTAATTGCTCTATTGCATCGTATGAATCGTAACTGGAGGTAATTACCTTATCTCCTACATTCAACCCATTAATGACTTCATAGTATTTTGTATTCTGACTTCCTAATTGAATATCTACTTTGTATGCTGAACTTCCGTCTTCACTTATTTTAAACACCCAATTTCCTCCTGTCTTCTGGAAAAAACCTCCTTTAGGAATTAACAGTGCCTGCTTTTCTGCACTCAAAGCAACTTGAATCTGTAAGTTTTGACCCCTACGGATTCCTTTGGGAACTTCATTTTCAAATTCCATGTCTACTTGAAAACGTCCATTGGTCACCTGAGTAAAGACCTTCTTTATAACCAATCGATACGTCTTACTATTCAATGTAAATGTTCCTATCTGGCCTGTGTAAATTCTAGAGATATAGTGCTCATCAATATCTGCTCTTACTTTAAAGCCTGAGAGCACATCTATTTGTCCTAGTCGTTGTCCTTTTGTTTTTGATTGACCTATCTCAGCATCCAGAGAAGTCAACTGACCATCGATAGGAGCACGAACAACCAAATCTTCTACTTTCTTCCTCATTAGGTTGAGAGCACTCTGTGTTCTTTGATAAGAATTTTTCGCTTGCTCTATTTCTTGCTTTGTTGAAATGGAATCTTGCTGTAAAATCTTCTTTGTCAATTCCATTCTCTGCTTCTGATAGTTATAGTTGTTTAATGATGATTGATATTCTTGTCTACCAACTGCTCCTTTTTCAAAAAGCCTTTTGTTGAGATTGTACAAACGTTCTGCTTCAATAAGACTGTTCTCAACATCGGTGTACTGGTTTAATCTATTGATCGTATTTTGCCTAGCTGCATTCTGAGAAATCTGCATCTGAGTTAAAAGATTATATACCGATGTCTCTTGGTTTACCAAGCTCAGTTCCAAATCTGTATTGGACAATCTTAAAATAGGCTCTCCTTTTTTCATGACAGCCCCGTCTTCTACATACTTCTGCTCCACTCTCCCTCCTTCAATAGCATCTAAATAGATGGTTGTAATAGGCAGTATGGTACCGCTTACAGGAATGTTTTCTTGAAAAATATCGTTGGTAATAGTACTAATTGCAATACGCTCTTTTTGAACGCTTAATTTAGCACCTCCAGAAGTAGAAATAATCACATAAATGATGAAGAGTAAAACCAAAACTACACTTGTAATTGTGATTACTTTCTGTTTCGAAAACTTCTTTTTCTCAATTTGTACATCCATATTCCATGTTTTATTCGGTACATGTATAGTGAAGATGATGCCAAAAAATTAAAACATTGAAAATCAGCATTTTATTATTTTTACAAAAATGAAAAGTGTTCGGTTTTGATACACTTTCTGTTCGATTTCGATACATTTTTTTACTCCTAAATATTTCTCATTCATCATTTCCACTTCCTGAAGATAAAATTGTAATATTGTGTCTATGGTTCTGAAAAAAGCAAAAATAATGGTCATCGATGACGATGTTGATGTGTTAACAGCAATGCGACTTTTGCTAAAACCTCTTGTCCATGAAATTGTGATAGAGAAGAACCCAAACAGTATCGATTTTCAAGTAGTCAGTAAAAAATTTGATCTTATTATTCTCGACATGAATTTCAATGGACTCGTAAACATTGGAAATGAAGGAATCTTCTGGTTGAATAAAATCAAAAAGGCGAGTCCAAATACAGCTGTTATTTTAATGACAGCTTATGCGGATATTGATTTAGCTATTCGTGGCTTAAAAGAAGGTGCTTCTGACTTTTTAGTAAAGCCATGGAAGAATGAAAAGATCATTGATACGATTAGCTCTATTTTAAAAACAGAAAAGTCTACAGAAAAGAAAAAGCAAAGTATTTCTTCTAACAATTTCCCAATCATTGGAGAAAGTGATCTGATGGAGGATGTATTTTTAAAAATACAAAAAGCAGGACCTACTGATGCAAACATCTTAATCTTAGGTGAAAACGGAACAGGAAAAGATTTAATTGCCAGAGCTTTACATGAAAATTCTAACAGAGTCGACAAACCCTTTGTAAAAGTAGATGTTGGAGCTCTCACATCTTCCTTGTTTGAAAGTGAACTCTTTGGATACAAGAAAGGAGCCTTTACGGGAGCCAATCAAGATCGAATCGGCCGGTTTGAATCTGCCAATGGAGGAACATTGTTTCTAGATGAAATTGGGAATATTACACTGGGGCAACAAGTTCGTTTGTTAACCGTATTGCAAAATAGACAAGTGACTCCTTTAGGATCAAATGAAACAATCGATATTGATATTCGTTTGATCTGTGCAACCAATGAAGACCCAAGTACTTTGGCTGATGAGAGTAGGTTTCGAAAAGATTTAATTTACAGAATCAATACACTCGATATTACAGTTCCTCCTCTGAGGGATCGAGGTTCAGACATTACTTTATTGGCAAAACATTTTGTAGCAATCTATGAGGAAAAGTACAATAAGGGGCCTTTCAATTTTGACAAAGGTTTTGTAAAAAAGTTAAAGAATCATGATTTTCCTGGAAATGTTAGAGAACTACAGTACATTCTTGAACGTGCAGTGATCATGACAGATGGGAATCTTCTCAAAGCAGATGATTTGGTGTTTTCTTCCATTGAACGGACAGTAACAAAAACACAAACGATTCAGAATTTGAATTTAGATGATCTTGAGAAAAATGCCATACTTACCGTATTAGAAAAGTACAAAGGAAATATTTCAAAATCAGCAAAGGAATTGGGGATTACCAGAGCTGCTTTGTATAGAAGATTGGAAAAGTATGGATTATAAGGGATACATCTTCAAACTTCTCCTGAGAATCGTTGTATTGATTACTTTGGTTTTGGCATTGATTTACACTATTCGTCTGAATAAGGTCACTTATATTCTTCTTATTAGTATAGTTATACTGTATTTTATTGTCGATATCTATAGCTATATAAAGAAGCGGTTTTCTGCTATTGACGATTTTTTTGAGGCTGTGAAGTACCGAGATTTTTCACGCTGGTTTCCAGAGGATAGAGGTCCCAAAGACATTCGTTTTTTATACAAAGGCTTTAATGAAGTAAACAGAACTATTAAAGAAATCAATCGTCAAAATGAAGCACAATATGTCTACTTACAGAAGATTTTGGAAATGGTAGATATTGGTATTATTGCCTATAATTTAGAAGATGGTGAAGTCCTGTGGATTAACAATTCATTCAAAGAAATTATTGATTTTCCTTCTTTTAAAAATATTCGATTTGTAGAGAAAAGAAAACCAGAGCTATACAATCTTATTTTTGAAACTTACAATAGAGAACCCAATTCTATATCCATTGCCCTACAAAATGAAAAAATTAAAGTTTTAATTTCTGATACTGTTTTTCAGATCAATGATGATGCTTTTAAGCTAATTGTATTGCAAAATATTGACAACACTCTTAATAAAAATGAGTCAGAGGCTTGGAAAAAATTACTGAGTGTAATGACTCATGAAATTATGAATTCCATCGCTCCTATCACTTCTTTAGCAGATACCTTGCAGAGAAATATTGAGCTGAGTATTGAAGTTCCAAAAGAAAACCCATTAGAATTAGAGGATTTAAATTCTGGTATTAAAACCATCAAGAACAGAAGTCAAGGGCTTTTAAAATTTGCTAAAACCTACAGAAGCTTGAGTAAAGTAACCAACTTAAACCTTCAAAAAGTAAAGGTGGTAGATCTTTTTCAAAATATTGAATTGCTAATGGCTCCTTCAATTCAATCGAAAAATATTGCAATTGAGTTTTCCATGACTTCTAAAAAGTTGATGCTAGACATTGACCTGCATCTTATTGAACAAGTACTTATAAATTTGATTCTAAATGCAAAAGATGCTTGTTTAAAAAGTGAAAGTCCTTTGATTAAGGTATATGCATCTCAAGGGAAGGATCATAATACTGTCATCAAAGTGTATGATAATGGAAGTGGGATTCCCAAGGAAATTATGGAAAATATCTTTGTTCCTTTCTTTACCAATAAATCTACTGGTAGTGGTATTGGCTTAAGCCTATGTAAGCAAATTATGTTATTACATAAAGGAAGAATTGTTGTCAATAGTAAAGAAGGAGAAGGAACAGTCTTTAGTCTTATTTTTTAATGACTTTCTTTTTTTAGGCTACTTTCTTAAAAATTTGTTAAAGTCATTCTGTCTTGTAAGATGGCATTGTATTTGTCGTCTTACATTATGATAAGATCCTCTTATCATTCTTTTTCATAGCAATTTTTCCCACTCAATTTATTGAGTGGGTTTCTTTTTTTGGTACTGGTGCGGATTTTCTCTTATGCCTTTCTTAAAGACTTTTCTTATCGTTTCTCGAATACTACTATCCGCTTTCAGAAAGAAATTTTTAATATGCTCTCCTGGTCTGGCTCGGAAAGTTGTAACATGAAAATCTAATTCAGAAGAATAACAATAATAGTAGTTAGAAACACAACATCGAGTTTGATTAGTCATTACTTTATTTACCGAATGCCATGAATCTTTGTGAGTAGCCATAACAACTAATCTATTGAACTTACTTACAATAGTCATTGGGTCATTTTCTAAACCATTATTCCACAGCTCAAGATTCCCTCCATTCTCTAAACTCCAATTGGGTGTTACGTAATATAGTAAGTTTAATGCTCTAGTTTTTTCAACTTCCTTATCATGTGAATTGTCTAAATGAGGGTTTAAAAAATTTCCATACTTCATGAGAGATAATCCTCCAGCATACAAATCTTCATCAGGAAATAACTCTTCCATGTTGCATATCTCAGCAATCTTACGAACGACTTTATCATTTTGAAAAGCGTAGATTATTTCTTCTAAAAGTTGATTATATTTTTCCATTTCATAAGCAATATGCTTATGCTCTCTAATATTTTTTTTAAGAATCGTTTCAGTAACATTCGGAAAGTTCTCAAAAATACTTGTCGCAATAGTATTGGGGAGCAAATTATCTAAGACAAAATACCCAATTGAATTAGAAGACGATTTAAATTGCTTACCTAAATCATTTTCCCTTTTTACAAGGGATTCATATATAATCAACGCCAATTCCTCTCTAGTTTGCAACATCTTTCAACTTTCTTATTGAATATTTAAAAATAGACATTAAATAATAAAGAGGCATTAAAATTTTAATACCTATGTCAATTTTTATTTTTGCTTCTTCTAAATATAATTTCCATCCTCCTTGTTTCGAAATCCCAGAAGGGTCACACTTTGCAATTATTTTATTGATATGATGGGCAGTAATTTTCTCCTTCCTTAAGGTTAAATTCAAAAAATAATCTGCTAAGATTGGATATTTCAGACTGTATTTTTTTGAATCAAAAATCGATTGATGAAAAAAAGTCCCTTGATGATGTAATGTATTCCATATCCATATTCTCCATGACCAACCTGTCTCTTTTAATAGCTTTTTTTTAGATAAAATAAATGGATTTTTCTTTGATTCTTGGTATACTACGTTTCCGATGAGAAGTTTTCTATCATAAGTCATATATCTAGACACATCCTTAAGTGTTATCGCTTCAAAAAGCTGGTCATCAGAGCCTAAAAAATAAAGCCATTCTCCTCTAGCTTTTTCAATTCCTTTATTCATAGCATCATAAATACCTTGATCTTTCTCAGAAATTGAAAAAAAGGGAGGTTTTAAATTTTGTAAAAATTCCTTTGTCCCATCTGTAGATATATTATCTACAATCCAAACCTCGTAATCTTTGAATGTTTGTCTTGAAATGCTAGAGATACAATCTTGTAACTTCACAAGATTGTTGTAGGAAGGAATAATTATGGTTAGTTTGGGTTGAATAATTGGTCTTTTACAGGAAATAAACGTCTAATTTTCTTTTTTCTTTTTCCCAACAAAGGCTTTCTTTCGATTTTTTTTGATTCTCTATCAAAGTGTTTCTCTTTTCAGAATTATTCAATACAGTTTCAATAGCAGAAGCTATCGTTTTAGGTTTGTAATCTTTTACAATTTCACCCACCTTGTGTTCACATACTATTTTAGTAATCTCAGGAAGGTTTCCTGATATAAAAGGAAGTTCTCCATGAATGTAATCAAATAATTTATTGGGGAGGGAATAAACAAAGCTTTTCCCTAAAGGCTCTTCTAACACTATTCCAACATCTGCTTTTTTTGTATAATTGTGTAGTTTTTCATAGGGTATTCGTCCTAAAAAATGAACTCTATCTACCAAACCCTCCTTTATAACAAAGTCTCGAAGTTCATCTTCTACCTTTCCATAACCTATAATTACGAAATCAACATCTTTTAAATAATGTAATGCCTGTACTGTCGGTTTTATCCCTCTTCCAGGATTCAATACTCCCTGATACAAAATAACTTTGCTTTGGGTAGGAAATTCCACTTGTTCATTGGTCATTTTTCTATTCAGTTCTGGAATATTTCTAACCACTCCCATTTCATTTTGATATTTTTCATTGTAAAAATCTGATATGGAATCGCTCACGGTATAGGCATATTTGACTCTTGGCAACAAAAAATTCTCTAAACTTCTCCAAAAATTTTGAACAAATTTTCTTCCTTGTAGCTCTGGGCCTTCAGAGAAAAGTTCATGACTATCGTATACGAGTTTTATTCTTTTTATTTTGCTAACAAAAAAACAAGCAGGTAAAGTATCCAGATCATTAGCTAAGATGACATCAAAACGATTGGACAATAAATAGAAAAACAATCGGATGTTAAACTCTGCATAAAATAAAAAGTTGTCATTGAAAAAATGTTTGGTTCTTTTAATAAGGTATTTTCTCTCAACTGGAATCGTCATCTTTAACAATCTACCATAAGTAATAACTTCGTATTCATTTTCCAGCAAATAATTACAAACTTTATCCACACGAATGTCAGTAGACACATCATTAGTAACAGCAACTAAAATCCTTCTCTTCATGTATGAATTCTTATGAAGAACTTGCTCTTTCTGTAACAACTTCAAACAATTCACCTCCCTCACATTTGATGGTTTTTTGTTTGAACTTTACAATCAAAGCGTAATCGTGAGTAGCCATTAAAATACTTTTACCACTTTGATGAATTTGATTCATCAACTCCATCACTTCCAGAGAGGTTTTAGGATCTAAATTTCCAGTGGGCTCATCCGCTAAAATCAGATCTGGGTCATTTAACAATGCACGAGCTATGGCAACCCGCTGTTGTTCTCCTCCAGACAATTCAAACGGTTTTTTATAGTACTTGGTTTTCATCCCAACCTTTTCCAATATTTCTTCAATTTTTTGCTTCATTTCTGTCTTGTCTTTCCAGCCAGTTGCTTTTAAAACAAAAGACAAATTATCAAAAACAGTTCTATCGTTTAACAACTTAAAGTCCTGAAAAACAATTCCTATTTTCCGTCTTAAAAATGGAATTTCTTTATCTTTTAATTTCTTGAGGTCAAAACCAACAATAGAACCCACACCTCTTTGTAGTTTGAGGTCTCCGTAAAGGGTTTTCATTAGGCTACTCTTACCACTACCTGTTTTTCCAATTAGATAGAAAAACTCTCCTTTTTCAATCTTTAAATTCACCTTGGAAAGAACCAAGTTATCTCTCTGATAAATATCGGCATTCTCGAGGTGTAGAATTGAATTTTCCATATCATTTGTGTTTCTACAAAAGTATGTGAATTTTTTTCATCTGTTTAAAATTTTATAGTTGCCAAAAACAAAGGAGCTAAAAATTTATAAACCTACAAGGTGATTCTTTAAGTAAACCATATTTTACATAGAAGAAGCCTCCATTATTTTTGATACATAATTTATGCTATTCCCTACAATAAAATCAAATCAATTGCTATTTTTGAGTTAGATTTTCATCCCTAAAGCCAACAAAAATCTAATTTTTACGTTATTATCAAAAATGACAAAAATCCTACTGATGAAGAATCATTCTTTCTTGTACAAACTAACCACCTTGTTGTTTTTAACAATCTCTGTAAAAACGCTTGCTCAGCAGACAGAAATTGACATTAACCTTCAATCCGATTACAACCATGCTGTAAAGCTTTTTAATAGCAAAGCCTACGCAGCTGCTCAGAAGACATTTATGGAAGTTTCAGAAAATGCTAATGAGCAACTTCGTTTAAAGGCCGACGCTGACTATTACGATGCCATGTGCGCCATTCGGCTTAATCAGACCGATGCTGACAAAAAAGTGTTAAGTTTTGTTGAAAATCATCCAAACAGTAACAAGAAAGACAAGGCTTATTTTAATGTGGGTAATTATTACTTTGCCAACAAAAGAGCTGCTTACTCTTTAAAATGGTTTTCAAAAGTGAACTTTGATGCACTTTCCGACGCAAATAGAAAAGAACTCGATTTTAAAATGGGATATGCATTTTTAGCTACCCGAAATTTAGATCTAGCTAGAAGAAGGTTTGCAAAACTTATCAATGATCCTAAATATGGAAATGATTCTCGCTATTATTTTGGATACATTGCTTACAAACAAGAAGATTATGATATCGCAGAAAAAACCTTACAAGAAATTGCTGACGAACAAGCTTACAATAGTGAAGTTACCTATTACCTCCTTGACATAAGCTTTAAAGCTGGTCGCTTCGAAAAATGCATTGAAGTCGGAAAGAAACTATTAGAAAAAGCGAAACCAAAAGAAAAATCTGAAATTTCAAAGATTATTGGAGAGAGTTATTTCAACCTCAAAAAATACGAAGATGCTATCCCTTTTCTAAGAGTATACAGAGGAAAAAAAGGTAGATGGAGCAACACAGATTACTATCAATTAGGATATGCCTATTTTAAACAGAATGACTTTGAAAATGCCGTAAGTAATTTCAATAGAATTTTGGATGAAAAAAACAATGTTTCTCAAAAAGCTTACTATAATTTAGGAGAATGTTACATTTATCTTGAGAAAAAGCCAGAGGCTTTGAATGCTTTTAAGAGTGCTAGTGAAATGGATTTTGATCCCAAAGTAAAAGAAGATGCTGCACTTAACTATGCAAAATTGAGTTACGAAGAAGGAAATCCATATAAAAGTGTTGCTGAAGTATTGCAAGATTTTTTAAAAGCATATCCTAAGAATGCTAGCTATGAAGAAATAAATGGATTGGTCGTAACTTCTTATTTGTATCAGCAAGATTATCAGGGAGCTCTAGATTACTTAGCAAAAAAGAGAAGCAAGCAAAACCAAGAATTGACTTATGAAGTTTCTTGCTATCGAGGCATTCAACTATTCAACCAAAACAAATTACAAGAATCGCTTCCTTTCTTTGCAGAAGGAGTTAAATCTTCAGATAATGGTATTAAAAATAAATCCCAATACTGGAGTGCAGAGACCAATTATCGTCTGGGGAATTTTCAATTGGCAGTAGATGAATTTACAGCTTTTAGAAATGCTTCTGGCTCTTCAAATAGTGAGGAATCAAAATTGATCCATTACAACTTAGGGTATAGTTATTTTAAACTCAAAGATTATCTAAATGCGGCTCGTTCTTTTAAGAGTTTTATTAAAACTCAAAATGAAGACATTAGCATGAATGACGATGCCATTATAAGAACGGGAGATAGTTATTTTGCTACTAGAGATTATAAAAATGCCATCAATGCTTATAAAAAGGTAGCTGATGAATTTGGAATTGGAGCAGATTACGCTCAGTACCAAATTGGAATGAGCCATGGATTTTTAGATGATAACACTCAAAAGGTGAAAACACTTGAAGGTTTGTTGACCAATTTTGAACTGTCTAATTATAGAGATGATGCGCTCTTTCAATTAGGAAGCACCTATGCTGCTTTGAAAGATAATAGCAATGCGCACAAAGCTTACAAAAGATTGTTCGACAATTATCCAAGAAGCACCTATAATCCCAGAGCACTTTTGAGAGATGGATTGTTGTTCTATAACGACAATGAAAATGAAAAAGCACTTAAAAATTACAAAGAAATCGTTGCAAAATTCCCAAATGCGGGAGAAGCTAGAGAAGCTGTAACAAATGCTAGAAACGTATATGTAGATATTGGAAAAGTAGACGAGTATGCTACTTGGGTGAAAGGAATTAGTTTTATGAGTGTTACTGATGCAGAATTGGATAATACCATGTTTGAGTCTGCCGAAAATAAATTTCTAGAGAATGATACTGAAAAAGCCATCTCAGGGTTTCAAAAATATGTTGAGTCTTTTCCAAATGGATTACATGCATTGAAAGCAAATTTCTATTTGGCTCAGCTGCTTGTAAAATCAAATCAGCAAGAGGAAGCCATTCCAAACTATCAATATGTCATCACTCAACCACAAAGTGAATATAGTGAGGAGGCTATTAACAAGCTTTCACAAATATTATTGGAAAAAGAAGACTGGGACAATGCTATTCCATTGCTGGAACGATTGGAGAAAGAGGCCAATTTTCCTCAGAATATTATTTATGCGCAAAGCAATTTGATGAAAGGTTATTATCAGTCTCAACAATATGAAAAAGCCGTAGAATATGCAGAGAAAGTATTGTTAGCTGATAAGTTAGAACCCAACATAGAATACGATGCAAAAATTATCATCGCACGTTCAGCTTTTCAAACAGAAGATTTTCCAAAAGCTGAAGAATATTATACCGAGGTAGAGAGAAATGCCAATGGCGAATTAAAAGCAGAAGCTTTGTACTACAGTGCTTATTTTTTAAACAAGAACAAAAAATATGCTGCTTCCAATAAAATGATTCAAAAAATCACTTCTGATTATTCGGCATATAAATATTGGGGAGCAAAGGCATTTGTAATTATGGCAAAGAACTATTACGCTTTAGAAAATAATGATCCTTATCAGGCTAACTATATCTTAGAAAACATTGTTAAAAACTTTGGTCAGTTTGATGATGTGGTAAATGATGCCAAAAACGAGCTAAAGAAAATCAAACTCAACGAAGCAAAGACTAATAACTCAATAACAACCCCTAAAAATTAAGCGACATGAAAAAGTACCTATTTTTATTTGCGCTATTGGTCTCAAGCATACTTATCGCCCAAAAAAAATCGAAAAAAGACACTTTAGGACCAACCGTAGTTAATGTAATTACTTCCTACACACCTACCATAGCGGATGCTTTTAAAATTAAAAAGAATCCCAAAATTGTACTGAGTAAAAATGCACAGAAGAAAAAACTGACCTATCAAATTTTTTCAGCTCCTGTAGCCTCTACTTTTGTTCCTAAAAGTGGGGTTGTAAAGGGAATTGATGTAGGAAAAAAGGAGCGTTTGTTCGACAATTATTTTGCGGCTGGTTATGGGAACTTCAATACACCTTTTGTAGAACTTTTTTTGCATCAGAATCAGAAGTTCAACAATGATTATGGATTGTATTTAAAATACATTTCTTCAGAAAATGGTGTGCGGAACACACCTCTAAACAATGGCTATACAAATATTGATATTGGGGCATATTATCTACAAGAAGAACGATACTTTACCTGGAAAGTTGGTTTGAATGCTTATAGAAATACTTACAACTGGTATGGTTTGCCTAATCTTACTTTTAGTACTTCAGTGATCAATTCTATTGTTGAAAAGCAACAATACAGCTCATACGAAATAGAGGGAGAAATTCTATTTGAAGAATCGTATTTCGATAACATTAAATCTTCGCTGAGTTTGTTTAGCGACAACTTTAACAGTAGCGAAATCTACTTCCACCTGAATCCAAAATTTACTTTTCCTTTGGATTTGATTAATAGAAATTGGAGAAAAGATGTCAAACTCAATTCGAAAATCGAATATTTAAAAGGATCCTTTAAACAAAATTATACGGATGCTACTGACATAAATTACAGCTTTTTGAATATTGGATTGAATCCGACTGTTCGGTTGGATTGGAGTGACTTCAACTTCAAACTGGGAACCAAAGCCTATGTGATGTTTGACATTGAAAACAGTGCCACAGATATTTTGATTTATCCAGATGTACAGGTTACTTATCCATTTATTTCAAACCTTGCGAATATTTACATTGGTGCTGGTGGAGATTTACACATGAACTCTTTTCAGAGCTTAAGCGAACAAAATCCGTTTGTATCTCCTACCTTATTTTTGACACAAACCAACGAACAATACAATTTGTTTGGAGGAATCAACGGAAAATTTTCCTCTGATGTAAGCTTTGACATTCGCGCCAGTTACAAGAGTGATGAAGACAGAGCTTTATTTGTCAGAAACAATTCAAAATCTACAGGTGCCATTCAACCTCCGCTCTCTACTCCTTTTTTAGGGTATGAGTACGGTAATTCCTTTGGTGTTTTTTATGATGATATTAAGACACTTTCAATATTTGCAGAATTGGAAGTAGATGTTACCAAGCGGTTGGTAATGGGAGGAAATGTGCAATTCAATTCCTATACAACCACCAATCAACGAGAAGCATGGAATCTTCCCGAACTAGAAGGAGGATTTTTTGGGAAGTATAAAAATGACAAATGGTATGCTTCTGCAAATATCTTCTTTGTTGGTGAGCGAAAAGACCTCATGTATGCTGGAACTTTTCCATCCACTAGTAGTGTTCAGACATTGGACTCTTATGTTGATGCCAACTTAAATGGAGGATATCATTTTAACGACTTTGTTTCTGTTTTTGTAAAACTGAACAACGTTTTAAATTCAGACTACCAACGTTTTGCGAATTTTAACGTACAAGGATTTCAAGCACTAGCAGGATTTACTTATAAGTTTGATTTTTAATTCTATCTTTAGGACTTGAATTATAATTTTGTTATGAATGTTATTTTATCTGATTCCAGTCTTACAAATCTTTTGTATCTATCACTTAATTCGTAATAGAAACCATAATTACTGGTTTTTTATTATCATATTCATTCCAGCTATTGGAAGTCTTATATATATTTTCACCCAAATATTGGATGCGAAAAAAATTTCTAATATCTCCGAGGAAGTAACGAATATCATCAATCCAACTAAAAAAATTATTGAGCTGGAAAAGCAGCTTAAATTTTCAGACACTTTTCAAAATCGCGTGAATCTTGGAGATGCTTATCTAGAAAATAAAGATTATGAAAATGCTGTTAAGTACTATGAAAGAGCACTAGATAGTGCATTTAGCAATGATGTATATACTATTAACAAGTTGATCAAAGCTTACCGTTTCATCAATAATTTTGAGAAAGTAATTTCCTACTCTGAAAAAATTAAATCTCATACAGAATTTCGCAAATCTCAATACTACTATGCAATTGCTTTAGAAAAATTAGACAGGCTTAATGAAGCTGAAATTGAGTTTGAAAAAATTGATGTGAGCTATTCAAATTATGAAGAAAGAGTCTATTTTGCCGAATTTTTATTAAGGGTTGAGAAGAAACAAAAAGCTTTAGATTTATTGAATCAAATAATTAATGAATCCAGTAATATTACCAGAGCTAATTGGAGAAGGCATAAGGATTCAATTTTAAAAGCGCAGCATCTTTTAAATCAAATTTGAAATTCATGTACTATTAAAATGTTTAGCTATGAAAAAGAAATTGATTTTAACTACTCTAAGTTTTATTTGCATTACAGCTTTTGGGCAAAGAGAGTATAAACTTTGACCTCAAATCAGCCATTCAAAATAAATTATCTTAATTGGATTTTGTATTTTTAAGAACCCAAAAAAACAAACCAAAATGAAGAGAGCAATGCTACTCGCACTTGTAACTGTATTCATAGTTGCATGTAATCCTAAGAAAGATTCCAAAACAACAGTCGCAAAAACTTTATCCAACCAAGAAAAAGTAGACTCAACCAATATCAAGCATTTTTTCAACAGCGCTCTTACAGAAGGAAAATCCTATGAGTGGTTGCGTGATTTAACACAAAACATTGGAGGAAGATTGTCAGGATCTCCAGAAGCTCAAAAAGCTGTAGAATGGGGAGAGGCTCTCATGAAAGAAGTTGGATTGGATTCCGTTTGGCTGCAACCCGTTATGGTACCTCATTGGGTACGTGGTGAGAAAGAAAAAGCCTATTACACCGTGAATGGTAAAAAACAAGATGTTCCTATTTGCGCTTTAGGATTTTCCATAGCCACTCCAAAAAGTGGTATTACAGCAGAAGTCATTGAAGTGAAAAGCTTGAAAGAAGCCTCAGAATTAGGAGAGAAAGCAAAAGGAAAAATTGTCTTTTTTAACGGAGCTTTTGACAATACCCTCATCAACACTTTTAGAGCCTATGGAGGCTGTGTGGGTCAAAGGGTAAGAGGAGCTCCTGTGGTGGGTCCTCTCGGAGCAGTGGGTGTTATTGTTCGCTCGATGACGAATAGTATTGATGATTATCCGCACACAGGAACCATGAGCTATGGAGAAATTCCTAGAGAGCAGTACATTCCTGCCGCAGCTATTAGTTCAAGAGCAGCAGAAAATCTAAGCGCTGATTTAAAAAAGCATCCCAATTTGAAGTTTTACTTCAAGCAGAGCTGCCAAACGCTACCCGATGCTCCTTCATTCAATGTTGTTGGAGAGATCAAAGGTTCTGAAACTCCAGAAAACATTATTGTCGTAGGAGGTCATTTAGATTCATGGGACTTAGGAGAAGGAGCTCATGATGATGGCACAGGAGTTGTGCAGTCTCTAGAAGTTTTATACCTATTTAAAAAGAATAAAGTACGACCCAAAAATACCATCAGAGTTGTTTTCTTTATGAATGAAGAAAATGGAACTCGAGGTGCCAAAGAATATGCTCGTTTGGCAAAACTGAATAGTGAAAATCATATTGGTGGTTTGGAATCAGATGCGGGAGGACATACTCCAAGAGGTTTTTCAATCGATGCCAATCCTAAAAACACCAAACTTTTACAAAGTTGGAAAAAACTATTGGCCCCCTATGGATTGCACGATCTGAATAAGGGAGGAAGTGGTGCAGATATTTCTCCTTTAAAAGCAGAAACAGTGACTTTAGTGGGATACCGCCCAGACAGTCAGCGTTACTTTGATTACCATCATACTTCGACTGATACCTTTGACAAGGTAAACAAACGAGAATTGGAATTGGGAAGTGCCTCCATGGCAAGTATCATTTACTTAATGGACAAGTATTTGTATCGGAATACGCCTGTAAAGCTTTAAGATTTTGAGTATTCTCGTACTCATATTGCAATGTATTTTCACCGGTTTCTTTGTATTTGCCGGCATTATGCATCTTATAAAACCGAAACTATTTAAACATTTCATTCCTGATGGACTTCCTAAAAACACCATCAATTATATCGTAGGTGTTATAGAATTTACTCTGGGATTAGGCTTACTATTTCCTAGATCAAAAGCCTATGCAGCGATGGGTATTTTTATACTCATGATACTATTTTTACCAATTCATATTTGGGATGTCACCAAAGAAAGACCAGCTATTGGTTCTAAAAAACTAGCGATGATTCGAATTCCACTGCAATTTTTATTAATGTATTTTGCTTGGATATTATATACACAACCTTAACAAACTATTTAAGCATGAAAAAAATTCTCCTTTTACTCGGAATTTCTATCAGTCTTATTTCTTGCCAGAAAGAAAAAGTCGACTTGATTGTAAGCAATGCAAACGTATATACTGTTGATGCAGATTTCCAAAAAGCAGAAGCTTTTGCCATTAAAGGCGGAAAATTTGTCGCAGTTGGCAGTAGCTCAGAGATCACTAAAAAATACATTTCTGATCAAGTGGTAGATGCCAAAGGACAGACCATCGTTCCAGGATTGATTGATGCACATTGTCATTTCTTTCGTTTTGGCTTGCAACAACAAAAGATAAGTTTGGAAGGTACCAAAAGTTATGATGAAGTCTTACAAAAGATTTCAGCCTTTGTCGATGAAAAAGGAGTGGATTATGTCACAGGACGTGGTTGGGATCAAAACGATTGGGAGGTAAAGGAATTTCCAACAAAAGAGAAACTAGACAAATTATTCCCCAAGATTCCTGTTGCTGTTAGAAGAGTTGATGGGCATGCCCTATTGGTCAATGAAGCTGCTTTGAATTATTCGGATCTATCGGAAACCAATTTCCCTAAGAGTGTTACTGGAGGCGAATTCATTACCAAAAACGGAAAGCTGACTGGCGTTTTGATCGATAAAGCAATGGATTATATTAAAATGCCCAACACCTCAACCAAAGAAGCGATTGCGGGTTTGATGGACGCTCAGCAAATTAACTTTAGCTACGGATTAACGACTGTTGATGATGCTGGTTTGGCAAGAAAAGAAATCGAATTGATCGACAGTTTGCAAAAAACGGGTGATTTAAAAATGCGTGTCTACGCCATGGTATCTGCCTCTCAAGAGAATTTGGATTACTATACCAAAAAGGGAATTTACAAAACAGATTATTTGAATGTCCGTTCTTTTAAAATTTATGGAGATGGTGCGCTAGGCTCTAGAGGCGCAGCCATGAAACATCCATATAGCGATAGAGCTGGACATTACGGGGCTTTGATTTTTTCTCCAGAAAGATATCAAGAAATGGCAGAACAGATTGCTGAATCTGAATACCAAATGAACACACATGCCATTGGTGATTCTGCTAATTTTTGGATGCTAAAAACCTATCAAAATGTTTTAAAAGGGAAAACTGATCGCAGATGGAGAATTGAACATGCTCAAATTATTGATGCGAAAGATTTTGCCTTGTTTGAAAATGTGATTCCCTCCATACAGCCTACGCATGCTACTTCGGATATGTACTGGGCAGGAGATCGTGTTGGACCCGATAGAATAAAAGGAGGATATGCTTTTAAAAAATTATTAGACACCTATGGAAAGGTTGCTTTAGGAACTGATTATCCTGTAGAAAAAGTGAATCCATTTTTAACCTTTTACGCGGCTGTGGTAAGAAAAGATTTAGAAGGTTATCCAGAGGGAGGTTACCAGATGGAAAATGCTTTGTCTAGAGAAGAAACCTTACGAGGCATGACCATTTGGGCGGCACATTCCAATTTTGAGGAAAACGAAAAAGGAAGTATTGAAGTAGGTAAGTTTGCCGATTTTGTGATTTTGAGTCAGAATATTATGGAAGTAGCAGGTGATCAAATCCCAAAAACAAAAGCGATGTCTACTTATTTGAATGGTGAAAAAGTGTATTGAATTTATTTTTAAGTTGCACTAAAAAGGAAAAAAGAAAATGAATAACATATTAAATCAGGAAGTTTTATATGCCAGGATTACACCTTTTTTTCTTATTGTAATTCTTATTGAAATTGGATTTAGCTACTACAATAAGAAAAAAAATTACGATGTAAAAGACACTTTAACTAACGTATATTTTGCTTTAATAAACATTAGCTTGGACATATTAATGAAAGTGATTTCGTTTTTTATTCTAGGATTTTGTTTCCAATATAAAATTTTTGCTTGGGATAGTTATGGTGTTTGGTATTGGGTTTTTGCTTTTGTTTTTCAAGATTTCCTTTACTATATTCATCATTATGTAGATCATCATTCTCGATTTTTTTGGGCGGTTCATGTAACACATCATAATTCAAAATATTTTAATATTTCAACTGGTTTTAGATCTCCTGTTTTACAACCATTGTATCGTTATTTCTTTTTCTTACCATTAGCATTTTGCGGTGTCGAACCATTGCATATCATTTTTGCTTATGCTGTGAATCAAAGTTATGGTGCATTGTGTCACACAAATTTTATTAAAAGTAACTTGGGCTGGTGGGGAAAGATTTTTGTAACACCTTCTCATCATAGAGTACATCACGCTTCTAATACTAAATATTTAGATAAAAACTTAGGTATGGTTTTAATTATTTGGGATAAAATCTTTAGAACTTTTCAGCATGAAGAAGAAGAAATTAAGTACGAAAGAATTCAATATGGTCTCAGAAAAGAATTGGATAACAAAGGACCTATTGACATTATTTTCCACGAATGGAAAGCTATTTTTAAAGACTTTTTTATCAACAAAAAACACTTATCATTACAAACAAGATTAAAGTATGTTTTTAACCCTCCGGGATGGAGTCATGATGGTAGTACAAAAACAAGCAAACAACTTCAAAAAGAATTGAAAGCAGGTTCCTTTTAACTTCTAAAATTTCTTTTCAATTTAGTTTTTCAGGTTTAGTATTAGTAAGTAGCAAGTCTAACTTAGCAGTTTTTTTTGATGTCTTGAGCTATATCTTCTGTAATTATTATGAATAAAACAAAGAGATATAAGAATCAATTTTTGAATTCGCTCTTCGGAAGTTAAAAGCATAATCAGAAACACATTATTGATTCCATTTTTCAAATAAGGCCTTGTAAAAATCTTTAACACATAAAAAAGCCGAAGAACAATCTTCGACTTTTCATTTATAACTAAGTTGATTTTATTTCACTTCATCCAATAAAACTTCCACAGCTTTTTTCAATTGATCGTCTTCTCCTCTTGTCGTCCATCCTGGAGCATTCTTTACTAGAAAATCGGGAACGGCTGGAGATTCATTTTCCATGTTTTTACCTGTTTTAGAAACGTACCATGCTCTGAATGGCATACGTACAAAACCTCTCGACAATCCATAACCTCCGGTAGAAATTACAGCTCCAAAAGTAGGTTGTCCTACAAGTTTTCCAAGTCCTAAATTCTTGTAAGCATGAGAGAAAATCTCAGCATTGGAATAACTATTCTCATTACATAATGCTATACTAGGTTTCGTATTTACCGAAAGAATTGCACGCTCGTTGAATGGATAATTTTTGGTGAACTTCTTATTCTCTTTTTTCAAATTCTTAGCGGCTCCTCTAGGAATGGTATAGGCATGTTGATAGACATTTAAAACAGCCATCAAACGATCGGTAGTCCATCCTCCACCATTGTAACGAACATCAATAACAATTCCTTTTTTCCCATAACCACTTGCTTTTAATTCGCGTTCGAAACGCTCAAAGCTTGGAGCATTCATTCCTTGAATATGAATGTATCCTAATTGCCCATTTGAAAATTTATCTACCAACTTTTTCCTTGATTCTACCCAAGCTTGATATTGCAATCCTCTTAAGCTTCTGGAAGTTCTCGCTACCACTTCTTTCCCGTTTGCTAAAGTTAGTAATACTTCGTCGCCAACTGTATTTTTAAACAAGCTAAAGAAGTTTGTATTTGAATCTACTTTTTGGTTGTTGACAGCCGTAATCACATCACCAATTTTTAAATCGACTTTTGATTTGTTAGCAGATGAGTTTTCAAGCACATAAATAACCTCTGCTCCTTTAGAGATATTTTTCACCTCAAGACCTAAAAGTCCCACATTATCGCTGTTTCTTCTTTCTGGAGTTCCTGCACGATACCCCATATGGCTCGCATTTAACTGCCCTAACAATGTATTGAATACAAAGGAATAGTCTTGTGCTGTACTCGCTTTCATAGCTAAAGGCTTGTACTTTTTAATCAACTTTTTCCAATCATATCCATGGAAATTTGGATCGTAGAAGCCCATGCTCAACACCCGAGTTCCCTCCTCATATATTTGCTCATTCATCGCTCTAAAATCTTGAGTATATTTCGCAGAATGAGGTAAGGAAGTTACTCGATCAGACTTTGGGTTTAATTCTTTCAACCTTCCTCTAGAGATAAAATAAAACTTCCCATTGATCTCAGCAAAACCACCAATATTAGCAGTTCCTTTGATTTCTTTGGGAGTTCCTCCATCAATTTTCACTTTGTAAAAACTTCTTCTGTTTGTAGCTGGATTTGTAGCTGAGTAGTAAATCGATTTGTTATCTGGACTAAATACACCTCCAAATTCATCATCCGGCAAACGAGTCAAACGAACCAAGCGATCATAGATTCGATCTTTATCAATCTTTACCGTAACTTCTTTTTTCTTTCCTTTTCCTTTGCTTTTTTTAGCTGATTTAGGTGTGTAATAATCCCCATCTTCACGATCAGTCCTTGTTCTTTCCCAATCCTCTTTTTGCAACCAAACCATCCAAACATCATAATCAATTCCTCCACGGTTTCCACTTCTGTTTGATGCAAAAGAAAGCATCTTACCATCTGGGCTCCAACTTGGTGAGAAATCACTTCTTGGATGCATCGATACATTGATTTTCTCTTGAGGGTTTGCAACAGACTGAATAAATATTTCACTATCGAAATCAAGATCTTGCTGAGAGTAGGCCAAATACTTACTATCTGGACTCCAAGCCACTCCAGATGGGGCTGCCCAGCCTTCAGAGAACGCTTTGATATTGGTGATTTTCCCATCTTTATAATCAGCTACCATTAAATTTCCTCGACCTACTTGGTAAGTCACTTTTTTATGATCAGGTGAAACCAATAAATTATAGACATCCTCATCACTCTTTGTGAGTTTATTTGTTTCTATACTTAGGCTTCTTTCCAAACCTACCAATGTGTCTTTTGATTTGGATACATAAATTTCGTTATGCCCATCTCGATCAGAGATAAACAATACTTCTTTATCGCTAATCCATTGTGGTCCTCTATCTCTAAAAGGGTGATTACTTACATTGTTAGAACGTTTTTTCTCCTTGTTATTCAGCTTTACAAAAATTTCACCTTGAATTTCCATCGCAGCCAGCTTTCCATTTGGAGAAATATCAAAAGAAGAGATATCTCCAGTAGTTGTAGTCGTTTTGTCTTGTTCGAAACGATAATCTGTAGACAAGTTCATAGGAAGTTTCTTTGAAGAATTTCCTTTCATGTGGTATACATTAAACAATGTTGAATACACAATGTCTCCATTGTTGCTTACCGTATAAGAAACCACTCCATTTGTTCTTTGATTGGTTATCTTTTTCGGGCTTCCTTGCGCAGAACCATCTGATGCGATGGTTTGTTTGTAAATGTTATAACGTCCGCTTTCGGCCCCAATGTAATACAAATTTCCTGCTGCATCCCATAATGGACTGTGGTCATTTTTTGGAGTGTCAGTAATCTGAAGATACTTTTTTGTTTGTATGTTGTATATCCAGATATCTCGTTGTGCAGAACCTGTGTAATCCTCACGAGAAATTCGACAAGCTCCTTTTACATAGGCGATAAATTTTCCATTAGGTGAAGCTGTTGCCATGGAACCTAAAGCCGTGATCGTTTTCTCAGGTGTTCCTCCATTCGCATTTACATGATAGGTTTCTGCATCCCACTGAGGCCCTTTAGTAACACGACTTGTTGTAAACAATATATTGTTGTCTTTGGTCCAATCGTAGGGAGTATCTCCCGTTGGATAGTAGGTGATTTGGTTGGGAACCCCGCCCTCTTTAGAAACTACAAATACGTTATTAGCCCCTTTTCTATTGGAGGCAAAAGCCAATTGAGTCCCCTTGGTATTCCACACAGGATTGCTCTCATAAGCTTCATGTACCGTTAAACGTTTTGTTTGTTTTGTATTTAAATTATAGGTCCAAATATCTCCTTGATAAGAGAATGCTAATTCTGAAGCATCTGGACTTAGACTAGGTGTTCGTATAAGGGATGTTTGTGCAACTACAAGTCCACTAACTAAAAACGCTAGTAACATTAGGTGTTTTTTTGACATGGTTATTTGATTTTAAAAAGTCCATCAAGTTAGAACTTTATATCCTCAAATACACCTTTTTAAGACTTTCTTAACAGGTCTTTAAGAGTCTAAAACAGATTGTACAAATTGAGAGGATTTTTCAACACCATTTTCTTCTAAAAACTTGATAAAGGCAGATCCAATAATGGCACCATTCCCATATTCACAAGCTTTGGAAAATGTTTTGTAATCTGAGATTCCAAAACCAATAATGAGCTTGCTTTTTAAGTTCATGGCTTTGATACGCTCAAAATAATCGATCTGCTGTTGTGAAATCTCTCCTTTTGCTCCAGTAATAGAGCTTGAAGCAACCATGTAGATGAAACTCTGAGTATAGGAATCAATTTTTCGAATTCGCTCTTCGGATGTCAGTGGCGTGATTAAAAACACGTTATTGATGCCATATTTTTTAAATAAATCTTGATAGTGATTTTCGTATTCGACCATCGGAAGGTCAGGGAGAATAACTGTATCGATGCCGCAATCAACCAATTTCTGGCAAAATTTATCTTCGCCATATTTGAGTATCTGATTCAAATAGCCCATCAACACCAAAGGAGTTGAATTACTCTCTTTGATTTCCATCAATTGATCAAAAATAATATCTAGATTGATGCCATTTTTTAGCGCTTTCTGGCTACTTTCTTGAATGGTAGGGCCATCTGCTAATGGATCTGAATAGGGCAAACCCACTTCAATAAAATCGACTCCAGCAGCACCTAACTCTTGGATTACTTTTGTTGTGTCGTTCAATTCTGGGAAGCCTGAAGTAAAGTAAATGGATAAGATGTTTTTATCTTTGTTCTGAAATATGTTTTGTATGCTGTTCATCGCTTCTTTGTCATTCCTGCGAAGGCAGGAATCTATTTAATTATCCCAATTAAATGTTAAGTCATTCCAATCAGGATTTTCTTCTGTTATTAAATTAATTTTCCATTCTCTTTTCCATTTCTTCAATCTTTTTTCTCTTAAGATCGCATCTTTAACTTGAGGATATATTTCAAAATAAATCAATTTAGAGAGATTGTATTTTTTAGAAAACCCCTCAATCAATTTATTTTTGTGCTCGAACATTCTTCTCTCTAAGTTATTTGTCATTCCTACCTACAAAACGCCATCTTTTTTGTTTGTAATTATATATACATAATACTGATGAATTGTTTTATACACTCCTTTTTCTAATTAGATTCCTGCCTTCGCAGGAATGACAATTTTTAAACTTATTCTTTTTCAAAGTCATCTCACATGAGAATGACATTTTTTTTATTCTTCTAAATGTTTGATAAATGTTTCTAAATCTTTGTCTCCTCTGCCCGACAAATTAATGACAACCACCTGGTCTTTATCAAAGACTAATTTTGGAAGAACAGCCAGAGCATGAGCTGTTTCCAAAGCTGGAATGATACCTTCAATCTTTGTTAGTTCATACGCTGCAGTCAGTGCTTCTTTATCTGTTGCATTCATAAACTTTGCACGCCCACTTTCAAATAGAAAAGCATGCAAGGGTCCAACTCCAGGGTAATCCAATCCTGCTGAAATGGAATACGGTTCCACAATCTGCCCATATTCATCTTGCATCAAAATCGTCTTACTTCCGTGAATAATCCCTACTTCTCCCAACTGAGAAGTGGCTGCACTTTCTCCTGAATTCACACCCAAACCTGCAGCTTCTACCGCAATCAACTCCACCTCTTCATCATCCATATAGTGATAAAAAGCACCCGCTGCATTGCTTCCACCACCCACACATGCAATAATAGTATCTGGGTTCTCTTTTCCTGTTTTTTCTTTTAACTGCCATTTCATTTCTTCTGAAATGACCGCTTGTAAACGAGCTACCATATCGGGATGAGGATGCGGACCTACTACAGAACCAATCAAATAAAAAGTATGTGGATTCTGAATCCAATATCGAATTGCTTCGTTGGTTGCATCTTTCAAGGTTTTGCTACCACTTGTCGCTGGAACTACTTTTGCTCCTAACATCTTCATACGAGCCACATTGGGAGCTTGTCGTTTGATATCCGTTTCTCCCATAAAAACTGTACAATTCAGCCCCATCAGTGCACACACTGTAGCAGTTGCTACTCCGTGTTGTCCAGCACCTGTTTCTGCTATGATCTGTGTTTTTCCCAATTTTTTGGCAATCAAAATCTGACCAATGGTATTGTTGACTTTGTGTGCCCCTGTGTGATTCAAATCCTCACGTTTCAAATAAATATGCGCTCCATATTTTGAAGACAATCTCTTAGCATAATACAAGGGACTGGGTCTCCCCACATAGTCTTTTAATAGACTCTTGTATTCTTTTTGAAACTCGTCCGATTCGATAATTTGAATGTAATTATCTTCAATCTCTTTTACATTGGGATATAGCAACTCGGGAATGTAAGCGCCTCCAAATTGCCCAAAATATCCGTACTCGTCGGGTTGAAATTTTGATTTCATTTTGTTTTTTTTATTTCTTGCCGTATTATTTCTTTTCCTTCAATTAGAGCTTCTTTAATAAATTCTTGTTCTTTATCAGTAAAAAAAGCTATTTCTTTTTTCCAGATTACATCATCACATAGTTTATTATAAACATCATTCCTTATTTGTCCATGAATATCTCCTAAGAATGAAATATTTACAGAGATAGCTATATCTGTAAACAAATTCCATAAGTTCAAAACCTCTTCAATATCATTATCCGTAGACTTATCCAAATCATAAAATGAAATCTCTTCCTCAAGATTTAGCCGTAACAACTGGCTTTTAGAGAAATTAATGAGCTCATCTAAGGAATTAAATATCTCTAACTCGTCATCGCTACTAATTATACGATCCTCATTTTCTGAAGAATACCAAATAAGAAAGAAATCTCTCTTATCCATTCTAAGTTTTACAGGATAGTATTCTATTTCCTTATAAGTAGACATTTAGAACTTCTTTTGAAAATCTTTTACTTTATTTATTTCTTTCATCCCAGGTTTCAGTTCAAATCGGCTATTGACATCAACCGCATACACTGGCAATCCTGATTTTTTTATTCTTTTGATTTCATCAACATCTTTGGGTCCAATACCTCCGCTTAAAAAGAAAGGTTTGGATGATGGATACTTTTTTAAAACAGCCCAATTGAACTTCACTCCATTCCCTCCTCGCTCTTTTCCTTTGGTATCGAACAGGAAATAATTCACTTCATCTTCATAGGGCTTTAAGATTGAGAAATCAAAATCATCTTTGATTCCAAATACTTTAATAATCTCTATGTCATTCCGAACTCGTTTCGGAATCTTATGATGAGAAGCTGAATCAAGTTCAGTTTGACGTAACCCTTCTTTTAAATTTTGAATATACTTCACCGTTTCATCACCATGCAATTGAATTGCCTGTAGATTATATTCTTCAACTAAGGAAACAACAATCTCAATATATTCATTAACAAAGACACCTGTTTTTTTCACAGACTTTGGAAGCTCTGGAATGATTCCTTCGAAATTTCTCTTGGACCGATCATAGAAAATAAACCCCATGTAATCGGGTTTCAAATCCGCAATGGATTTGATGTTTTCTATGTCTTTCATTCCGCAAACTTTCAGTTTCATTGGTTTATTTCTATGTTTGTCATTCCTGCGTAGGCAGGAATCTAACTTTTATTCTTATTATTTGAGATGCTGAAACAAGTTCAGCATGACGTTAGTTTACTAACGTATTTGACTGATAAAGGCCTCACAAGCTTCTCCTGGATTTTCTGTTTTCATAAAGCTTTCTCCAATTAAAAACCCTTTGAATCCAATCTCTTTCAAACCAGTTACAATTCTAGGATCACTCAATCCGCTTTCAGAAACTTTGACACAATCGTCTGGAATTTGGCTTGCCAAGGCCATAGAATGCTCCAAGTCTACTTTGAATGTTTTTAAATTTCGATTGTTAATTCCAATGATTTTATTGCTCAGTTCAATCTTATCCAAATCTTCTTGCGTGTGCACTTCATACAAAACTTCTAGTCCTAAATCCTCCGCAAGCTGCCCATAATTTTTTAATTCTTCTTTGGTCAAACAAGTTGCTATCAATAAGATTACATCGGCTCCAATAGCTTTGGCTTCTACGATTTGAAAACCATCTACAATAAAATCCTTTCGCAAAATGGGCTTGGTGGTATTGATCGATCTTGCTTGCATCAAATCCACCATAGTTCCCCCAAAAAAAGAGGTATCTGTTAAAATAGATTGTGCAGCCACATTTGCATCTAGATATCCTTCTGTAACTTCTTCTACACTTACTTGGTCATTGATAATCCCTTTGGAAGGAGATTGTCTTTTAAACTCCGCAATGATCCCTGTAGAGCCTACCTCCATCAAAGATTTTCTCAACGAAAAAGGATCTCTTTTAAACAGTGGGCTCTCAACTAATTTTTGTACTGGAACATCTGCCTTTATCTTGGCTATTTCCTTCTTTTTAAATGCTATGATTTTATCTAGTATTGTCATACTTTAAATTACTAATTTTCAATTATGAATTACGAATTGTTCTCCTTTTCAGAAATTCATATTCTTCACTTGTCATTTCGAGCTTGTTGAGAAATCTCCGAGATTCCTCCGTTATCACTTCGACTACGCTCAGTGGCCAGTCGGAATGACATTATATATTCACTAATCTTTCCAAACAACTCTTCGCTTTCCCCCCAAACAGAGACTCTTTTGCCACTGAAAAAGCATCATCAAATGATTTATTGGCATCCACAATCTTCAAGGCGAAAGCAGCATTGGTCAAAACCACCTTGTTTTGGGCTTCGCTTCCTTCTCCATCCAAAATAGTTTTAAAAATTTTTGCTGCCTCAGCTACTGAGTTCCCTCCATAGATATCGGACTGTAAAATTCTCTTTTGCCCTATATCTTCTGGATTGATCAACCGTTCTCCTTCCTTGGCAAACAACTTAAATCCACTGGTTAGAGAGATTTCATCATAACCATCTAATGCGTGGACAATTCCGTAGTTGGCTCCTTCTTCCTGGAGGATATAATTGTACAACCTTGCGACTTCGAGATTGAATGTCCCCAACATCGAATTTTGTGGAGAGCTTGGATTTACCAAAGGTCCTAACATGTTAAAAAATGTTTTCAGAGCCAAAGCTTTTCTTGTAGGGCCTACGGCTTTCATTGCAGGGTGAAATTTTGGAGCATGTAGAAAACAAATATTGGCTTTGTCTAAATGGCTCTTTAAGGTGTCTTCATCATTGGTAAATTCATATCCAAAACTCTCTAACATATCGGAAGAACCTGACTTTGACGACACACTGTAATTTCCGTGTTTCGCAACTTTTTGACCAGTTCCTGCGACGATAAAAGAAGTCAATGTAGATATATTGAACGTGTCTTTTCCATCACCTCCTGTTCCAACAATGTCAATGGTATTGTATTCAGACAAATCAACTTTAATTGCCAATTCCTTCAGTGCTTCTCGAAATCCCCCTAATTCACTGGCTGTGATTGGACGCATCATAAAAACAGTCATAAAAGAAGCCAAATGTGCATCGTTGTATTTCTCACCAGCAATATCGATCAGAATTTTCTTTGCCTCTGATTTTGACAATCTTTTGTGCTGGTATAATTTGTTAAGTATTTTTTTCATTTTATTCTTTGTTGTCATTGCGATCACGCTTAGCGTGAGAGGCAATCTTAATAATAGTCAGATTACTTCGTTTCACTCGTAATGACACCTCATGATTTGTACGCTTCAATAAAATTAGACACGATCTGTTCTCCCACTTCAGTTAAGATGGATTCGGGATGAAACTGCACCGCACTGATTGCATATTCTTTGTGTCTTAACGACATGATTTTCCCTTCTTCGTCAATCGAGGTGATCTCTAATTCCTCTGGGAAATCTTCTTGGGAAGCAATCCACGAATGGTATCTTGCTGCAGGGAACTGGTTAGGTACATTTTTATAAATCGTAGCATTTGCATTGGTTACTTTCATCTCTGTCGCTACACCATGAAATACTTCTTCCATGTTGATGATCTTTCCTCCAAATACCTCTGTGATAGCTTGTAAACCGAGGCACACTCCAAAAATGGGTTTCTTCCCAGCATACATTTTAATCACATCCTTCAAGATCCCTGCTTCCTCAGGAATTCCAGGGCCCGGAGATAGCATAATCAAATCGTAATCATTGATTTCTTCCAGTTCAATTTCGTCATTTCTATACACTGCAGGAAATTCACCTGTAATTTTCTCAACCATATGAACCAGGTTGTAGGTAAACGAATCGTAATTGTCTATAATGAGTATTTTCATTTTTTTAGTTTTAAAGTTTGAATGTCATAAAGTCTGTAAAGTTTTATCACTTTTGACTTTAAAAACTTTTCAACTTTTATACTTATATTTTTTCTGCTAAAATCAATGCTTTTTTCAAAGCCGCTAATTTGTTATTTACTTCTTGCAATTCCTTTTCTTCATCGGAATGAATAACAATTCCTGCGCCTGCTTGGTAATACAATTTGTTCTGTTTGCTTACAAAAGAGCGAATGGCAATTGCCAAATTCACAGAACCGTTCAATCCTATAATACCCACAGCTCCACCGTAAAATCCACGCGATTGGTTTTCATAAGCATCAATCAACTCCATCGCTTTGTATTTGGGCGCACCACTTAAAGTTCCTGCCGGGAACGTATCTCCTACAATTTTCATCGGATCTCCTTTTATTTGCCCTTGCACGGTAGAAACCAAATGAATCACATGGCTAAAAAATTGCACTTCTTTGAATACCTCTACATTGACGTTTTCTGCATGTTTGCTTAGGTCGTTTCTTGCCAAATCAACCAACATCACGTGTTCTGCAGTTTCTTTTTTGTCTTCAGATAGAATTTTTCCCAATTTGATATCCTCTGCCATATCTCCTGTTCTGCGGAAAGTTCCTGCAATAGGATTGATGATGGCTTTTCCATCATCTACTTTGATTTGTGCTTCCGGTGAGGATCCCATCAACTTAAAACTGCCATAATCAAAGTAAAACAAATATGGAGATGGATTGATAGAACGCAACGCTCTGTATACATTAAATTCATCTCCTTTGAATTCCTGCTGAAACTGACGTGACAGCACCAATTGAAAAACATCTCCTCGCTTGCAATGTGACTTTGCTTTGGTGACATATTCTCTAAAGTCCTCATCGGTACAATTCGAAGATTCATTCCCAACAATTTCAAAAGCTTGTGTATTGAAGGCTTGTGCATCAATGATTGTTTCGATTTCTGAAATTCTAGATTCTGATCCTTCTTCAAGATTCTCAATCAATATCATTTCATCGTTGAAGTGATTGATTGCAATCACAAATCGATAAAAACTATACTGCATAAAAGGAATGGCAGAAGGAGCAGGTTTGTTCTCGAATTTAATAGTTTCAAAATATTGAACACTGTCATACGTCGTGTAGCCATACAAACCATTAAAGGATTGTAAGGACTCTTCACAATTCAAGTGAATCTGAGATGTGAATGTTGAAAAAAGCTCGTAAAAATTTCCGTCTACTTCTTCATGCATCAATTTCTTTCCATGATGATCTACTGAAAACAGATGATCCTCCACTTTCATAGAAACGATTGGCTCTATACATAGAAAAGAATAACTTTCTTCTTTACTGTGATAATCAGAACTCTCCAACAAAAGGGTATTGGGGTATCGATCTCTAAATCGCAAATACAGACCAACGGGTGTTATTGTATCTGAAATTCGCTGTAAGCTCTTGGTATTTATGGTTATTTTTTGCACTTCTGCTATTGATTTCAATGTTTTTATTCAAATGAAAAAAGGCTTATCGTGAGATAAGCCTTTTTTATATGTTACATACAAGATTGGGTTCTCACTTATTTAAATAAGAGAGTTCCACCACCAAGTATTTTGTTGTCTTTGCATGATGAAGCAAATTTAGAAACTGGAATTCAATGTGACAAGTTTTCTTTTCATTTTTTTACGTCAATTAACAATCTGTAAGAGAATTGCATTAAATTCAAAAAACAAATTACATATTTCACATGTTTACAATAAAAAAGTTTACATAAGTAATTAAAAGTATGTTTTTAGTTTATTTTAAAAACAATTAATCCATTCTTTGTATCAAAATTAAAACAACCTCTCGACTACGCTCGAGATAAAACTTAAAAAATAGATTATGTGCGGAATTGTATGTGCGTTTGAGATCAAAGAAAGCTCTGAAAAGTTACGTCCACAAATATTAGAAATGTCTAAAAGTATTAGACACAGAGGTCCGGATTGGAGTGGTATTTACAGTGACGAAAGAGCAATTTTGGCCCATGAAAGATTGGCCATTGTAGATCCAGCTTCAGGAAAGCAACCTTTGTTTAGCAGGGATAAAAAATTGGTATTAGCCGCTAATGGCGAAATATACAATCATCAGGAATTAAGAAAGCAATTTGAAGGAACTTACGAGTTTCAAACACAATCAGACTGTGAAGTTATCCTAGCTCTTTATGAAGCGAAAGGGGATTCTTTTTTAGATGATTTGAATGGAATTTTTGGGTTTGCCATCTACAACACGGAGACTGATGAATATTTAATTGCCAGAGATCATATGGGAATTATTCCTTTGTATCATGGTTGGGATAAAAATGGCACCTATTATGTGGCTTCTGAATTAAAAGCTTTAGAGGGGATTTGCAACAAGATTGAAGTATTTCCCCCAGGACATTATTTATCTAGCAAAGAGGGTCTCCAAAAATGGTATCAAAGAGATTGGATGGAGTACGAAGCTGTGAAAGAAAATCAGACTTCCATAGATGAATTGAGAGATGCCTTGGAAGCAGCAGTGCACAGACAATTAATGTCTGATGTTCCTTACGGAGTTCTACTGTCTGGTGGACTGGATTCGTCCATCACTTCTGCCATTGCTAAAAAATACGCTCAAAAGAGAATCGAATCTGGCGATACACAAGAAGCTTGGTGGCCGCAATTGCATTCTTTTTCTATAGGTTTAGAAGGCTCTCCTGATTTGGCCGCTGCTAAAAAAGTGTCGGAACACATTGGTACGATTCATCATGAAATTACTTTTACAATTCAAGAAGGATTGGATGCGATTCGAGATGTAATCTATCACTTAGAAACCTATGACATTACCACTGTAAGAGCCTCAACTCCGATGTATTTAATGGCCAGAGTCATTAAATCTATGGGAATTAAAATGGTATTGTCTGGTGAAGGAGCTGACGAAATCTTTGGTGGTTACTTGTATTTCCATAAAGCACCAGATGCCGAAGAATTTCACAAAGAGACTGTAAGGAAATTGGACAAGCTCTATCAATACGATTGCTTACGTGCAAATAAAAGTTTAGCTGCTTGGGGTATTGAAGGTCGCGTTCCTTTCTTGGACAAAGAATTTATGGATGTTGCCATGCGCATCAATCCTAAAGATAAAATGATTAATGGAGAGCGTATGGAAAAATGGGTATTGCGCAAAGCATTTGAAAGCTACCTGCCAGAGTCTGTGGCTTGGCGACAAAAAGAGCAATTCTCTGACGGGGTAGGCTACAGTTGGATTGATACATTAAAAGCATTGGTTGATACTTCTGTAACTGACGAACAAATGCAAAATGCCAAGCATCGTTTCCCCATACAGACTCCAAGAACCAAAGAAGAATATTATTACCGTTCTGTGTTTGAACAACATTTCCCATCTGAAACTGCCGCTCTAACTGTGCCTTCAGTTCCGTCAATTGCATGTAGCTCTCCGACTGCATTGGCGTGGGATCAAAGTTTCCAGAACGTTAACGAGCCTAGCGGACGCGCTATAAAGACAGTGCATGAAGATGCCTACTAGAAGTTTGTTTTAATTTTGAAAGAGGTCGTCTGTAGAGTAATTTATAGGCGATTTCTTTTTAGTCTTTTTTTTAGTGTAAGAGTGCTTGATTGAAAATCTGCTTGAACTTACTCCTTAGCTTATCTATACAAAGGTACTGATCGTATTATGATCTGGAGTAATACAGCCCGCTAAGCTACATATAATTGATGTTCGCGCATCGCCTTGTCAACCTATATCAGGGACTTACATTACTATATCATTCATCATTCAAATATTGTCAATCAAAAATCTACAATCGTCAATAACAAACACAACAATTGATCTTGATCCTATTAAAATACCAACCCAAAAACCTGATTAAAACCAAAAAAACTGCCTCAGTTATGAGACAGTTTCTTTCTTTTGCAGTGAGGAAGGGATTCGAACCCTCGATACCCTTTTGAGGTATACACACTTTCCAGGCGTGCGCCTTCGACCACTCGGCCACCTCACTATTTATACTGAACTTGATTCAGTATCTCTTCTCTAGTCATTGCGAATGCAATGAAGCAATCTCATTATAAAAAACAGATTACTTCGCCATATGTTCCCAAATCAAGTTTGGGGCAAGCCTCGTAATGACATTTAGCTTATATACAATTCAATCAACCCTTCTGGGGTTTTAACTTGCACTTCTTTATTTTCTCGATCCACTTTCTTGATAAAATCATCAATCAGAGGAATAAAGATTTCTTTTTCTTCCCTAGCTATTTCAAACAAGGGTTGAGCAGCTGTATCATTTACATTCACAATCTTGCCTACGATTCCAAAATTAACATCTACAACCGTAAATCCAATCACTTCATGGTAGTAAAATTTGTTTCCTTCTAATTTAGGTAACAAATCTATGGGCAAATAGATTCCAGATTTCAGAATGCTTTCTGCTTCGTCTTCTGAATTTACATCCTCAAATTTTATGCGAAGCATGGTACTTTTGCTCAAAGAACTTTTTTCAATGAAAAATGGAACCAGATTGCCACCTAAGTCAACAAATACTGATTCCATATTTCCGTACAGTTCTGGCTCATCAGTATCTAACTTGATAACTACTTCGCCTTTAAAACTGTGCTTTTTAACGATTTTGCCTAAATAAAAACAATCTTCTTTACGCATGTTCGTAGAGAGGATTATTCAGCAGCGTCTTCTTTCTTTTCTTCCTCAGCAGTCGCTTCAGTCGCTTCAGCTACAACTTCTTCTGTAGATTCCTCAGCAGCTGGTTCTTCAACCACTTCTTCTTCAACTGCTACTCTAGCATCGCTTATTGCTTTCTCAGCCTCTAAAACTTTTGCTTTCGCATCCGCTTTCGTTTTTGCTAATTTTTCTTCTTTTGCAGAAACTTTTCCAGCTTTTTCATCTAACCAAGCTTGAAATTTCTTTTCAGCCTCTTCTTCTGTTAAAGCTCCTTTTTTAACTCCTCCTGCTAAGTGGTTTTTTAACAACACTCCTTTGTACGACAAGATTGCTCTTGCTGTATCTGTTGGTTGTGCTCCATTTTGTAACCATTGCACAGAACCATCAACATCTAAATCGATTGTCGCTGGGTTTGTGTTAGGATTGTAAGTTCCTAATTTTTCTAAGAAACGCCCATCTCTTTTTGCTCTTGCATCAGCAGCAACAATCCAATAGAATGGCTTTCCTTTTTTACCGTGTCTTTGTAATCTAATTTTTACTGGCATAACTAATTAATTTTTAAGGTTCTCGACCTTGATTATTAAAATCTTACCATCTCGTGATAAGTGGCGGCAAATGTACAAAATTCTTTTAAAAATTATCTTGTTTCTTTTATTTAAATTTTACAGAAAATCTCAATCATTCTTTTCCCTATTTTTGTGTGACATACAGAATTTTGAAGAATAAATGCTACATAATTTTCAATTAAAAGGAAGTGAAGATAAACCCATACTAGTGGATCTTGTATTTGAAGAGACACAATCTCAAAAACCACTGGTTGTTTTTGTTCACGGATACAAGGGCTATAAAGATTGGGGTGTATTTGGTAAAATGGATAATGCTTTTACCAAAGAAGGTTTTGCATTATTAAAGTTTAATTTTTCTCACAACGGAGGGACCCCTGAGCAGCCGATTGATTTTCCTGATTTGGAAGCTTTTGGCGAGAATAATTACACCAAAGAACTTGACGATCTTCAAACTGTACTCGACTGGATTACAGAAAACTCAACATACGAAAAAGAATACGAAAAAGAAATTGACACTAAGCATATCATCTTAATTGGACATTCAAGAGGGGGTGGAATCGCCACACTAACAGCGTCTAAAGATACTCGTGTAAAAAAACTTGTCACATGGGCAGCGGTAAGCACACTGAATCGGACTATGTTTCAGGAAGGACCCGAGCTAGAAAAATGGAAGAAAGATGGCGTGATGTACATTGTAAATGGACGTACAAAACAACAAATGCCTCATTATATTCAGTTTTATCATGACTACATGAAAAATGAAGATCTACTGAATATTGAAAAGTCATGCAAAAACATAGAGATTCCACACATTATTATTCATGGAGATCAGGATGAAGCTGTTCCTTTATTTCATGCAGAGAATTTATATCGATGGAGTACGAAAAGTATTTTGTCTGTCATTCCAGAAGCGAATCATGTGTTTGGAGCCAAACAACCTTGGACGGAAAAAGAATTTCCTGAACACTTTCAAGATGTTCTGGATAAGACTTTAACCTTTCTGAAAGACTTATAAAAGAGCTGTCTAAAAAGTAATAATTCTGTCATATTGAATTCTGAATCTTTTTAGACAGCCTCTTTTTATTTCAAGAATTCTTCAAAAGTTTTGAGGCTCAATTTGTCTTTGAATCTCGCTTTCTTTTTGAGTTTTTGATATTCTTTTTTTGCGTTGGCAAATCGGTCTTCTATAATAGAAAGACTTTCTAGCTCTGCATTCGATGGTTTGTCATATCCAGAAGCAATCTTACTATACAGATCAGCCATTTTTTCTCTCAATTGAGGCTCCGCAGATCCTACATAATTATCACCTGTTGTAATTACTAAAGTTTCTTTTAAAGCATTCAATCCTTTCACTAACTTTTTCTTCTTTAGCTTGGTCGCCTCCTCTAAAATTGCATCCAATTCATACACCATGTACGCCAACTCTTGTGTCATGTCATACATTTTCATGGTTGTATCATGTTTGAATTTTCTATCAGCACTCGTAAGGCTCGATTTTGGATCGTATACCACTTCAAAAGTGTGTTCATAAGTATCTCTTCCTTTCTTCAGCACAACTTTGTATGTTCCTGCAGGGACTTTTGGAGCAGTAAATCCACCAAAACTAAAGGTCTTTCCTTTTGCTACTTTCGGCTGTTTCATGGTATAACCCCAATTCACAACATTGATTCCCTTCGATTTTCCTGGTGATAATGTAGAGATTACATTTCCATTCATATCTTGAATTTGCATAATCATTTTACCAAAAGTATGGCGCTTTTTAAGAAAGTACTTTATCTGTGCTGCTCTACTTGGGTTGGCTCCTACAAATTCTGTTTCACCTCCAAATCCACCAGAGAATCCACCTTCTTCCCATATAATGGTTGGCTTACTCTTAAAGAAGTGAACTTTCTTAGCCATTACCTCATTGCTTAGCTCTCTTAAAGGAGAAATGTCGTCGAGAATGATAACCCCTCTACCATGGGTTCCCATAACCAGGTCATTGGTTTTCTTTTGCAAGTCTATAAAATGTACCGCTACAGAAGGCATGTTATTGGTAAACTTAAACCACTTTTCTCCTCCATCTAGTGTGATGTAAAGACCGAACTCAGTCCCTAAGAATAATAGATTTGGATTTACATAATCTTCCTGAATGTTTCTTACAAAACCAACTACGTCATCAGAAATAATATTCTTCCATGTTTTTCCATAATCGGTAGTCTTGTATGCATAGGGTTTCATATCATTCATGGTATGACCATCGAAAACGGCATAGGCAGTTCCTTTATCAAAGCTACTAGCCTCAATATGATAGGTCCACGTATTTTTAGGAAGATCTGGAATATTCATAGAGGTGTTTGTCCAAGTTTGCCCTCCATCTTGAGTAACTTGCACATTCCCATCATCTGTTCCTACCCAGATTACTTTTTCATCTAATGGAGATTCTGTAATGGTAAAAATGGTGGTATGATTTTCAGCTCCAGAATTGTCCATAGAAAGTCCTCCAGAGTTCTCTTGTTGCTGCTTCTCAGGGTCATTTGTTGTTAAATCAGGAGAAATGATCTTCCATGTATTTCCCATGTCTTCTGAAACATGTAAGAATTGACTTCCCATGTAAAAACGATCTGGCTGATGCTGACTAATTGCCATAGGAGCGTTCCAGTTAAAACGAAGTTTTGGGGTTCCTTTTTGTGGCAATGGCTGTACAGTTTTTACGCGTTTGTTATCTACATCATATCTCCAAACATTCTCGGCTCCTTGCATTTCTGAATAAATAATATTCTTTGTCGGATGCTTCAACACTCTAAAACCATCTCCTCCACCGATAGAATTCCAATCACTAGCATTGATTCCTCCTGCGGAACTTGAAGGCCCGTACCAAGAACCATTATCTTGTAGACCTCCATAAATGTTATACGGTTCTGCATCGTCCACGCTGATATGATAAAATTGCGATAACGGCAAATTTTCAACGATCTCCATCGTGGTTCCTCCGTTCCAAGATCTGTAAACGCCACCATCAGTTCCTGCATACATACGATCTGAATTGTGAATATCAAAAGCAATATCATGGATATCGCTATGCATGTTTCCTAAATTTTTAAAAGTTTTCCCTCCATCTCTAGATATAGAACCACTCAAACCTCCTTTTACAACCACATCTGCATTTTTGGGATCAATGACGATTCTTGAAAAGTAGAACGGACGCACCGTAATTCCAAAATCATTATTCAATTGTTTCCAAGTAGCTCCTGCATCATCACTTCTGTACAATCCTTTTCTTTCTTGTTTTTCAGCTTCTATAACTGTGTACAATATGTTTGGATTGGTCTCTGCAACAGCAATCGCTAGCCTCCCCAATCTTCCTTCTGGAAATCCATTGTGAATTTTATTCCAAGTTTTCCCTCCATCTGTAGATTTGTACAATGCACTCTTCTCTCCTCCCGATTCGAAGGACCAGCCCGTACGTCTGAATTCCCACATAGAAGCATATAAAGTATTAGGGTCTTTTGGATCCATTGCTAAGTCTGCACAACCAGTTCTTTGATCTGTGTACAAGATTTTTTCCCATGTAGTACCTCCATCAACACTTTTGTAGACACCTCTCACTTCGCTATCTCCCCACAAAGCTCCTAAAACACCTACATAAATCTCTTTTGAGTTTTTAGGGTTCACAATGATATTGGCAATTCTTTCTGATTTATCGAAGCCTAATTTTGTCCAGTTTGCACCACCATCTGTAGATTTATACAAACCATCTCCTACCGAAACACTGTTTCTGGTCCATGTTTCTCCTGTACCTACATAAATGGTATTATCGGGATCATTCGGATCTAGTTCAACAGCACCAATAGACTGGCAGTAGTCATCAAAAATTGGGTTAAAAGTAGTCCCTCCATCATTCGATTTCCATACACCTCCACCAGCAGTTCCAGCGTAGATAATTCTGTCATTGGTAGGATGAACCTCTAGGTCGTTGATACGTCCACTCATCAAGGCTGGACCAATGTGTCTAGCTCTCATATCTCCGAATAACTGTTTAGCAGAAATGGACGATTTTTTTTGAGCTTTTGAAGAAATTGGCAACATGAATGCGGCCAAAAAAGCTCCTATTACAAGTTTTTTCATTGGGTAGTTTTAAGTTTGGCAAAAAAAAGCCTTAGAAAATTCTAAGGCTAGGTATGTGTTATTTTTTATCCTCTGGAAAAGCAAACTCTTTATCGTCTACTGTAGGATTTAATTCAATTTTCTTAATAGTAATAGGTGTTCCTGGCTGACCTTTAACTCCTTGTGTCATTGAAAACGGAAAATACAATCCGTTTACTTCATCGTAATCACTCATTGTTGATTGAGACACCATTCCTTTAGCTGGCCCAGATTTAATTTCTGATTGTACAGCAATCGGCACAAAGTTTTCTGTATCAAAAAAGTAAAAGCTTACACTTTCTTCTTTTTTCCCATCTACTGTGATTGGCTCTTTGGTTAACTTAATTTTAAAGGTTTCTGCACCATCCATGGTTTCTTTCCCCATTAATTCTACTTTATATCCTTTCGACTTATAATCCACAAAAGGATCTGGAAAATCATTGGTGTCTAATTTAAAATTAGCGGTAGCTTCTGCATCGCTTTTTTCAGCTTGCATCGTCATAAAGTTTATACTCCATAAATCTTTTCCATCATAAACACCCTGTTTAATTTGTTTCCCTTGGAAATTTACAACAGTCATCTGTCTGCCATCTGCCATCTGATATATTTCAATAGGAATTTTCATTCCTTGTTGATTTACCTCGGCAGTCATTTTTATTCCTTTTACTTTTTTAAGATTCTCTAAGCCTCCTATATTTTCAAAGTATGTAGCTATGATTTCATCTGCAGTTTGCCCTTGTATAGAGATACTTGCTACAGCTGCAATTATAAATAATAAGATTTTTTTCATTTTGTCGGTTTAAGTTTAATGCATTATTCGACTGTGAATTTACAAAAATGTTACGTTTTAGTCATCAGATTTATTATTTCTATTTCCTCTCCCTCTTTTTGGGGAGAAAAAAATTTCACCATTTTTGGTGTTGCTCAAATACAACTATTAAACTACTTTTAGCATGTCCTTACGAATTAAGTGAGGATTCTTTTTCATAGCAATTTTTCCCGTCCGATCTTGGACGGGTTTTTTTTATTAAAGACGATCCTATTTCAATTTTAATATTGTTAATAAAACTGGATAAGTATAAAATTGAAATTCCTAGAGTTTTCCTACATTTATATCTCTTATTTCTTAACATAGAAATCCACATTTATGTACTTGATTTTTGACACGGAAACAACAGGTTTACCGAAGAGTTGGAATGCCCCTATAACGGATACGGACAATTGGCCAAGATGCATACAAATTGCATGGCAGCTTCATGATGCTATGGGAAATCTAGTGGAGCACAATGATTTTTTAGTTCAGCCCGACGGATTTAACATTCCTTACGATGCCGAAAGAATACATGGGATTTCTACTAATTTGGCTGCAGAGCAAGGAATTTCCTTAGAAGAAGGATTGGAATTATTCAATGAAGTGCTTAAAAAAACTACTTACATCGTGGGTCAGAATGTTGGCTTTGATGTAAACATTATGGGATGTGAGTTTCATCGCTTAGGCGTTGAGAATAAATTGACTGAGCTTCCTGTTCTCGATACCTGTACCGAACACACTGCTGAACTTTGTCAGATTCCAGGAGGTAGAGGTGGGAAATTCAAGCTTCCTACATTAACAGAACTTCATAACCATTTATTTGGTGTAGGTTTTAATGAAGCCCACAATGCAACTGCTGATGTAGAAGCAACTACTCGTTGTTTTTTAGAATTGATTCGTTTGGGTGAATTCACCAAAGAACAACTAGATGTAGATCAAGAATATTTTGAGAATTTCTCCGAGGCAAATCCAAAACCTATTCAGGTTATTGGATTAAAACACATCAATCTAAAAAAGGAGAGTGATAAAATCAGAAAACGATTAGAATCACTTAAGGAGGTTGAGACAACTCAAACTACTGCTGAGGGCCTTGCACAACTTAAAGATGCTCAATTTGCTCACTTGCACAATCACACACAATACTCTGTACTACAATCTACCATACAAATTGGAAATATCGTAAAGGCTGCTGTTAATGATAATATGTCAGCTGTTGCTTTGACAGATACTGGAAATATGATGGCCGCATTCCAATTTGTACAGACGGTTATGGGTTATAATAAAAATGTAGAAAATCCTATCAAACCCATTGTTGGTTGTGAATTTTTTGTTTGTCAAGATCACACCAATAAAAATATCAAAGACAACGGTTATCAAGTAGTTTTCCTTGCTAAAAACAAGCGAGGGTATCACAACTTAGCAAAGATGTCTTCCATAGCCTATGTAGATGGATTTTATTATGTACCAAGAATTGACAGAGCCATTATTGAGCAATATAAAGACGATATCATTGTACTTACAGGTAACTTGTATGGAGAGGTTCCGAATAAGATTTTAAATACAGGAGAATCACAAGCAGAAGAAGCTTTATTGTGGTGGAAAGAGCAATTTGGCGAGGACCTGTACATAGAGTTGATGCGTCACGATCAACAAGATGAAAAGGTGGTTAATGAGACACTTCTACAATTCTCTAAAAAACATGATGTTAAGTTAGTTGCTACCAACAACACCTTCTACCTCAACAAAGAAGACGCGAACGCACATGATATTTTACTCTGTGTAAAAGATGGTGAAAAACAAGCCACACCTAAAGGAAAAGGAAGAGGTTATCGTTATGGTTTACCCAACGATGAATACTACTTTAAGTCAACTAATGAAATGAAAGAGTTGTTCTCTGATCTTCCAGATGCTATTCTTAACATTCAAGAAATTGTAGATAAAATTGAGCCTTTCACGCTGGCTCGTGATGTTCTATTGCCTGCGTTTGATATTCCAGAAGAGTTTCAAGACAAAGCCGACAATGAAGACAATGGGAAACGCGGTGAAAACAACTACCTTAAACACCTCACTTATGTAGGAGCCAAAGAACGCTATGAAGAAATTACTGAAGACATCAAAGAGCGTCTCGATTTTGAGTTGGAAGTAATCGCCAATACAGGTTACCCTGGATACTTCCTAATTGTACAAGATTTTATTGCTGAGGCTAGAAAGATGAACGTTTCTGTTGGACCAGGTCGAGGGTCGGCAGCAGGATCGGCAGTGGCCTATTGCTTGAAAATTACAAACATAGACCCTATTAAGTACGATTTGCTTTTTGAGCGTTTCTTAAATCCTGAACGTGTATCGATGCCAGATATCGATATTGATTTTGATGACGAAGGAAGAGGTCGAGTGATGGATTATGTAATCGATAAATACGGAGCCAATCAAGTAGCGCAAATCATTACGTATGGAACCATGGCGGCGAAGTCCTCCATTAGAGATACGGCACGTGTATTAGATCTTCCTCTTTTTGAGGCAGATCGCATTGCCAAGTTGATTCCCAATATCAAGCTGAATAATATTTTTGGAGAAGACCCAAAAAGCAAGGGCAAAGTTGCCGGTCTACGCTCTGAGGAAAAAGACATGGTGAATGAGCTAAAATCCATTGCTGATGGAAGTGGCATTGAAGCCGAAACCATCAATCAAGCACTCATCTTAGAAGGTTCACTGAGAAATACAGGAATTCACGCTTGTGGTGTAATTATTACACCCGATGATATTACCAATTTTGTTCCTGTAGCCAAAGCAAAGGATTCTGACATGTATGTGACGCAGTTCGACAATGCTGTGGTTGAAAGTGCAGGACTACTGAAAATGGATTTCTTAGGATTAAAGACCCTAACGCTGATCAAAGACACGGTTAAGATTGTAAAAGCACGACATGGTATTGAATTGGACCCAGAGAATTTCCCTCTGGACGATGAAAAAACTTATGAGCTATTCCAACGCGGTGAGACGGTTGGTATTTTCCAATATGAATCTCCTGGAATGCAAAAACACATGAGATCTCTAAAACCTACTGTTTTTGGAGATTTAATCGCCATGAATGCACTCTACAGACCAGGTCCTATGGAATACATCCCTTCTTTCATCAACAGAAAGCACGGTAAAGAAGAGATTGAATACGATTTGCCTGCTATGGAGGAGTACTTGGCAGAAACCTATGGAATTACGGTTTATCAGGAGCAAGTAATGTTACTCTCTCAAAAGTTGGCCGATTTCACCAAAGGTGAAGCCGATGTTTTGCGTAAGGCCATGGGTAAAAAGCAAGCTGCCGTACTGGCAAAGATGAAGCCTAAATTCATTGAGCAGGCAGAAAAGAATGGACATCCAGAAGAACAGTTAGAAAAAATCTGGAAAGACTGGGAAGCTTTTGCTTCTTATGCTTTTAACAAATCGCACTCTACTTGCTATGCTTGGATTGCCTATCAGACCGCTTACTTAAAAGCGCATTACCCTGCCGAATATATGGCATCTGTGCTTTCCAACAACATGAACGACATCAAATCGGTTTCCTTCTTTATGGAAGAATGTAAGCGAATGGGATTGGAAGTATTGGGACCAGACATTAATGAATCTTATTTAAAATTCTCTGTAAACAAAGAAGGTGCGGTTCGTTTTGGAATGGGAGCTATCAAAGGTGTAGGAGGATCAGCCGTGAAAGCCATTATCAAAGAACGCAAAGAAAATGGCAATTACAAATCGATCTTTGATGTTACCAAACGTGTCGATTTACGTTCTGCCAATAAAAAAGCCTTTGATGGTCTGATTTTAGCAGGTGGATTCGATTCATTTGCCAGCACAAACAGAGCGCAATACTTTGCTTTGGACGAGAAAGGGCAAACTTTTATTGAAAAAGCCATTCGATTTGGCAACAAGTACCAAGAAAATTTAAACTCTTCTCAGGTTTCTCTTTTTGGTGAAACCTCGGATGTTCAATTTCCAGAGCCTGACATTCCTTCCTGCGAAGCTTGGGGAACCATGGAGCGTCTGGCCAAAGAAAAAGAGGTGGTTGGAATTTACATTTCTGCCCATCCTCTGGATGACTTTAAAAATGAGCTCAAATTCTGTAATGCCTCCGTGGTCGATTTTAAAAGTGACCTCAACAAGCATGTGGGAGCCAATTTATCCTTTGGAGGCATTGTGACTGATGTTCAACATCGGGTTTCGAAATCTGGAAAAGGCTGGGCAATTTTTGTAATGGAAGACTATCTAGACAGTTTTGAGTTTAAAATCTTTGGAGAAGAGTATTTGAAATACAAGCATTTTTTAGTTCCAAACTCGTTCCTGTATATCAGAACGACTATCCAAGCAGGTTGGATTAATAAAGAAGGAGTTCAAGGAGATGCACGATTAAAGTTTACCGATTTTAAATTGCTCCACGATGTGATGGATGATATGTGTAAAAAAATAACCGTGAAAATTCCTATCCAGCAAGTAAACAAACAATCGATTGCATCTTTTGAGAGCTTGTTTAAAAACCACAATGGAAAGCAGTCCCTGAATTTTACCATTTGGGATGCAGAAGAACAAATTGAACTCAATGTTCCTAGTAGAAATACAAAGATAAAAATCACATCTGAATTGCTACAAACACTAGAAAAAGAGCATGTGAATTACAAACTAAATTAATCTTTAAAATTATCAACAGGAATAATGTTTTGTGCTTTACAACTGTAAATTTCAATACAAATAATCAATATTTTTAAAAGACTTTTCATACAGTGTCGTGGCATTACTGTTTCGTTAGTATTGTTAACTCTGTGGGTAATATCTGTGTAGTACCATTAGGACAATCTTCCTCATTAATAAGATCGAATCCAGGCATTAGTTTTATCCCCATTTTATTCGTGGTATTTACTCGTATCGCAATAAAAATTCGCCCTTCTTGCCCACAACCCGCATCATCTCCTAAGTAATCTAACACATAGCTTCCTGTTTTGGCTAGGTAATTCCCTCTGATAACTAAAATATTTTCATCCGCTAGATTTAGAGTATTTTTAAGAATTGAGTTATCTGAGTTAATTATTTTGTATTTAGCGATTAATTGATCGACAGTAATTCCTAAAAAACTGACTGTTTTTTTCATGATCAAAAATTCATAGCTCCTATTCTTGTAAGTTCCTTTCCAAGTTCCTACATATTTATCCAGTAGATTATTTACATCTTTGATATAGCTACCATCGGGTATTTCAATCTCATTATCTAAATATTGTTTGTGATTCTCAATGGGAATGATGTTTTGCGCTTTGCAGCTATAAATTCCAAAGCAGACAATCAATATTTGCAGCAACTTTTTCATAGAATTTTACTACACTATTGTTTTGTCAAATTTATCCAGTCAGTTGGTAAAATCTGTGTAGTGCCATTGGGGCAGGCTTCTCCATCTATTAAATCCCTACCGGGCTCCAAAAACAAGCTCATATTATTATAACCTATTCCATAAACCTTAATAAAAATAAAGCCTTCTTGCCCACAAGCGGTATCTCTTCCTAAGTAGTCTAAAACATAATATGTTTTGGTTCTTGCCAGATAATTTCCTTTGATCACAAGAATACTTTCATCTGATAGATTTAGAGTATTCTCTAGAATTGATCCATCTGAGTTGACTATTTTATATTTTATGTTTAATTGATCTACTGTAATTCTTAAAAAGCTGACTGTCCTTTTCATCACTACAAATTCATAGTTTCTATTATTGTAGCTTCCCTTCCAAATTCCCACATATTTGTCCAACAAATTGCTAACATCTTTGATATAACTACCATCGGGTATTTCTATTTCGTCATCTAAGTATTGTCTATAGTTTTCTACAGGGATAATGTTTTGTGCTTTGCAGCTATAAATTCCAAAACAGATGATCAGTATTTGTAATAATTTTTTCATTTGATTCATTTTTAAGTTAGCAATCGGTGGTTTCTAACCTCCCTGTATTACTGAGCGTTTTCTTTTCTACTTCTCCAGTATTTTTGGTTTTGTACAATTCTAGGCCATTGACAGGGATATGGTCTTTTAAAAAATGTAAGAAAGCTCTTTCATTATTCGAATATCTTTTAAAATATTTCTTAAAATCTTCTTTGTATTCCCCAGCAGACTTAAACAAGCTTGAGTTAATGTCAGCTGGACTTCCATTAAATTTTAGGGTATATACTTTGTTACTCAATACCATAGTTGCATAAGTGGTATAAGTAGCAATGCCATTGTACTGGGTTTGTTTTACTGCGGTCAAATAGGAAATGACATCAGATGGAGAAAACATTCGAATGGGTTGAACTAGTAAAGGATCACCATTAGGGTCTACTTTATCACTGTAAAAATTGTTTAAATGAGTATGTAAAAACCCAATGGTATTGCGTCCTACTTTGATGTCTAATGAGTGATCGTTGTTGGTATTGGTTAAGGGAAGAAAATTGGTTTGGTCTTTCTTTTGTATATAACCTGTTTCCTTTTTTAAGCTGGTTTTGGTTTTTAGTTCGCTTACTTTTGCTGCATATTTCGGGTTGTCTTTCAACTTCTTTACTTCATCGCAAGGGTCTATGGCTACACAGTTTTCACTGACATCCTCTTTATAGCCTGTTGGACACTCACATAATTGTGTTAATGGGTTTAGAACTTTTATCCCTGTACAGTTGTCTTGTTTTTCTTTGTCTACAATGGGACTTCCCCCTGCTGTGGGATCACCAGTTCCCCCATCTCCGCCTGGGTCGTTTGGGTTGGTAGGGGTAGATGGACCGTCACCACCTCCAGGACACACCAATTCATAATAATGAGTACACTGTGTAGGCAATCCAGGATAAGAAGGAGGAGTGCATAAGGTACTTTTATGTACCAAAAAACAATTTGTTCTGCCAGTGGTATCTTCTACTTGCTGTCCATTTTTCATGGTAAGAGTGGTAATGACTTGTTTCTCTGCCGAAAGCCATTGTACTTTCCCTGAGTAACGAGACAAATCATCTTCGCTGCTTAGCCATGTCTGAGTGGGTATATAACGGAATAAATAATAGCTGATTTCGTTGGACTCACTAATGTTTACAAACAAATTATCTGAGTAATACGCAGCATTGGCCCTAGCATTTTGTCTTTGATTTTTCTGCAAAGCAAAGGTGTAAAAAGTGGCTCCTTGTTCGTTAAGGAACTTTCTGGAGGGAACAGCAGTATTTACTTGACTTAACATCTGCTCTAAGTTAGAAGTATTTCCTTTATCGAAAGAACTTTTCTGTTGGTTGACTGCATCACGAATTTCAGACAAAGCTATTCGTGCTTCGATTTCAGAAATCTTATGAGGTTCTAGCTCATTGGTTTCTTCTGTGAAAGAGTTGGAATCGCAACCTAGGAATATTAAAAATATCCCAGCAACAACGACCCAAAATGATTGACTCCATAGTTTCTTTATTGGCACCACCAAAGGGTTTAATAACCTGAGGCTTGCCTCGAAATTAAAATTTAGTCTTCTGCCAATGTATCGTGTGCTTGCACTGATGTAGTTTACCTTTTCTTGTTTCATATAGTACGATTTACTGTTTCTATTTGAGAAACCAATGCTTGCAATTTTTGGGGCAATAAAGGCAGGAGAGAAAAGCTATTGATTTACTTTTCAAACCTACAAAGAGAAATGCGAGTTGTCAATCCCCAGAAAGGATGAAATTTATAACTCACCAAAAACAAGGAGAGTTATAACAGCATGATAACAAGATCGTTATTACAAATAAATTATTCTGAAGTCACCTCTTTAAACAATTTCTCCAGACTCTGATTTTTGGAGCTGAGTTCTAAAATTTTTAATCCATGTTCTTGGGCAAAATCGAAGATTTTTGGCCGCACATCTTCCTGAGCATCAAAAGTAAGATACCAAGTATTGTCAAAATTATTTTTGTGTGATGTTAGGTTAGGTAGTTTTTGAATAAACTGCTCTTCTACTTTGTAATCAAATGTAACTTCTATATTCTGCAAATTACTTTCTCGAAGCTCTTTTAAAGGTTTGTCTAATAATAGTTTTCCTTTTTTTATGATGATTACCCGATCGCAAACAGCTTCTACTTCTTGCATGATATGTGTGGAAAACAAAATGGTTTTTTCTTTCCCCAATTCTCTGATCAACGATCTAATCTCTTGCAATTGATTTGGATCCAATCCAGTAGTAGGCTCATCTAAAATTAAAACAGTAGGATTGTGTAAAATCGCAGCAGCTATTCCTACTCGTTGCTGATACCCTTTGGAAAGCTGTCCAATTTTTTTGTGAACTTCGGGGGTCAATCCAACTTCTTGAATTACTTCTTCTACTCTAGCCTTATCCTGTTTGTATATGGAAGCTCGAAAGCTTAGGTATTCTCGAACAAACATATCGGAATAGAGAGGGTTTTGCTCAGGTAAATAGCCAATCTGCTTTTGAGCTTCAAGCGGATGAGTCAATACATTTTTACTGGCTACTTCTACATCACCACTATCTGGCAAAAGATAACCTGTTAAAATCTTCATCATGGTTGATTTTCCAGCTCCATTAGGGCCTAAAAAACCTATGATTTCTCCTTCATTTGCCGAAAAAGAAATATTGTCCAACGCTAGTTGCGACTGATATGATTTTGCAATGCTATCTACTAATATTGACATAAAAAAGGAACAGGTGCCAATAAAACGAACACCTGTTAAATTTAGTATAGAATATTATTTAGTTCACAGTAAACGACCAGATTTGCCCAATAGATTTTGCTCCAGAGTTATCTGTGGTATTAATTTTCCAATAATAGGTCTTGCCTGACTGAACAGTGACACTATAAGACCCAGTAGTTACATTATTTGCTACAGATGTTGGATTGTTTGTCTCACCAAAAAATACTTCATACGTTAATGTATCAGATGTATCAGGATCTGCGCCATTCCATGTCAATGAAACCGACCCCGCATTTACAGAACCTTGATTTGCTGGACTTACCAATGCAGCAGAAAAAGGCGCATTGTTTAAGACTCCATCTCCTTTGGTAAAGAAGGCATTAATTGAAGACTCTTGGCTCATATTTCCATTTACATCTAAAGCAACAACCCTCCAGTAATACGCCTGAGATTTCTCCATACTAATCGTTACTTGAGAGGAAGTCAACGTCCTATTTTCTACAATATTTGTTAATGCACGATCTCTAGCAATGACCAAATTATAGGTAACATCTTCTCCTTCTGGATCAGTCGAATCTGACCAATTGAAATCTATAAAATTATTGATACACAATAAATTATCTGAAGGGTAAATGAGGCTCACTGCAGAAGGTGGTTGGTTTTTCTTCTTAGCACATTCAACATGAAGTAAAAAAACACTCACTAAACATAATAATATAATACTCTTTCTCATTGTTTAATTACTTTAATTGGGTTTGCGTTAGATCCTAACTTAATCATATATACTCCAGAGCTGTATTGCTCAAATGGAATTTTTAGAGAATTGTTTTGCTTAGGAATTCTTCTTTTTGTCAATTGTTTTCCAGTAATATCAAAAACAAAAACTTCTACAAGTGGTTCTTGTATGTTAATGGGTAGCTGTAATTCTACCACATTATCTACAGGGTTTTTCATCAGAAATACATTGTCAATAGCCAATCGATAAGTTCCCTCACATTCTTTAGCCGATTGAATTTCTAATCGTCCGCTTTCTAGAATCTCTAAACTAAAATTATTGGAATTGAACGTATCTAGTAATTTATTGTTTAAGAAGACTCGAAATGGACTGGTTCCTGAATCCACATTAAAGGTATAGAGCCTAGAGGACTGGCCAGAATTACTCCCCAATCGCAAAGAGATGGGCTGTGATTTCTGTATATTCACTTCAAAACACTGTTCGTAGTTTAAGTTGTTTACTTTGATACATACTCGATAAGGTCCTGGTGCCAACCCTGCAAAAGTATCAAAAGCTCCTACAAAGGTTTTACTCACTGAAGCTGTTCCTGTAATATTTACTGTGTAGGAGAAATTCGCATGCTTTAAAACAACATTAATAGATCCATCATTTTGATCTGCACAAGATTCCGATACTGTTTGTATTGAAAAATCATTTGGCTGAAAAGTAAAGTTCTTAATAATGGAAAAGTCAGCAGCATTCACAGCAAAGAATATATTTCCATTGGCTTCAATCATCACTCTTGCTTTAGAAATATCTCCTACATCAGGAACCGTAAATGAAAACGATCCATCATTTTCTGTATTCGATGCCAGTGTATGTGTAAAGGTTTGTCCTCCATCTAAAGACATGAGAATATTGACAGTTGAAACATTGATATTCCCTGTATTGGTTCCTGCTACATTCCATGTAATTGTTTGAACAGCTCCAACAATCCAAGATTCACTAGTACTAGGTGAGGTAATTGCAAAAGGCCCTGAACTTTCATCAACTGTTACTTTCATAAAATCAAAACTAGATTGTGGGGTCTGACCCACTCCATTTTGTTGAGATCGATCTCTTACTGTTAAAGCAAAATTAATGTCTCTGGCAACTGTTGAAACCGTTTCCCAAGAGGTATTATTTACCGTTTCAAAAGGATTGGTTTCTGTCAGTTTCCCTTCCAGCACCCTTGAAAAGGTTGGCATATATCTGTTCGGGTTTGTACTCGGCGGTCTTGATCTAAAGATGGGTCCAGAGCTCAATGTTGATGAAAATGATTGCTGATTTGTTAATCCGTCGTCTATCTGCTCCCAAGTGTACGTTAATACATTACCCGTGTCTGCATCGGTAGCTGCTCCTTTTAAAACAAAAGCAGTTCCCTTAGGTATAATGTAATCATTACCTGCATTTGCAACTGGTGGGTTATTTGTAATAGTGGCAGTTGTATAACAACTTTTCGCTTTTACATTTCTGACAATCTGGTCGATACTCGCATAATGAAAGTATGGATCTGAATGATCTTGCACATCATTAGAGCCTGTAATTCCTGCATATCCCATAATGGTTGTACCACTCCCAGGCTCATAATTTACAGTATTATCATCTGCCTGCGTGTGTGTATGAAAAGCTCCCATTTGATGTCCGATTTCATGAGGCACATAATCAATATCAAAAAAGTCCGACATATAGGGACCTCCATTATTATCTGTAAATCGGTGAGCTGAAAAACCTGAGCCTTTGGCTCCGTCTACACAAACACAACCAATACAACCCGCACTTCCATTATTACTTCCGTGATGAAACAAATGACCAATATCATAATTTGCTTCTTGTACAATACTTGTGAGTGTGGATTGTAACTCTGGGCTAAAATCTCCTGTGTAAGGATCAGTTAGAGGGTCTGTATAAATGATATTATCGGTAGATACCAATTGAAAATTAATTGCCATGTCTACTTCAAAAACTTCATTTGTTCTATTCAGTGTAGAGACAATTTGCGCCATTGCATCTGCTTTCGCATCTCCATTAGAATTATCTCCATCGTCCCAGAAATTTGTGTATTCACCAGTAGTAGAAATGGCAATTCTAAAGGTTCTCAGCGTTTGGTCGTTGGCATTTCCATCATTCTTTCTGATTCTGTCTATCAATACCTCATCTCCTTCTGTGTGGCACTCAAAACTTTTCTTTGTTTCTTTTCTAGAACTCCTATCATACGAAATGTAGTGATACACATCTCCTCTTTTTACTGGAACCGTATAAACTTGAGATCGGTCATGATAACTAGTCATTGTTTGCACTCCATGTGGAGTTACAGAAAACCGGATTCTCGATCCATGATTATCTATCCCATAACCAATATAAGTCTTAATATTTGGAAAACGTTCTGCTACATGAGGTGCCATTACTTGGGTCTCCTTAATAGTAAATCTTTCCATTTTTCCATCGGAATTTGGAAAGCTCATTGTTGCATTCGATCTTCCATTCTTTAATTGCAATGATTTCAATTGATTCTTAAAACCGTTAATGTCGAGTGTAAAGATTTTATACCCTTCTTTTTTCAGCGAAGAAAACTCATTGTTTTGAGTTCTTTTTTCGGACTCATCAAGCTTCCAAAAAGATTCCTGAGCATGTAAAAAACAACTAAAAAAAAGTAGTGGAATTAAAACCCTTGGGGTGATTTTTATTTTCATATTTTAATTTTAAAATTACCGTCAGATAAACGGTTCTCAAATATAGCTAAATATTTACCTTTGTATTCTCTTATGAACAGAAAAGTTATCATAGAAGATTTAGGCAGCAGTGACTATAAAGAGGTCTGGGATTACCAAACCCAATTACTGGATAAAACCATTGCTATTAAACGCAAAAATAGAGTGTCTGAAGACCTTGAGGAAACACCTAATTACTTCCTTTTTGTGGAGCATCCACATGTATACACTTTAGGAAAAAGTGGGGATCTCAATAACCTTTTGATTAACGAGAATCAGCTCAAAGAAAAAGGAGCCACTTATTATAAAATTAATCGAGGTGGAGACATTACCTATCATGGACCTGGTCAAATTGTTGGGTACCCTATTTTAGATCTCGAAAATTTCTTTACCGACATTCACAAGTATCTCCGTTTATTGGAGGAAGTCATTATTAAGACCATTGCTGATTATGGATTAAAAGGAGAGAGAAGTCAAGGCGAAACAGGTGTGTGGTTAGATGTTGGCACTCCTTTTGCCAGAAAAATCTGTGCCATGGGCATTCGTAGTAGTCGCTGGGTAACCATGCATGGCTTTGCTTTGAATGCAAATACCAATTTAGGTTATTTCGATAATATTATTCCTTGTGGCATTCGCGGTAAAGCTATTACTTCTTTGGAAGCTGAATTAAATCGCAAAGTAAATTTAGAAGAAGTAAAAGAGAAAATTACCGAATACTTTCGACAAGAATTTGAGGTAGAAGAATTTCTATCAAAAGTCAATCTTTAACTGTGTAGGCAGCAACTTAAACGTCTTCCTATGATATTTTGTTGCTCCTTTTTTTCGAATGGCTTCTCTATGTTCTAATGTAGGATAGCCTTTATTTTTTTTCCAGTTGTACACGGGATATTCTTCATGTATCTTTTCCATGTAATCATCTCTGTAGGTTTTAGCCAACACAGAAGCGGCTGCAATGCTTTTGTATTTAGCGTCTCCTTTTACAATGGTTTCATAGGGAATTTCATCATAGGGTTTAAATTTATTTCCATCTACAATAATAAACTCGGGGGCAATCTTTAAACTACGAATCGATCGGTGCATTCCCTCAATTGATGATTGAAGTACATTTAGCTTATCTACTTCTTCGTTGTGAATAAATGAAACACCAAAAGCCAAAGCTTCTGCTTCAATGATAGGTCTTAATATTTTGCGCTTCGCCTCAGAAATTTGCTTGGAGTCATTTAATAGGTCATGATGAAAATCTTCTGGTAAAATGACAGCAGCAGCAACTACTGGCCCCGATAGACAGCCTCTGCCTGCCTCATCGGTACCTGCTTCCAATTTAAGTCCACTGTAGTTATTCTTTAGCATTGGCTCAAATATAAAAAATGCGCCGAAACTATCCGACGCATTTTGAACAAAGCAAATTTAAACAATGAAAACCTAATCTTTACTTTCTATCCAATCTGTCCATTCTTCACTACATTTAAATTTTATTCTATAACGACTTTTCTTCGGAGATTCTCCACCAATCTCATCAAAATCGATATCAAAAACTACTTTACTGCCATCAGCAGATGTATGCCAGTAAGACAACTCGTATTTCTCTCCCCATTGAAAGTTGCCTTCCTCATCCTTTGAGGCAGTTTGTAGTTCTATATTGTAAGATATTGGGATTACGGGGCAAGGCATGAATGACCCACAACTCATTTGCATATCGTATTCCCAAGCAATTGGGTACTTGCCTTTTTTCCATTGAATTGAAGAATCAAATTCGTGATTGGTCATTGTGGTGAATTCACACCATCCTGTATCGGTATCTGAAGATTGAGATTTTTTAAACTTTAGCTCCTGAGCTTCTTCCATCATCTGAATAGCATCGCTATTGTTTGTGCATGAGAGAGAGATAAAAACAAGAACTACAGCGAAAAGACAATTACGTTTTTTCATGCTTTGGGAGAATTTAGTTAAACTGTAGTTAAGAACTTATTTTGGGTATTATACGCTTCTTGGGAAAACAACAACATTTTATTTGAAGCCTATATATATGGGACATTTAAAAAAATAATTACCCTATTTTATTTAATAAAAACATACTGAACAAATAGGTTTTCCGTTTAAAAGTTTACTTTTGCCAATGATAATTCTACTCGATGAAGAGACTTCTTTTTCTTGCATTCATTTTTTTGTTTTTCCACCCTTTCATTTCTTATGCTCAGGGAAATCAAGGCATCTATCAAAATATTCGCGGTGGTGGAGTTGTACAAGATTCTACCTCTACAAATAAGAGTTTGAAAGTAAAACTTAGCGGGAAAACAAAATTTACAGATTATAAGATTTTTTCTCTAAAAAGAGACACTAGTTTTGTCGACACTACGCTTACCATAAAAAAGCATTACAAATACAATTTTTTACGAAAGGACAATTTTGAATTACTGCCTTTTCACAACATAGGGCAACCTTTCAATCACCTTGCCTACAATTTTCATGATCAGGCAGCGCAACCAGATATTGGTTTTAGAGCCAAGCAATTTTTTCATCAAGAGATTCACGATATTCTGTATTACGATGTTCCTACACAGACGACAGAAATTATGTTTTTAACGACTTTAGAGCAAGGGCAATTTCTGGAATCTCTTTACACGGCCAATCTTTCGAGAAGGTTTAATTTTTCTGTAAGCTACAGAGGACTTAGATCTTTAGGAAAGTATCGACGTTCATTGATTAGTCAAGGAAACTTTAAAACTACTTTTCGATACGAGACAAAAGAGAATCAGTATACCATAAAAGGACATATAATTACCCAAGATCTTACCAGTGAAGAAAGTGGTGGTCTTACATCTACCTCTTTGACTGCTTTTCTTAACAACGATCCTAATTTTACAGATAGAGGAAGACTTGATGTGAATCTTACGGGTACCGAAAATGAATTCAGAAGTGCTCGTTTGTATTTTCAACATGATTACAAGTTATTAATTGCAAAAGATTCAGCCAATCAAAAGAATTTTACGAATCTCAAGGTAGGACATCAATTCACGAGTGAAGGCAAAAGCTACGCGTTTACACAAAGTGCAGTAGACACAAATTTCTTTGGAACTACAGTAGCGACAGGTGCGGTGAACGACAAAGTCGGAACGGACTTTTTAGACAATCAATTGTTCTTAGAATTTAATTCTAAATATGTTTTAGGAAGGTTTCGTGTCAAATCTAATTTGACACGATTGTCGTATGGCTATGGAGAGATTCTCAATTCGACTAGTGGAATTACCAATAGAAGAAGAGAAGAAAATGCAGCTTCTTTTGGTGCCGATTGGAATGCCAAAGTAAAAAACTTTTACCTAGACGCTAGTGGTCAAATTACCCCAGGAAACAGTCAACTTTCAGGAACAAATTTAAAAGGCCAGTTAACCTACAAGAAAGACAGTCTTTTTACCATAAAAACAGGGTTAAACATTCAGTCTAAATCTCCAAATTTTAACTTTCTGTTTCATCAAAGTTCTTACAATTTGTACAATTGGGAGAACAATTATGAAAATATAAAAACTCAAAACATCCGATTTCAGTTTGCTTCTAAATGGATCAACACAGATGTTAATTTTTCAAATATTGACAACTATACATATTTTGGAACAGACAATTTGCCAAAGCAGGCTGCTGAGAGTATCCGCTACCTAAAAGTGAAAGCCTCCAGAGAGTTTCGTTATGGGAGTTTTGCATTAGACAACACGCTTATGTACCAGAATGTGAGTAGTGGTAGTGCTATTTTTAGAGTTCCAGAATTTGTGACTAGAAACACCTTGTATTACACTGGAAAATGGTTCCATAAAGAAAGGCCTTTAAAAGTTCAGATAGGAGCAACATTCAAATACTTTACAAAATACAGAGCCAACGCTTACAATCCTTTGTTGGCAGAATTCACACTACAAAACACAGATGAAATTGGTTTTTCAACAGTGGATGTATTTTTCAATGCGCAAGTGCGAAGAACTCGAATCTTTTTCCGATTTGACAATGTTTTATCCAATTTTGGAAAACGCAACTACTTCTCTGCTCCAAACTATCCATACAGAGATGCTGTACTTCGATTTGGCCTCGTTTGGAACTGGTTTATTTAATCTTTATCTAAAAAAGTTAAACGCTGTACTTTTTCTTACTTTGAAACGCTTATAAATTTCTCTGCATGACAGGAAGATAACGGCCTGAGATAGAACTTTCTTTCTGTGAAATGGTTTGAAATCCAAGCTTTGCATAGAATGTTTCCGCGTTAGGATCGGCATCCAATTCCATCAGAATTTTTCCACTCTCTTCCGCTTTCTTAATCGCGTGCGTTGCCAATTGTCTCCCTATCTTATGACCGATAAAATTTGGTAAAACGAATAAGAATTCTAAATAAGCTAGCTTTTCATCATTTAGGTTTAACGCATAAAAACCTGCTATAACGTCGTTCTTGATAAACTTAAAGATGTCCCATGCTTTAAATTGCTCTTGAGTAATTGTTAAATCTTTGCGCCAAGATTCCAAATCTACTTGCGAATATCCCCAATATCCTTTAGAGACAAAAGCAATCTCAGAGAGAACTTGAATGTCTTCAATCTCAGCCTTAACAATCATGATTTAGAAGTAGTAAGCTGTCTGATTTTAATTCGAAAAGCTGCAAAGATCAACGTCATAAATGGTGATAACCAGTTAAAAATTGCATAGAAAAAATACTCACCAACTCCTACTCCAAGTACACCTGATTGATATGCTCCACAAGTATTCCATGGAATCAATACAGAAGTAACTGTCCCTGAATCTTCTAAGGTTCTACTCAAGTTTTCTGGCTTCAAGCCTCTATCTTCATAAGCCTGTTTGAACATTTTTCCAGGGATTACAATTGCTAAATATTGATCAGAAGCAATCACGTTTAATCCTAAACAACTAACAACTGTACTTGCAAATAGTCCAAATATAGAGCTCGCTAATGAGAGTAGTTTTTTTGTGATTTTAGCCAATGCACCAATGGCGTCCATAATTCCTCCAAATACCATGGCGCAGATAATTAAAAGTATGGTCCAAGTCATCCCCCCCATTCCTCCTGAGCTAAACAACTTAGTAAGTTTTTCATTCTCAGTTTGAATTTGAGTATCAGTAAAAACTGCATTAACAACAGAACTCATACTAGAGTCTGATAAACTTGCTAAAACATCTGACTGAAAGATAAATGCAAAAACAGCGGCAGCGACTACGCCCACTCCTAATGCAAAAAGTGGTTTCGTCTTCATTAAAATCATAGCTATTACCAGTAATGGTACAATAAAAAGCCAAGGTGTAATATGAAATGTTTTGTCTATTGTTGCTAATAAGCCACTTACGTCTGCATCGCCAGAGGTATCCACTGTAAAACTTAAAATTCCAAATACAGTAAGCGTTACTAAAATCGTAGGTACTGTTGTATATGCCATGTATTTGATATGCGTAAACAAATCCGTTCCCGCCATGGCTGGTGCCAAGTTGGTAGTATCACTTAAAGGCGACATTTTATCTCCAAAATATGCTCCTGAAATAACAGCTCCTGCTATCATTCCTGGAGGAATTCCTAAAGCGCTTCCAATACCAATCAAAGCGATTCCCACTGTTGCTGATGTAGTCCAAGAACTTCCTGTTGCTATAGAAATAATAGCAGCTATAATGACCGATGCAGGTAAAAAGATTGCTGGGCTTAATACTTGCAGTCCATAATAAACCATTGCAGGAATTATTCCGCTAACTAGCCATGTTCCTGCCAATGCTCCTACAAGCAATAGAATTAGAATAGGAACTAAAATACTTCTCCAATTCTCCCATACTTCTAAAAACATTCTTACCACAGAAACCTTCTTTACAAGACCAACAAGAGCAGCAGCTAAACCTCCTATGAGAAGAATGTATTGATTGGAATAATCTCCAAACATTGCTCCATCAGCTGCAAAAATATTGTATGCTAAAAACCCCATTAAGATAATAACTGGAATAAAGGCTGCTCCCAATCCTAAATCATCATTTTCCATGATATGCTGATCTTCTATTTCTATTTTTGATAGGTTTTTATCGTCTTGCATGCGGTAATTTTTAGAACTGTAATGTTACGATTTTAGATGAAGCTACGCAAATGAAGCGATTTCTTACATTTGCATTCATGGATTCTTTAACACAAATTGTATTAGGAGCTGCTTGCGGTGAAATTGCTTTGGGAAAGAAAATTGGAAACAAAGCTTTACTTTTTGGTGCTATTGGAGGAACCATTCCTGATTTAGATGTAATCTTAGGGAGTTTTTTCTATCCAAATGAGATTGATAACCTTGCTTTTCACAGAGGGTTTATGCATTCAATTTTATTTTCACTCATAGGCTCTTTGGTCATTGGATTTGTCGTCTCGGAACTGTACGACACTGGAAAAAGAAAAGGATCTACAGATTTACTAGACTGGGTTCGGTTGTTTTTTCTATCCATTTTTACCCACCCTATTTTAGACAGTTTCACCCCTTACGGAACACAGTTGTTTCTGCCCTTTACAGATTACAGGGTGGCATTTAATAATATCTCTGTTGCTGACCCTTTGTACACACTTCCATTCTTATTTTGCTTACTTGTAGTTCTATTTTTTAAGAGATCAAATCCTAAAAGAATGAAATGGACCAAAGCAGGAATTTACATCAGTAGCTTTTATCTATTAATCACTTTAGGAAATAAGTTATACATTGATTCCATTTTTCGAAAATCTCTAGAAAAAGCGAATATTGAATACAGTCGATTTAGTGCGCAACCTACGCTGCTAAATAATGTATTATGGTACAGTATTGCTGAAGGAAAGGAGAATTATTATGCTTCTTTTTATTCCATTTTTGACCGAGGAAATGTTGCTTCAAAATTCATCAAGATTCCTAAAAATCATGACTTTATAGACATTCAACATCCCGATATACAGACACTTCGTTGGTTTAGTAAAGATTATTATGCTTTGTATAAATCCAACATCACTGAACAACTTATTTACAAAGACTTACGCTATCCTTTACTCAATGAAAAAGACATTAATTCGTCTTTATTTAGCTTTGGATTGGTGAAAGAAAATGACCGTTGGAATACCATAAATTTAGCTGAAGAACAATTTCGAGAAGGCTCTCCAACAGATTATTTTAAAGCAATTTTTGAAAGAGCGTTTAGAGATTTTTAAAATCACCCGAATTGGCACTTTTGAAGACATGCCATTCGAGTGATCCGTAGAGGGAGACAATTATGAGATTTGAATTATTAAACTGTTAAATGAGTGCTTTTGCTATTTCTTCTTTTAAAACGCCAACTTCCAACATACAACTTTTCATCATTTGGTAGGTTCTTTCAATGTTTGCATCCAGCCCAATAGAGAAACGAATCAATCCATCAGACAGTCCCATTTCTACTTGTTCGTCTTCTGGTATTTCTGAAGATGTAGAAGAACCCGGTGCAGAGAATAGTGTTTTATAGAAACCTAAACTAACGGCTAAGTAACCTAGGTTTTTGTGCTGCATTAATTCCATCAGCTCGTTGGCTTTTTCTAAATTTCCAGCATCAATGGTTAACATTCCTCCATAACCGTACTCACCATTCATCATTGAGGTAAATAAAGAATGTGATGGATGAGAAGTCAATCCAGGATAGACAGTTCTTAATCCATCTGCTTCAAATTTCTTTGCCAAATACATCGCATTGTAACTATGTTGCTTCATTCGAATATGAAGTGTTCTTAGATTCTTTAAAACAGAAGAAGCTCTTACACTATCCATGGTTGAACCTAACAACATGCTTGCACCGTCGTTCACATTTCTCAACTGATCAATAAACTCTTGTGTTCCACAAACCACACCTCCTACAGTATCTGAAGAGCCATTGATAAACTTTGTTAAACTATGAATCACCACATCAGCCCCTAATTTCGCGGGGGCAATAGATAAGGGAGAAAATGTGTTGTCTACCACTAATTTCAAGTTATATTTTCTTGCCAATGCAGCGAGTCCTTGAATATCTGCGATCTCTAATAGGGGATTGCTCACAGATTCGCAGTACAACACTTTGGTATTTTTAGTAACGGCTGCTTCTACTACATCTAATTTAGTGATGTCTACAAAAGTTGTTTCGATATTTAACCTTGGAGTAAAATTCTTTAAAAAAGCGTAGGTTCCGCCATAAATGGTTCTGCTCGACACAATATGATCTCCAGACTCACACAACTGTAACAATACAGGTGTAATAGCTCCCATTCCTGAAGCAGCAACATTTGCAGTTTCAGTTCCTTCCATAGCCGCCAGTGCTTCACCTAGGTATAGATTGCTCGGTGAACTATGTCGTGAATACAAGTAGCATCCATCTGCATTCCCTTCAAAGGTATCGAACATGGTTTTTGCTGATAAAAAAGTATAGGTAGATGAATCCGAGATAGATGGATTAACTCCTCCAAATTCTCCAAAATATTGTAAATCTTGAATGTTGTCAGCTGGATTGAATTTCATATCTAATAGATTTTATTTACACAAATAAATAACTAAATAGATTAATAATCAATTATTATATAAAAATACAGATTTATTTTCATAATTTTAATCTATAAATAAATTATAAATCTAAATAATCAATTATTTGTCTTGGATTTATGAAAATTTTTCAGAATGCATTTAGATATTACTGATCAAAAAATCTTAGCTCTTTTACAAGATAATAGCAAACTCACCAACAAACAGATTTCTTTAAAACTTAGTTTATCGGTAACTGCTATTTATGAGCGTATTAAAAAATTGGAGAAAGAAGGCATTATAAAAAAATATGTCGCACTGATTGATAAAGATAAAATTGACAAATCTTTTTTAATCTTTTGCCATATCAAACTCTTACAACATTCAAAGGAATTTTTATCCAACTTTGAAAAAGAGATTCTAAAATTAGATGAGGTTACAGAATGCTTTCATGTAAGTGGAGACTATGATTACATTCTCAAAATTTATGTAAAAGATATGAAAGCCTACAGAGAATTCATGGTAACAAAACTCACCACTATTAAACACATTGGAAGTACGCACTCTATCTTTACCATTGGAGAGGTGAAAAACTCCAATGTAATTTCTACATAGAAAATCTGTCTAAAAAGTATTAAGTATTTGTCATTACGAAAAATTTTAATTTCGAAGTAATCTTACAAATAGGAACTTAAATAATGAGATTCCTTCTCACGCTTTCGCGTGCTCGGAATAACAACTTTCTAGACAGGTTTTTTTTATGATTTTACCAAAACTATTTTCTCCGTTTGCTTTTCGACCATTTTTTTATAGAAATCTTTCAGATTTGCATACAAGGTTGGTGGAATCACTGCGGAATTAATTTCCAGATTAAAGAGTACGGTAATTTTCTTTCCTTGTGCTTTTACAATGTATTTAAAAGTCCCCATATCTTCTGGTAACATAAATGCTTCACTTTTAGGTAAAGACTCTACGGAATACCCTTCAGGGATTTCTATAGAAACCCTTTCTATATCTTTCCAAGGATATAAGTAGTCGACTGGAAATTCACGAGTTTCCGATTTAAATGGATTGCTACTAAGAGCTAAGAAAAGTAGTGGCTCTACATATAATTTTCCATTAATTTCCTCTACCAAGTCTTCGCCTATAAAAGAGTAAGACTCTGCCACAGGCTTTCCTAATTCTTTTTTGTTGGTGATTTTAAAATCGGAAAGTTCTACATTGTATTTTTCTTCAATTTTTGATGTTACCACATCCTCTTTTAGAATGTTATTTCGACTTCGATAACCTAATGCTGTGTAATCTGTGAACTTTGACTTTAGTTTTCCTTCTACTTCTAAATCTTCCGTAATCTTCGCCCCAATGAACGTATTTTCAACAGAGTGTTTTGAAGGCACTAAGTTTACCCAAGAAGACCATCCATCTTTTGTCACTTTTCTTCCTTTCCAATTTAACGCTCTAAAAGGCAATACATTAGGAATACTATATGGATCTGTCGCATCTAACAAAACATATTTATTTCCTGGTAAATCTACCATACAAATTACATAGTTAAAACCGTTGGTAGTAGGAAACAGAGGAACGCCATTGCTTTTAGAACTTACCAACACAGGATTTGCATCCACACCTGCACTACGCAACATAGAGGTCAGCATAAGGTTGATATCAGCAATATTTCCCGAGCCTTCTTTATAAGCTTTTGATACTCCTATATCAGAATACAAGCCATAGTAGTTGTTCCATTTTACTTTTGATTTTACAAATTGAAAAACTTTGGCTATTTTCTCAGGAACTGAGCTAACACCAGATAAAAAGGCCTCTAAATCTTTTTTGTAATATCTTGTCTTTGCTAATTCTCCTCCAAAGCCTTTGGACTGATTAATGGACTTACTTACACCCTCCCATGTTTTTGAATAGTTCTTATAAGTACTTTGTGGCATTTGGGTTGCTGCCAATTCAAAATCCATAGCTCCTCTGTAGTTATTCAAGCTAGCTACATAAGGCTCTCTTTTACTCAAAGAAGGAACGTCTTCTGCATTTATTGAGTATACATTGGTACTAAAGTTCAGAACATTGTTATATCCAAAGTCTATTTTTCCATTCTTTTTAGTCTCTACTAATTTAGGAATATAATATCCTCTATTTCTTTTATCGAAAATGAAATATTCAGGAATCTCTACTTTGTATGCTAGTCTCTTTACTGGAATATCAAATTGAAAGATTAAATCAGCTATTCTCCAGTAAGGATAAGTTCTTCTGTACTTTACATCAATTACAGAGCCTTCTTTGACATTGGGCATGGTCATTTTCTTCACGCTACGAAAACGCGAAAGCTTCTCATTAAAAATTTGCTTTTTGCCAATTTTTTCTTTCTTTACCTTTCCTCCTTCTAGATTAAAGGTGTAAGCCGAAATTTTAGAAATTCGTTCTGATGACCCAGATTCAGGTTTGTAATATGGAATTTGGATGGTGGCATAATCAAAGCCTTCTTTGTTATAAATTTTGATTCTATTGTGAATCTCAGTAATAATCATAAATCCATCATTCTTATCGTAAGAAAAATAAGTCCTTCTCTTACGATACAAGTATGCTGCATTCGCTGTAGAGTCTTTTGCGTAAAAAGCTTCTTGTAGTTCCTCTTTGGATACTTTTCCAAATTTAATTTCCTGAGCTGTTACTATCATACAAAATAGCAACAACCCAATGGTTATCATTCTCTTCATAATTAAAATTTAGCTTTTGGTTTGTTATTGTTTTTCAGACGTAATTTTTAGGTTTTCGATTTCGTTAATGCAATTTTCATATTTTCATATCTTGCAATTTTTCTCATAAATTTTCTGTAGGTTTTGTATTCTTCTTTTGGGTATTCTCCATGTTTCAGAATCAATTCTTTTTTGTAGATCAATGTTTTTTCATCTTTCCTTTCCAGAGACATCTTATAACTTCCAAATTTGGAAGAAACATCTATATTTTGTGGAAGTAAAGTTGCTGAAAAATCTTTTGGTAATTTAATTTCATAGGTATCTACATCTTTAAAGCCCCTGTATATTTTTAAAGGAAGCTTTCTATTTCGGTAACGCTTTGGCACAGAGTTAAACATGTTAAAAGCATTCAATCTAAAGATATACTCATTCTCATTCACACTTGCATATCCTTCAATTTTCACTTCTGAAACATCCGTAAATCGTACAGCCTCTTTGTCATTCTTTAGTTCAATTGACTGAATCTCTAAATTGTTATTATAATCCCAAACTCTGGTTTTAAAATATTTATCCAAGTCATCCTTCGACATACTTTCAATAGGATAAATGTCGTCGTATTGGATTCCTTCTTTCAATCTTGTCACTTTCGCTTCAATATCTCCATTGGCTAACAAAGAAATTGTGGCATTTGTTTTTTGCAAATTCTTCTCATCATAATATGAAGGAGTTCTTTTGATAATTCCTCCCTCTGGAGTTATAACCAATACATTTCTATCGTCTGTAAAATCTCCTAAAAATCCGAAAGGGGCAATCTGACTGGTACATTCTAGCCATACATCTTCCTTTCCTTCTATGGGTATGTTTAAAATAACGTGATTTCCTTGCATTGAAAAAAAATCTTCTTCAACATCTTTAGGTAATCCTCCTGCCCAAATTACTGAATAGTGAGATTTTACTCCTACTACATCCAATAATGCTTTTGTATAATTTGTCAACCCTTTGCAATCGCCATAGCCTACAGCATCTACTCGATTGGCTGCTATGGGTTTCCAACCACCTACTCCTTCTTGTACACTGATGTATCGAGTTTTATCTTGCACATACTTGTATATGATTTTTGCTTTCTCTATGGGATCTTCTACTCCCTTAACTAATTTTAAAGCCCTATTTTTAATTTCATCTGAAACCTCATCCTTTCCATTCTTTAAATAATTATATCTCCACAATCCAAAACTTTTCCAATCAGTAGCTGACCCCATTACTCCTTTTAAAGAGAAAGTGTTAATCGCTACTATCAACTCAGGAGTAAATTCTGTAAATGCAATTGACTTTTGTTCATATTTAATGGGCTTGGCTTTTTTTAATTCATAAATGAACCCATTTTCTAAAGATGTCTTGGAAATATTAAAATCTTTGAATTGCTTTTCTTTGATACGAATTTTATTACTAGTCTGATTTATTATTCGATAAGAACTTCTTTCTACTCCTAAAAAGTAGTTTCTTATTGGAATCCAACGAGGAATAAAGCCAGTAGTTGAAGTAGTATACTCACTTTCAAAAACCAAGGTATATGGGTATGCTGTAGGAGTGTACTCAATATATTTAATTCTTGTATCATCATATAAAGATCCATCACTGACAGCGCTGACATCAATAAATTTCCCTTTCGAAAATTTCTTCACTTCTTCTCCCATCGCATTGTAGATCTTTGCGCTAAGTTTATTAACTTTTATATCTGGACTATAGCCAATTTGCGCATTAAAATACTGTCGATGCCCTATTCTGTTCAAAAAAGTAATCACTTTTTTTCTTTTGACTTTCATCTTGTTGACAGATTCAATGGTGACTTCCATGCTAAAATCACGGATAACAGCATTGGCATTCTCTCGTAGCTCTTTTGGTATGGTTAATGCTGAAAGTTGTATTTCTTGAGAGTACGTTTTGTGGAAGAAGCATAGCACAATTGCTATCACTAAAATGAGTATCTTTTTCATCTGTTACATTTTTTTGATCTGAAGTATTCAAAAAATTGAATACGTTCAAGAACTCCCATAAATTCTAATCATTTTATTATTTGAATTTAAAACGATTAAAAACCTATGCTCGTTTCGCATTGTTTGGTTAATGTGGGTGCAAGTTAAAAAAATAACCCAAGAATCAAAATTCTTGGGTTATTTAAATCTGATTAAGATCAGTGATTTAGCTCTTTGTTTTTACTTCAAAAGACATTTCAACTATATCGTCAATAAATTTATCCTTCAAGTTATCGAACCATTTTTTAGATCCATACTTTACGTTGAAATCCGCTCTGTCGATATTAAATACATCACTTTTAAACGTAGTTACACCACTCTCTGTTGATACAGAAGCAGGAATTGTAATACTTTTAGTAACGTCTTTAATTGTTAGATTCCCTGTAACAGCTAATTTTCCATCTTTCTCTTCTACAGAAGTGATGACAAACTTCGATGTTGGAAACTTTTCAATGTCAAAGAAATCAGCAGACTTCAAGTGTCCTTCTAAACCAGCTTTTCCTTTAGGCTTTTTAATATCTAAGTTTGAAATAGTTCCCATATCCACGATAAACTCACCTCCAGTTACAACTCCGTTCTCAAGAGTTAACGTACTTTCTTTTAAACTTACAACACCATTGTGAGCGCCTGTTGGTTTTGTTCCTTTCCATGTAAGTACAGAAGTTGTTATATCTATATTGTTTTTTGCTACTACTTTTGCAACTTTTACTTCTTCTTTCGCCTCTACTTTTTCTTTCTTCTTACCCTTGCAAGCTGTTAAGATGGTAGAAACGGCAACGATTGCGATAATTACTTTTTTCATTTTGTTTATTGTATTGAATTTTTAATTTCCATGGCAAATATACAGGAAATTTATTTTCCATGGAAAATAAATGGATTATTTTTTATCTTTTGTATCTATGATAATGGTTACGGGCCCGTCGTTTAACAATGCTACCTTCATATCGGCACCAAACTCACCTGTTTGCACTCTCTTACCAAGTTCTTTTTCCAATTGCTCAACAAAAGATGCATACATAGGAATGGCAAAATTAGGTTTAGAAGCTTTAATATAGCTAGGCCTGTTCCCTTTTTTGGTAGAGGCATGTAAGGTAAATTGACTCACAACAATAGCATCTCCGTTTGTATCGATTAATGACGTGTTCATGACTCCTTTTTCATCATTAAAAATGCGAAGGTTCACAATCTTTTTAGACAACCATTCTATGTCTTCCTGAGTATCTGCATCTTCTACTCCAAGCAGAATCAACAGCCCTTCTGTAATCTCGGCAATTCTTTCATTATTGACTGTTACACTGGCTTCGGATACTCTTTGAATAACTGCTTTCATAAATTAGTTTGAAGTTGGAAAGTTAAAAGTTTGAAAGACCTGTTTATTGCTTCATTATTACATTAGTTCATTAAATCATTGCTACATGAGTATTACTCCCAGATGTCTGTTCGGTAATTTTCTTCCTCCCCCTCTAGGATTTGCAGATAACTTTTGTAACGAGACCACGAAATTTCTTCCTCATCTAAAGCGTCTTTCACTGCACAATGAGGCTCATTTACATGGATACAATTGTGAAATTTACAATCTTGTTTCAAAGCAAAAAACTCAGGGAAATAATCTCCTAATTCTTCTTTGGTCATATCTACTACACCAAAGCCTTTGATTCCGGGTGTATCAATAATTTTAGCATCAAAACTTAAATCAAACATTTCTGCAAAGGTTGTTGTGTGCTGTCCTTGTTTGTGCTGATCGGATATTTCCTTGGTTTTTAAGTTTAGCCCTGGTTCAATTGCATTGACTAATGTTGTTTTACCTACTCCAGAATGTCCGGAAAACATACTCACCTTTCCTTCCATCAATTCTTTGATGATGTTTACGTTTGTCATTTCAGTTGAAGAAACTTCTATACATTGATAACCGATGGCTTCGTAAATATCTTTTAAATACAAAATCTCAGCTCTCTCTTCAATCTTATAAGTATCAATCTTATTGAAAACTAAGACTGCTTCAATAGAATAGGCTTCTGCTGTGACCAAAAATCGATCGATAAAGGTGGTTAATGTAGGTGGATTGTTGATGGTAACCAATAAAAAAACCTGATCAATATTTGAAGCTATGATATGGGTCTGTTTCGAGAGGTTAACGGATTTTCTGACGATGTAGTTTTCTCTTTCATGAATTTTCGTAATCACTCCAACCTCTTCATCTCCGATGGTTTCTAATTCAAAATTTACACGATCTCCTACTGCGATAGGATTGGTACTTTTGATTCCTTTTATTCGGAACTTTCCCTTAATTCGACATTTGTGTAATACTTTTTTTTCAGACTTCACCCAATACCAACTTCCCGTAGATTTGTATACAACTCCTTCCATGAAACATTTTTTAAATTGGCATTGTTTTTGACTACCTTAGAACCATTAATCTAAAACAAATATCATGAAAAAATTCTATTTAGTTGTCGCTCTTTTAGGTTGCCTGTATTCTGCTGATGCTCAGCAATATGAATACAAAGTAGTAACCAGTGTTGAATCAATAATTCCAAGTGGATTAGGAAGATCTCGATTGATTTCTGCAAATGACGAGCGTAATTATAAAGATTTTACTTCACAAAGAACTGATGGAAAATCACAAAAAGATAAAAGAAATAAATCTAGTCGTTCTAAAATTCGTGTGAAAAATTTTGAAGAAACGAAGTTGCTTAACTTTTTTAATTTAGGAGGAATTCGCTTTCAAAATATTGCAGCAAATGACGCTGTAACAACTTCAAAGATTAACACAATGTCAGAAGAAGGATGGGAACTAGCATTTGTAACCAGCGCAGTTGAAAGCTTTGGTGGGAAAGGCGACAGCAATGGGATTTTTATCACACGCTATGTCTTTAAGCGAAAAATAGAAGCTACCAATGAGGAATAAAAAGGCGAACTGAAAATCGTCATAATTGTCAAACTGAGCTTGTCGAAGTTTTTAGATTTTTGACTGTCAAATATCTTTCGACAGGCTCAAGATGACAATATTTGGTTTCATTTATTTTCTAGAAACCTTTTATGCATTGATAATCTTCTTTTGATGATTGATCGACTCTTGGTGAATGGCTTTGAATACTCTCAGAACAAACTCTTCACTCAGATTGTTTTCTTCTCCTTCCAAGATCATTTTCCCTAAGATTTCATTCCACCTTTTTGATTGTAGAATCGCTACATTTTTCTCTTTCTTAAGCAGTCCAACTTCATCAGCAATCTTCATTCGCTTTCCTAAAGTTTCAATCAATTGGTGGTCTACCACATCTATTTGCGTACGAAGTGTATTTAAAGCATTTCTATATTCTGCTTCTGTATCGGTTGACTTACGAATCTTTAAATCATCCATCATCTGTATTAAAGTATCAGGTGTTATTTGTTGCTTCGCATCAGACCAAGCATTGTCGGGATCGTAATGCGTTTCTACCATCAGTCCATCAAAATTTAAATCCAGTGCAGTCTGACAGATATCAAAAATGATGTCTCTTCTTCCTGCAATGTGAGATGGATCACAAATCAAAGGCAAATCTGGGAAGCGGTTTTGCAATTCAATAGGAATTTGCCAGTTGGGATTGTTACGGTATCTTGTTTTCTCATAAGTAGAAAACCCTCTGTGAATCACTCCTAAATTTTTAATATCTGCAGCATACAATCGCTCAATAGCACCCAACCATAATGGTAAATCTGGATTCACAGGATTTTTTACCAATACAATTTTATCGGTTCCTTTTAAAGCATCTGCAATTTCCTGTACAATAAATGGACTTACTGTAGTTCTTGCACCTATCCACAAAACATCTACATCGTGTTCCAATGCTAACTTTACATGATTGGCATTCGCAACTTCCGTGGCAATCATCATTCCTGTTTCTTCTTTGGCTCTTTTCAACCATTTTAATCCTAGTGCGCCTACTCCTTCAAAATTTCCTGGGCGTGTTCTTGGCTTCCAAATTCCAGCTCTTAGCACTGTTGCATCTGAGTCTTTTAATTGATGTGCAATTTTTAACACTTGTTCTTCCGTCTCTGCACTACATGGTCCTCCAATAACTAGCGGATGTTCTAATCCGAAGTTGTTTAACCATGATCTTAATTCTTTCTTATTTTCCATTGTTTTTGTTTTCTATATAATACTTGTCTAGTTAATTACTATTTTCTAATTCTCAATTCTGTCTTGTCGGCAGACAGGTAAATTTGACCTGTCAAATTAGTACTGACACTATTTGTTTCATATTTTAATTCCGTTCAGAATATTTTTAATGTGATTTGTACTTTCCATTTCTTCATAAATTGCCTGAAAATCATCTTCTTGCATTAAGTTTTTAAACTTTTGTAAGTTTCCAATATATTCCTCTAATGTTTCTATAACATTGGCTTTATTTTGCTCAAAAATTGGGGTCCACATAGCAGGAGAACTTTTTGCCAAACGTACCGTAGATTCGAATCCACTTCCAGCCATATCAAAAATATCTCGCTCGTTCTTTTCTTTTTCTATCACCGTTTTCCCCAACATAAAAGAGCTAATGTGCGACAAGTGAGATACGTAGGCAATGTGTTTGTCGTGAGAAACTGGATCCATATAACGAATACGCATGCCTATTTTTGAGAAAATGCTCAATGCTTTTTCTTGCAGTTTAAAAGCGGTCTTTTCTACCTCACAAATGATGTTGGTTTTTCCTTGGAACAATCCTCTAATAGCTGCTTGAGGTCCTGAAAACTCGGTTCCTGCAATAGGATGAGCGGCCAAGAAATTCCGTCGCTTTGGATGGTTTTTTATCACCTCACAGATTTGCTGTTTGGTAGATCCCATATCAATAACTACAGCTTGGTCGTTGACAGCATCTAAAATTTCTGGCAATACATGAACAGTTGTATCTACTGGAATGGCCATGATAACGATCGTAGCTTTAGGCAACTCTTCTAATGAAGATTCGTGGTGAACGATGCCCAATTCTTTCGCTTTTTTCAAATGCAAAGGGCTTTTATCAATTCCATACAGTACGGCCTCTTCAAATACTTGTTGAATGTCCAATGCAATACTGCCTCCCATCAATCCTGTTCCTATGATAAATACGTTCATTTCAATTACGAATTTTTAATACTGAATTATGAAATTCCATGTTTTCAGCTTTTCTCTTTTCTCTTTTCTCCTTACTCCTTACTCCTCACTCTTTTCTCCTCATTCTTTACTCTCCCCAACGCTTCTTCTAATTGCCCTTCGTCAACACATAATGAAAAGCGAATGTATCCTTCACCTTGACTTCCAAAAATGGTTCCGGGAGCAATGAATATATGATGCTTGTATAACAAATCATCCACCACTTTTTCTGCATTTTTTCCTTCTGGCAACTTCGCCCAAACAAACATTCCCGAGCTTTCTTTGCTGAATGTACATTCTAACGATTCGGCTATTTGCCAAACCAGCTCTCTTCTTTGTTGGTATACTTTATTAATCCTTTCAAACCAATCCGAGCTTAGGCTTAAAGCTGCTATGGCTCCTTTTTGAATCCCATAAAACATTCCTGAATCCATCTGAGTTTTTACTTTCAGTACTTCCTGTAACAAATCTGAATTCCCCAATAACATTCCTACGCGCCATCCTGCCATGTTAAACGATTTGCTCAAAGAGTTTAATTCCAATGCGATTTCTTTGGCGCCTTCCAGCGATAACATACTCATGGGTTGCTCGTTCAATACAAAACTGTAAGGATTGTCATTCACAATCAAAATTTGATGCTTCTTCCCAAAATCAATCAATTTTTGAAACAAGGCTTTCGATCCTTTGGCTCCTGTGGGCATATGTGGATAGTTCACCCACATGATTTTCACATTCGAAAGATCCTCTTCTTCCAAAGCCTCTAAATCGGGTTGCCAACCATTGGCTTCATTCAGATTGTAATAGATAGGTGTCGCTTCCACCAAATGAGTCACCGATGTGTAGGTAGGATATCCCGGATTGGGAATCAACACTTTATCACCTTTGTTTAAAAAAGCCATAGAAATATGTAAAATTCCTTCTTTGCTTCCCATCAGCGGTAAGACTTCACTATTGGTATCTACCTCGACTTTAAATTGTTTTTGATAGAATTCACTTACGGCATTTCTGAATTCTGGCAAACCTTGATAGCTCTGGTATTTATGTGCATTCACATCTAACAATGAACTTTGTATGGCCTCAATGACATTTTTTGGGGGTTCTAAATCTGGACTCCCTATCCCCATATTGATAATAGGGCTTCCTGCTGTCATCAAAGCGCGCACTTCCTTTAATTTTCTGGAGAAGTAGTATTCTTTGATATGTATGAGTCGTTCTGCTGCTTTCATTTTTTATCTTGCTATTTCTTAGCTTGTGCTACGGCCATTTTTGTATTCTCCTATAATCGTCAACTCTTCTGCCATAATTTTAATGATGGCTTTTGCCCTATCATAGTCCTGATAATCATCAAAAGTTACATCTACAAAGAAGGCGTATTTCCAAGGGGTTTCTATTTTAGGAAGGGATTGTATTTTCGTTAGGTTCAATTTGCAATCACTCATCACATTCAGCATCGCTGCCAGACTTCCTCGCTTGTGATCCAATTCAAACTTTAAAGAGGCTTTGTTAATATTGTCAGTCTGAGTCTGCCTTGTCGGCAGACAGGCTTGTCGAAGGCTTTCCTCGATCTGGTGGCTTCGACTCCGCTCAGCCATCTCTCTTTTTTGAACAATCACAAAGCGGGTTGCATTGTCTTTAATCGTTTGAATTTCATCTTCTAAAATTTCCAAATCAAAAATCTCTGCAGCAATTTTAGGGGCAATGGCTGCAATTCCTTTTAGCTGTTGTTCCGAAATTCTTTTGGCCACTTCCGCTGTATCGACATCTTCTACCAACTTAATATGCGGATGGTTCTTGAAAAAAGCCTTACACTGCAACAAAGCCATAGGATGTGAGCAAACTTCTTGAATCTCCTCTAAAGGCTGATTGGGTAATGCCATCAAATGATGATGAATGCTCAAATAATACTCCCCACCAATGAATAAATCGTTCTGATCGATTAATGCATAGTTGGGAATAATAGACCCTGCAATGGTATTTTCCAAAGCCATGATACCCATATCGCAATGTCCTTGATTGAGGCAATCTACCAAACTATCAAAGGAGAGAAACTCTTTGATCTCACAATCTTCTCCAAAGTATTCTTTGGCAACTTTGTAGTGATTGGAACCTATAGTTCCTTGTATGGCGACTTTTTTTTGGGCGTTCATTTTACAATGATCAATTATCAGTATTCAATTATTAATAATCAGTGATCGGTGAACAATTGTCAACGATCAGATTTTTTAAGTCTATTTTGTTAAAACGCTCTTTTTGAGCAAAAAAAAAGTCTCGAATGAACTCCGAGACTTTTGTTTTATAAATTACATAACACTACAAAGCCTCGGCTCTTATTGAATAATAAAAGTAAAAAAAGAAGTTTTGCCAAGCGTTACGTAATTCCATGCTTAAAAAATCTAAAGCAACAAATCTAGCGATTAAAATGAAAAAAGCAAATTATCCCAGATTTTTTTCGAGATTTAATTGCGAAAAGGATTTCGAATCATACGATGTTACCACTTTAAAAATGAAGTATTTGAATTTTATTGGGGCTCGACCTGATAATATGTTGTCCTGAAAAAATGGTCAATCCGATTTCCATGACATTGCCAAGCGATTTTGATAAAAAGCTTAATTATTTCAATAACACAAACTCTTCCTGAATTGCAACGATCACTCTTTCTGGAATGTTTATTTCTATCGCATACTCTCGCCATTGGGGAATGACACTTTGCACTTGCTTGACAATCCCTTTCGGGTTTTTAATGGCAAACTCTTCGGCAACTTCTAGTACATCTTTCAGATTGATGTTGTCTCGTTTTCCGTTGATGGACAAAGCACGTGTGACTTTGGTAAAATTCAGATTGATGTTCAGCGGATAGGTAATATCATAAGCTGGTGCCAAATTCCATGCGTTTTTTTCTTTGTTGTAGATGAAACTATGGTTCTTCAGGTGATCATCAACATTGCCAAATACCAAATTAAAAATCATGCGCTTGTACAATTCCTGAATGTCTTTGTAAGGTACTCTCAGGTCCAAAGCCAATCGAAATACATTTTCATAGCTGCTCTCTGCAACCGATTTAAAATCCCAACCCGTGAGACCTGATGCAGTGAGTACATGCTTTTTCTCTCCCTGCTGTCTGTCGTAACGCTCTGTCGCAAAATGAATTCCCTGAATCAGTTTGGAAGGCATCATTTGAATACCCAACTCTTGGGTAAGCTGATAGTACACATACTCCACTTTTTCTCTGTTGTAACCTATACCTTCGTCCAAATTTAGTTTGACCAGATAATGACGATAATCACCAGAATATTCCAAATCTCCTGGGATGATGTTCCCATTTTCTTTGTGTTCTGAAATTAAAATTTTGGGCCGTACCCCTCCTGCTGAAGTTCCTATTTTAAAAATATTGAGCAGTGCCAGCTCGCTCAAATCCTTTTCGGAACGTTGTTTTTTAAGATCGAGTACTTGTTCCAAAACCGACACAATTTCCTGAATGTCAATGGTCGTCGATTTGGGAATCGGCTGTACGGGTTTGTATTCCAAAGCACCCATCCCTCTGTTGGCCACATAAGTCAATTGCTCCAGCGGCGTGATTTTCTTGCTTCCCTGATGACTACTTTCAAACCATTCCTTAAAAATGGTATTTCCAAACAAGTCAGGGAGTGAATCGGCAATCATAGGCGGCAATCCGCGAAAGGTTTCTCCTTCGTACTGGGTAAAGACCTGCACGGGTTTGATGCGTTTGATCACATACGGAAAAATCTTTGTGTAAGTATTGGATTCCAAAAACTCGGGATGGTACTGAAAATAGGAAGTCCGTTTGTCTACATCGTAGCCTACCTTTCCAATTTCCTGTCCGAACAGTTGTACTTCTATGATAAGATTCGCCGCCATAACTAGTACAAGGAGTTTTGGTTGTTCTGATCTTCCAATCGTTGGAGTGCTTGGTAAAAAGGTTGTAGCAAATCGAAATGATTCGCAATTTTAAGTACGGTATCTAAGGTTGCGTTCTTCCCACTCTCAAACTTTTGAATGGTATAACGTGAAATTCCCAACTCTTCCGCCAACTCTTCTTGCGACAATTCATAACGCGTGCGTTGCTGTTTGCACAAGACACCCAAACGCATTTTGACTTCTTTGATGGAAATACTTTCAATCATTTTGTTTGTTATAATACACAAATTTACAAAAAATCTTTTATTTGTTTATTATAATACACGGAATAATATCCAAAACTACAAATCGTTGAGTTGATCGAAAGGATCATCGAAGTCTTGGAAGTTGTTTTTTCGTTTTCGGATCTCTAAAAAATGATGACAACTACAAACAGTAAAAGAATACTGATAGCAGTGATTTCTGAAGTTATGAAAGTGTTCACTAGATATTTTACCTTCTTTTTAATTCATCTAAGGTCTTCCCATTCTTATCTTTCCATTCCTTCCAGCCATTAGCTCTTCTTGCCAAAACACAAGCTGCTGCTGCACTCGGTGATTTAAAAATCTGATCCTCTTCAAATAGATATGTATTCCCATTTTCGGTCAGAACTCCTTTATTAACGAGTTTTTGACGCATATTAATTACCCAAGCCCCAGCTGTTTTGGTTGCTTCTAAATTAGCTACTGAACCTTTTAAAACCAAAACACCTTCATCTTTAAGAATGGCTTGTGCTTGTGCTTCCTTACCCTTACAATAGAATATCTCATTTTCCGATAGTTCTGTAGTTCCTCTCTTATCATCAAACAATTGGAATCCAAGTGTACCTACTAAAATTCTGATCGTATCGAAATTATCCAGCAAATCTGCTTGTCTGGATTCGGAAATTGAAGGTTTTCTTGATCCAGTATTATTTATCACTTTATATTGTCCTACCTTTTTAGCAATTTTCAAGCAATAATGTTCTAAAAATTTCCCGTCCGTCTTAGTATAATCATCTGTCTTAGTGGCTGCAATAATACAATCCGTCCAAAAATCTTTTTCTCGGTGATGAGATCGTATTCTATCCCAACAGTTTTCCCCCTCTCCTATATAAACCAGCTCTCTACCGTTATCATCTTCCCCAAATAAGAAATACACCCCTGTAAAATTGACCACCTCTCTCTTTGATGCCTTTTCCATAGCAATTCTAGGAAAGTAAATGGTTTTTATCAACCGATTGGTAATTTCTGCTTCACATATACTTCTAGGATTACCATCTGGTAAAAAGATTTGAATGGTTTGGGGTTTGTTTTTTATTTCCATAATTTATTTCTGAATAACTAAGATAATAATTGTTCTAATTTATATTTCCATTTCTTCCAATCTGGCATTTCCTTAGTTTGTAAATCGAAAAAAGCTTTTGTATGGTCTCTAAAAACTAAATGACATAATTCATGTAATATGACATATTGGATGCAAGCTTTAGGAGCTTTGATTAATTCTGGATTTAACAATATTTTGCCATTACTAGAACAAGAACCCCAACGCAATTTCATGGATCTAATTTCAATTTCATCAGGTGAAACATCGTAATTTTCAAATCTTTTAATTAAGGGGTTTGCAATCTTTTTAAACCATAATTGAGCCCTAAGCATATACCAGTTCTGTAACAGTAGTTTTGCTCTATTTTTATTCTTACAATACACCTCTATATAACGACCTGTATATTTAACCTCTTCCGTTTTACTTATAATTACTTTTAGCTGATATTGTCTTCCTAAATACAAATGCGTTTCGCCAGAAACATAAGATCTTTTCGGTGTTCTGGGTTCAAAGGACAAAAAATGAGCTTTTTGCTTCAATATCCATGGAGCTTTTTTCCGGACCTTTTCTTCAATCTTTCCCAGAGAACAACCCAAAGGAGCTTTTACAAGTACATTTCTATCGGGATCAACAGCTATTCCCAATGTTTTCCTATCAATAAAACTGAGGGTATAATCTATCTTTTCAGAACCAAACTGTAAACTACAATTCATTATTTATAGTGGTTTTTAGCAACTTCCAAAATCCTCTCGCTTATTTTATCCACCTCTTCAAAATTCAGTTCTAAATCATACACATCTCTCACTTCATCGATAATGAATTCTCCTATGTGGAACATGATTCTTTTGGGAATATCTATATTCTTAGTCCAATCTACTACTAGGTGATCTTGTATAATCTCGTCACATTTCAAAGCCAGTATTTCAGTAATTTGTTTTAACGTTTCTGGATTATTCACTTTCGATGTCAATTCCTCTATCCCTATTCCATAGAAAGCTATGGCAACATGATTGTCATGTAAAGAGTCAGGTAGATCCGTATTTGTTCTTATCAATACTGCCTCTTTATACTCTTCCATTTTCTTTAAATACTCAGCTTCATCAATTCTCTTTTGTAAATAATCATCTATCGTTTGTTTGATTAATTGGGAGAAACGTTTGTAAAAAACAGGGTCTTCTTCCATCTTTTCGGTAATATACTTCGAAGTTCTTGAAGCAATCATATCTGCTTTTGCTGCTTTCCCCACTACTTTTTCTACCTCTTCCTCGAAGGCTTTCTTATCAAAAATATTCACCAATTCTGTCAATTTAACCACTCCTTCAGACGGAATGTGCGTATCGATTAACTTTTGAATCTGTCCCTCATATTTTTTATAATCAATTGTATCTGAGTATATGGAAACCACCGAATTTCTCAGTTTTACAAAAAATGCCAAATCGTCTTTGTACCTTTTTAATTGTTTCTCTGGAGTATCTCTATGAAAATCTATCGATGATAAAGCTACCTTTAAAATACTCGCATATGAAGTAAGTCGATTGTAAAACTTAGTTCTTATGGCTTCATCACGCAATAAGTTTTGATAGGCTTGCGCATCCCTCTTATTTTCTATAGAATTGAATAGCTGCCATACATCTGAATGTTTTTGTGGAAGTTTTCTGATTTCTTCGTTTATGCTAGTAAGCGTCCCTTGTAATTGTGCCTCATCAAATTCTTCAAAGACTGAGTAGGTTTTTATAGCGCTGTCCAACTCTTTCAGAACCCCATAGTAATCGATGATATACCCATATTCTTTATCCGGGTGTACTCTATTCACTCTTGCTATTGCTTGGAGCAATGTATGCCCCATTAGTTTTCTTGTTAGATACAGAACTGTGTTATTTGGCGCATCAAATCCTGTAAGTAATTTATCAACCACTATTATAATCTCAGGATGATGGTCATTTTTAAATTGATTGACAATATTTTGCTCGTATTTTTTTGATGTACCGTGCTTGTCCATCATTTTGTACCAGAATTGCTTTACATGATCCGGTGTGTTTCCATAAGCAGAATCTTCTCCCTCTCTTTCATCAGGTGGAGAAATCACCAGTTCTGAGGTGACAATTCCTATTTCATCCAGCAAGTTTTTATATTTTACTGCTGAGGCCTTGTTTTGACAAACAAGTTGCCCTTTGAATTTTCCTGTATTTTGAAAATTCTTCTGATAGTGTTTACTAATATCCCAACAAATCGCTAAGATTTTTTGATCGGCAATATTCAATTGATCAGCTCTGCTAAATTTCTTTTTTAAATCCGCTTTTTCATAAGTAATCAACGGCTCAGAGATCATGTTAAAGTAGTTGTCTAAAGGTGCAGAGTTCACATCTTGCAAAGCATGTCTTCCTTCATACAATAATGGAACTACAGCCTGATCCTTTACTGCTTGATCTACCGTATAACTATCGATTAGCGTTCCAAATTTAGATAGCGTATTTTTATCTTTTTTAAATAATGGCGTCCCTGTAAAGGCGATAAAACAAGCATTAGGCAATGTCTTCTGCATTTCAATATTGAAGGTGCCGTATTGCGTTCTGTGCCCTTCATCTACCAACACAAAAATATTAGGACTTTCTAACGGCGTCTTCATACGTTTTACAGCTGTTTCGAACTTATTGATAATGGTAGTTATTACGACATCGCTTCGCCTGTTTAATAGTTCTACCAATTGTGTTCCTGTCTTGGCATTTTCAACAGGTATTTTACATTTCTCAAAAGTTCCAGTGATTTGTCGGTCTAGGTCCGTTCGGTCTGTTACCAAAATAATCTTTGGATTTTTGATACTCGCCTCCATTCCTATGGCTTCTGCCAACATAACCATAGTTAACGACTTTCCACTTCCCTGTGTGTGCCATACCACACCTCCTTTTCTCTTCCCATTGTCTAATTTAGTGAGTTGTTTCATCGCTTTTTTGATGGCAAAAAACTGTTGATACCTGGCAATCTTTTTCACTCCATTGTCAAAAACAATAAAATTGTAAATCAAATCCAGCAAACGAGTTGGTTTGCATAGATAATACAAATATTCATCCTGTACAGTTACCTGTATCTCACTTTCATGTAGTTGTTCAAAATGCTTTTTTACATAGGCATACCGCTCAGCAAACAAATTGTTTTTATCTGCCTCTGACAAAGGGATATTTTTCAGCTTTTTGAGCTCTTTTCTGTCACGATTTTCTTGCTGTTTGGCGGTATGCTTTTCTATCCATTTTGCCCAAAAATTTGAGGCAGTACCTGTAGTAGCATAGCTTCCTTCTGTTACAGAAATCGCCATCAACAGTTGTGATAAGGCATACAAATTTCGGATGCCATCATCATGCTGATTTCGCAATTGTTGTGAAATGGCCTGCTCCATAGGATCTTTTATGTCAGGTCGTTTGCATTCTATGACTCCTAATGGAATTCCATTGACAAACAACACAATATCCGGACGGTAATGATCTTTGCGACCACTACGCAGTACACTAAACTCTTCTGTGACATGAAATACATTGTTTGCCGGATTTTTCCAATCGATGTAATGCAAGTCGTAGCTCTTTCTGTTTCCTGCTACGGTTTGCTCTAGCGATTTCCCCAAGGTTAATAATTCATAGAGTTTTTGAGAAGTGGTTTGATACCCTTCAACCATGGGCACGTCTCGCAACGCACGGATACCTGCTTCAATATTGGCTTCAGTAAAAGAAACCTCTTTGCTGGACGACACCTTCACGCTATTGATTTTGTGCAATTGACTTCGTAAAATATTTTCTAAGATGACGTTCGAAAATTTATTTCCTCTGACCTGAGTTGCTTGCTCTTGATTGAGATAGGTATATCCCATATTGATAAGCAATTGCAATGCCGGAATCTGCGAGATATGATCTTCTTGAAATGAAGGTGTTTCCATGATTGTTACTTTTTACATTTTCAAACGTTTTTTACCAATAAGGAGTTGTTGCATCATTCCTTTCTTTTGTAGTTGCAATTGTTTTAACTCTTTTTGTAACAGGTCTATTTCTTTATCAGCTCGGGTCAAAACTTTGGCGATAGCGGTTTGCTCTTCTCTTTTTGTAGGTAATGAGACTTTAACTATTGAAAAATCCTTGAACTTACAATTCAATGTATCACTTACCAATCCTTGTGAATTTCTATAAAACTTGTGTATCACAGGTGAGAACTTAAACAAGTAAGAAAAGAAAACAGGATCGGTATTTATCTTTGGTTTTACGATAGTGTAAGCGGGGCTGACTATACCCTCTAAACCGCTCAATGCACTCCTTCCTTGCCACATTCTCATTGTATTATATCCAATATCATTAGGAAGTATTCTTTTGTATTTAGATTTATCAGTATTGGAAGTGTCTTTTTTGTTCGATTGTGACTGAGGGTAAACACCTGCCTCTCCAATAGACAATAATGTTAACTCACCTCTATTTGTCTCTTTCCTTTCATCAAAAAATTCAGCTAACCTCTGAGTTTTCCAGTCGTCTTCAAACCCTGGCAATCGTTTTTTTCCGGTGAGTAATTGCTGCATTAAGGCTTTTTTCTGGAGTTCTTTGGCTTTGATTAAGGAAGTAAGTTTGGTAATAGCAGTATCCCAGGTACTTAAGCAATCGGCAATGGCTTTTTGTTCTGAGAGTTTTGGCAATGCTATAAAAAGTTTCTGAACATTACTTTTGGAAATACCGAACACCTTACTTCCTGTGGCTATTACTTTTAGACTTTTATTAACCACTGGATTTTTAAATACATAAGCTCGAAAACCTTCAATAGTTTTACCTGTATAATCTCTCAAAGCCAGAGTATGTAAACCGCTTATAGCTTTTCCCTTCAAGTTAGCTATCTCAATTGACTCTCCTACTCCATCATAATCTTCCGATGCATCCGCAACAATCAAATCTCCATTTTTTAAATAATCCTGATTTTCGGCTTTCAAGTTATTAAGACGAGGAATTTTATCGTTTTGCTCAAAATTTAAAATAGGAGTTTGAAAAGTAGAATGTATATCTCCATAGTGAATATAAAATATTTCGCTTTCTTGATTATAGTTTAGTTGATTTCTTGAGAAAGAAGTTGTTTTTAAAAACTTAAAAACCTCATTTACTGATGTAATTAACCAATCCTCAGGAATCCAACCTAGTTTTGTTTTTTTATATCCTTTTGTATGTATCTTTTCTTTATCCATATTTTATGTTGGAATTCCTTGTGCAATCAATTGTGTTTCTGTTTGGGTTAAGATGTGTTGAAAATTACAATGAGTGGTTACCCAGGCATGCAAATCAGCATCCATCCACTCAATTAACCGCAATACATTGTCATAGTTCTCTCGCAAGCTGTTAAAATTCCATAAAATGGGTTCGTAATGGTACACTCTATTTCTAAACTTTCGAGTCTTTTGTACCAAATGCACAATATTCCTTCTGGTTCTCAAAGGCCTTGGAATGTTATTAAAACAAAGACGCAAATCGCTCCATAACAAACGATCGTAATTATTGTTAAACATGGTGGTCCAAAAACCTAAAGAAAACTCAGCTATTATTTTTCCTGAGGTTTCAGCTTCTCGTTTTCTTCTCAGGTTATTCTTAGCTGCATAAATCTTATCTCGGAAATTGTTATGAGGTACAGAAACTAGCCAATCGTTGTACCAATCTTCTTTCCCATGGGCACGAGTCAACACGAAGTGAATATTATTTCGCAAGGCAATTTCATAATGATTCAACACTGTATAGAGTTCTTGTGACAAACGTGTATTTGCCTCATACAAGATCAATGCCTTATCGAAATTGTTGCCACAACGTTGTAGATATTTATCAAATCGATCTTCTGATATATGTCTATGTACTTTATTCTGATTCATCCTTCGAAAAATATTTACGCTTTCAAACGATTGTTTTTGGCGCGTTTTTTGTATATTTGCATTGCAGTCCCGGTCGTTCCTCTCTCAGATGTAGATGCTGATGATGAATCCGGGTTTTTTTGTTTATATCTATTGCTACTCATTTCTCCAGTCATTTTAATCCCAGTTCTTTCAGATATTTATCCATTTCAGCTCGAACATCGACTAGCTCACTTTCTAACTGATCAATTTCTTGCTGTACTGCTTTGATATCTACTTCAGCTTCCTCTTCAAATGTATCTACGTACCTAGGAATATTCAAATTATAGTCGTTCTCTTGCAACTCATTCAGTGTTGCTACATAGCTATATTTTTCTTCTGTTACTCCTACTTCTAATTTCCCTGCTTTGAAAGCTTCGTAAGTATTCACTATATGATCTATATGCGCTGGAAGCAGTTCATTCTGATTCTTACCACTTGCATATTCTTCGCTAGCATCAATAAACAATGTATTTGTATTCGCTTCTCGTCCTTTGTTGAAAACCAGAATCGCTGCCGGAATTCCTGTTCCGAAAAACAAATTCGCTGGCAACCCAATCACTGCGTCTAACAGATTATCTTCAATTACCCTTTTTCGAATACGACCTTCAGCACTTCCTCGAAACAACACACCATGAGGCACAACTACACCTATCATTCCCGAACTTTCATAAGCACTTTCGATCATATGTGAGATGAACGCCCAATCTCCTTTACTCCTAGGAGGTAATCCTCTTGAAAAACGATTGAATTTATCATCTACTAACTCATCTTGCCCCCATTTGTCTAATGAAAAGGGTGGATTTGCAACTACTGTATCAAACTTCATTAGATTATCACCTTCAATATGCTTAGGATTTCTCAAAGTATCTCCCCAACGTATGGATGCATTATCAAAGCCATGTAAGAACATATTCATCACTGCCAATGCCCAAGTACTTCCATTGGCTTCTTGTCCGTAGAGATAAAAATTGGGATCCTCAACCTCTTTTGCTGCTTTAATCAATAATGAGGCTGATCCACAAGTTGGGTCATAAATCCTAGCACCCGGTTTTGATTTTGTCAATTTAGCGACTAAAGTAGAAACTCCAGCTGGCGTATAGAACTCCCCTGCTTTTTTACCCGCATCACTCGCAAAGTTTGAAATTAAAAATTCATAGGCATCTCCTATAATATCTTTTCCTTCCAGATGAGATGGAGTTAAGTCTAATTCTACAAAGTCCTTTAATAAATTTTTTAATCGGGCGTTCTTATCATTTTTATCTCCAAGATTACTACTATTAAAACTGATATTCCTAAAGACTCCTGCTCCATCAGCGCTGGTTAATTTTTCTCTATTAGATTCTTCCAAATCAGCCAATCCAATATCTATTAACTCACCTATATTACCCTCATTTCGATTATCGTAAAAATAGCTGAAATGACTATTTTCAGGAACCACAAAACGCTCAAGTTGCATAGCACGTTCAGCCCTTTTTTCATCTCCATTGTACTTTTTTAGATATTCTGCTCTCTTTTCAGAATACACATCGGAAACATATTTTATAAATAGCATCACTAAAATATAATCCTTGTACTGACTTGGATCAATAATTCCTCGAAACGTATCACACGCATTCCAAACAACAGAATTAATGTCTTGTGTTTTTACTTTTTTACTCATAACGATTGATAAAGTTTTTCAATTGACTTTCTATTTTTTTTGATTTTAATTCGTTTAATCTTTCAATTAATCTCGATTCTTCCGATTTTAGATGGCTCAGGGCAACAATTTTATCTTGAATTTCCAATTCGGGAATTGGAATCTCTAATTCACCTAACACTTCTTTATTAATTGCCGGAATGTTTGTTCCTCTACTTCTTCCTTCTAAATATTGTTGTGTACTTTCTAAATTAATAAACCATGAAACATATTCAGGCCTTATAGAACTTATTAAATACCTCAGTGTAATAAAAACAGCTGACGCTACAGCTGGCTGCTTTTCCATGTTATATACGTGTGCCCTAAATCCACCATGACCTCTAGCCAAAACTAACACATCTCCTTTTCTTAAATGATGATAATTCAGTTTGTAATTCTCAAGAATACTTGGCTCTAAATTCTCATTTAAACTATACTCATCAACAAAATCCTTAGCCTGTAAATAAAAAACAGAACCGTGAGGATGTTTTTTTTGATTTACACCAAAGCTAATCTCTGAAATTTGATTTATTTTCAATTTATTTTATTGTAATGAATGTACAAATATATAAAAATGTATTTGGATTGCAAAATTTATTTTATTGTAATTGATGTACAAATATTAATATGTAATTGCTTCAGGAAAGAAAATCTTTGATTATTTTATATGATTTTTCCTTAATTAACTCAGCTATCACCAACTCTTCTTCCTTTATTGACTCTAACCTATATGGTACTTTAAAACCTGATACTATCTTCAAGTAAAGTGATAATTCTTTGGCAAGAAATTTATTGTTAATTATTCTTTTATCTTTCAAAGCCCATTCAAGTGCTACTGAAACATCATTATACAAATACATTGGATCATATGATCCAGAATGTAGTTTATTTAAATAAGTTGTCATGCTGTATAATTTTACATTAGTAAACACAAACATCTTATTTTAATAAGTTTTATGGTAGGACAGTTTAAAACAGGTAAAAATGAGAGTTTTTTACATAGACAACTAATTGAAAGCTGGATTGGCAAGTAAAGGCCTCAGCACTGTGTGGTATTATTTTTTGTAAAATGTTTTTGGAAATAAGCAGGATTGAAATAGATGTCTAGTCCTGAAAAAAGTTGACCATAAATCATTAGATCATGGAAAAATCAACAGAAGGAAAAAGAAAGCAACGCCCACCAAGACAGTATTGTGA
>JANQMD010000053.1 GCA_028280265.1 Flavobacteriaceae bacterium
AATACATTTACAACCATCAAATACGCACCTTAGAGCAGTTACTTTGCTGTGGTCAATTTAGACAGGAATGGGTGGGTCAACTTCACAGGAATATACAGACAATGCTCCTTTCTTTTTCATTTCTACATCTCTTTTATCTTGTTCTATCTTTTCATATAAAAATTCCAAGACGGTTTCTTCTTTGATTACAGGCTCTTTCTTTCGTCCTAATTTTATTTCTAAGGCATCTTTAAATTCTTTCGGAGTTGGATATGTTTCTTTGATATAAAAATCATTTGTTACTTCATTTACAGCATTCGTGATCTTTTCAATTCGTATTCTTATAAATCTGTTCTTACGAGAATATCTAAAAAAAGTAGCCTCATCATAGACAAAGACTCTTTTAGAACCTTTCTGTATGTACTTTCCAAAATTTTCAGGATGTATTTTACAGAGAGTAGAAAAGTGAACAGGCTTATATCGCTTCTTATTTTTTGAAAGATCAGTTTCTGAATATCCTAAACTAATATCTAATAGAATTTGCCTCTCTCCTTTCTTATTTACTTTGTTATCCAAATAAAATCTCAATGTTGGTTGCTTCATAATCACTCCGTAATTTACTCCGTAAAAATATGAAATAATGCGTAATTATTTGGTTTTTTATTTTTGAAAAATTTTACAGTATTGAATTTAAATCATTGATTATCAATTAAGTTAATTCATTTTAAGTAAATATGATACCTTATGATACGTTGTGGTGCTAGTACTGGAGGCACCACCACAAAAACCCGAACAATAGTTCGGGTTTTTTTATGCCTTTTTGCAACGATGATTTTTTTATGTCGTCTATCTAGTAGAAACTAAAAAAATCAAAAATATGAGACATAAAGTTGTAAAAGCACTATTACTTACCTTATTTATATCATCAGTAACATTTGCTCAAAGTAGAGTGAAAGAAAAAGACGTGATTGGTAAATGGAAATTTCATTTAGACTTAACCAGCGAGATTGAAAAAGAGAAATTAGATTCCGACGATTGGGGAGATGCATTCGCAAGAGGCATTTTAAAGACTGTAGATCGATTGGTTGAAACTGTAGACATCACTTTTCATTTTAAGAAGAACAACGTGTTAATCGTAACAAAAAGGCCCAGTATTGGAGGACAGGATGACGATGTTGAAGTATTTTGGTGGAAAATAGATGAAAAAGGGAGAGTCGTGACCAGCGAAATGGATAAAGATCACTTAAAATTACAAAGCAATAGCGGATGGATGCTCAAGAGAGGAAAACTAGTGGTTGTAGATGAAGATGACGATGTTGAGGAAACAGTTTGGATGGAAAGAGTAAAGTGATTGGTTTTCGATTTCCAACTATTTTGATCTTCGGCATTTTTCCTTTTCACTAAAAAGGTAAAGATATTGCTGACTTTGGGCTAGATGTCCTTCCTAGTAAGGCATAACAATTTCCGCCACAACAAAAGAAAAGAAAGCCATAGCTTAGGCCATGGCTTTTCTAAAATTTATAATTCTAATACAACTTATTATTAAATCGTATTTGCTTGAGCTAGAAGAAAAGTTTATTAACTAATAATTAAGCTCTTCCAAATTGAAAAATTTATTTAGCATTTCTAGACTATCTTTAGACAAATCCTTCATTTCTTTAAACTTTCTTAATAAGTTTAATTCATATTCTTCATTATAATTACCTTTTATAGAATCAACTGTCAACCTTGAATCAAGCTTTCCAAAATAGTTTTTTAGTAACAAGTAATTAAAGTAATCATTAAAATTTTCCTTATTAAATTCTAGTTTTGAAAGATTTTTAAATACTTGTTCTAATTCTTTTTTTCCAATTTCAGTATTACCTGATTTAATTTCCAAAAGCCCTCTAAGAGGATTTTGTTTAACATAAATATTATTAATTTCACCTAAATTCAAAAGAGCATCTTTGGCATCGGAGAATTTATCTAACTTTATAAAGTACCTTACTTTCTCGAATAAATAATCTTCATTATTGGGATTACATTTAATAGCTTTATCTAATTCCACTAAAGATTCAGAGTCTTTTGATTCTAATTGAAGGTTTACATATTTGTTATAAAACTTATCACAATCTTCTGGGGCTTTACAAGAAGCTATAATTAAACAGAAAAGAATTATTTTTTTCATCTTCTTTATTGTACTAATTCAAAATTATTTTTCTTTTTATCTATTTCGTATATTTTCATTAGAACTCTCTAATTAGAGTAACTTCTATAGCAACAAAGGTTTAACTAAAATTTGTACTGTTTTAAAGAATCTAACTCTAATGCAACTTTTTTTTGCCACTTTTCTTGTTCGTCTAAAATGACTCCATGTGTAGTCTCAAGATCATATAAAAATTGATAGTGCTTATATTCACTCATTAATCGTTTATAAATTTTCATATATCTTGGATTAGTTGTTTTCTTTGATTCCAGATCAAATTCTTTTCTAATCTTCCTAGCAAACAGTTCTGAAATATCAAAGTGCAACTGTTCGTGTCTTAATAAATCTTCATTATCATTATTATTTGTGAATGAATTATAAATATCAAAATATGCATAAACTTTATACTTATAATTTTTATTATCTGAAGAATATGGAATAAGGGATATGCCTGATAAAGTTTCTGCGGTAGTAAAACTAGAATCCTTTTTTACTCCTTTGAAATCTTCCCAAGCCAATTTTCTATCAGATGACCAAATGATTAAGCTATCAATATTTTGACTTAGCCCAATATTTGAACTAAGAAAAAATATTGTAGTAATAATCATCGAAATAAATGTTATTCTCATTTTCTATTTTACATCTCCTACTCCTCTATTTTTATGTATTGCTTGCATTCTTGAGATAAAATATGCAAGCAAAGGTATTACATGATGAACTAAATCCATTAATATCTGATTGGAATGAACTATACTCATTACTAATGAACCTCCCGATAATAAATACAAAATCATCTCAAGAACAAAGAAATAGGCTATATAATATCCGAATCTGTCATTTTTGTTGTTAAAAACATTATCAATAAACAAGATAACTGAGTAATACAATGCATAAACAAAACTTCCTCCAAAAAACATATAAATGAAAATTTTATACTTTGGATATTCTGGAATAAAAACAAAGCTTATCAGACTGTAGATTAAGATTAATAAAGTGGATATTAATAATCTTACGAAATTTCTTTTAACCATTCTTCATAATAAAAGTTCTAATCTCTCTTTTGCATTTTGAAGTGTTTTTATAAAATTCTCATAATCGTAAGTAGCTTCTTTTTCATTATGAAAAACTACTGCAAGTTTATCATTTTCAGTATTTAATTCATATACTAATTTATTATCTAACCATATTTCCGCTATCAAATTATCTCTATCTGAAACACTTGCCATCTCAATTTTAAGATAAAAGCAACATGATTTAAAACACTGTTTATTAGGAATTTATCATGCTAATTCTCTTCTTTATCTAAAATATGTAAACCAGGTCCATTCATGAAAATAATAAATTCACTTAAAGATTCTATTTCCCAAGAATACTTTAAAAAATCTAAAGTCTTAACTTTCTCATTCAATACTTCTAAGCTTAGGTTTTGAATGTTTAGAAATTCTTTTATATGACTTGTGTATTCTTCTATACTTACAACTTCTAACGGCCAGTCATTTACAGCATTTAAAAGGTTGAGAAGTCTACTTTCTTCTAATTCTTCTGTAGATAAATTATCTATCTTTTCTATTAAAGTTTCTATTTGCATAATCTTTCATTAATAGCTTATTTGCTGGCTAAGTAGATAAAGCACTACTTGCAGTGGATAGTAGCTTGAACTGGATCGATAAAAGTTGATAACCCACTTTTTGGTCCAACACCATTATCTTTTCCTGATTTCTATTGGCGCCCAAAAGAGGGAGCCTGGGAACCGTGGTCTTATATATCAATTATTGATTAAATCTTTATAGCTAAATAAAAGCTTATTATAATTGACTTTTAACTTTTCTATTTCTTCATTATCCCATTTT
>JANQMD010000054.1 GCA_028280265.1 Flavobacteriaceae bacterium
AGACAATAATGTGAGTAAAGAGTAAAGAGTAAAGAGTAAAGAGTAAAGAGTAAAGAGTAAAGAGTAAAGAGTAAAGAAAGTTCGAAAATATATTTACAATACTCAATGATTTAATGAAGCAATGATAGAATTGATTAATATGAAAATTTAGTAATGTGAAAGTCTGAAAATACAATTCTGAAGTTTTTAATTTTTCAATTTTTGAATCTTAAATAACAAAATATATTTACACATACGTCATTACGAAGTTTTTGAAAAAAACTGAAGTATTCTCTTTAATATTTAACCTAAATCAAACAGATTGCTTCTCGCGCTATGCGTGATCGCAATGACCAACTGATAATTGATAATTGACAAAAAAATCAAGGTAATCATTCCTGCATATAATGAGGAAGATTCCATAGCCAACGTTGTAAACGATATTCCTGATACCGTGGATGAAATTATCGTAGTAAGCAACAATTCCACTGATAAAACAGAACAGAATGCTGCCAAAGCTGGTGCGACCGTTTTGCGAGAATCCAATAAAGGTTATGGATATGCTTGCTTAAAAGGCATGGAATATATCGCTTCAACTACGCTCAGCGATCCTAGCAAGAAACCAGATATCATCGTTTTTTTAGACGGTGACTACTCAGATTACCCTGAACAATTAACAGAAATCATTATGCCAATTGTAGAGAAGGATATTGATTTTGTCATTGGTTCAAGGGTAAAAAGATTAAGAGAAAAAGGAGCCATGACACCTCAACAAGTTTTTGGCAACTGGCTGGCAACTTTTTTAATGGCATTATTTTTTAGGGCAAAATTTACAGATTTAGGTCCTTTTAGAGCTATCAAATACGACAAGCTACTTTCCCTTGATATGGAAGATAAAACCTATGGTTGGACGGTGGAAATGCAATTGAAAGTTTTAAAGAAAAAAATGACCTATGTAGAAGTCCCTGTGAAGTACAGAAATCGCATTGGAGTTTCAAAAGTTTCAGGAACAGTGAAAGGAACTATATTTGCTGGCGTCAAAATACTAGGTTGGATATTTAAATACAGTCTTAAATAATGGTTTTAGAATACCTCATCATTGCTGTTTATTCTGTAGCACTCATACTTATTTTTATGTATGCCCTAGCTCAATTGAACTTACTATTCAATTACTTAGCTGCTCAAAAAAAGGAAGACACTTGCTCTAAATTTAATTTTAAAAATCCAGAAGAGGTTCCTTTGGTGACCATTCAACTTCCTGTGTACAACGAATTATATGTCATGGAACGTTTGTTGGATAATATTGCAGAATTAGAATATCCTCCCAACAAGCTTGAAATTCAGGTTTTGGATGATTCTACTGATGAATCTGTATCTAGCACCTCTACGCACGTAAAGAAGTTACAGGACAAAGGAATTGACATTCAACACATCCGAAGAACAAACCGACAAGGCTTTAAAGCAGGTGCTCTAAAGGAAGGGCTAGAAATTGCAAAGGGTGAATTCATTGCCATTTTTGATGCCGACTTCCTTCCCGAAAAAGACTGGTTGTTACAAACAGTCCCTTACTTTAAAAATCCCGAGATTGGAGTGGTACAAACTCGTTGGGGGCATTTAAACCGCAACTACTCTACATTGACAAAAGTGCAAGCTTTTGCTTTGGACACACATTTTACACTAGAGCAAGTAGGCAGAAATAGCAAAGGTCATTTTATTAACTTTAATGGAACTGCAGGTATCTGGAGAAAGCAATGTATTATCGACGCTGGAAATTGGGAAGGCGATACACTAACTGAGGACTTAGATTTGAGTTATCGTGCTCAATTAAAACAGTGGAAATTTAAATACTTAGAAAATGTAAAAACTCCCGCTGAACTTCCAGTAGTCATTAGCGCTGCTAGATCTCAGCAATTCCGCTGGAACAAAGGAGGTGCTGAGAATTTCCAGAAAATGGCAAAACGAGTGATTACAAATAAGGCAGTCCCTCTAAAAACTAAAATTCATAGTTTGCTTCATTTGTTGAACAGCTCTATGTTCTTTATGATTTTTATTGTTGCCGTGCTAAGCATTCCTATGCTGTACATTAAGAATGAGTATGCGCATTTGGCCTCTTATTTTTACATGATGAGCTTCTTTGTAATCAGTACCATTATCTTCTTTATCTGCTACTGGTTCATGTTTAAGAAAACTTATGGAGGTGGGTTTGTAAACTTTTTAAAATACATTGGAACATTTTTTACATTCTTTTCTATTGCCATGGGATTCTCATTGCACAATACCATTGCAGTTGTGGAAGGGCATATTGGCAAGAAAAGTGAGTTTGTAAGAACACCTAAGTTCAACATCAAATCTTTAAAAGATAGCTGGAGAAACAATAAATACTTGCGAAAAAAACCAAGTACAAACATCATCATCGAAGGTCTTTTGGCCATCTATTTTGCTTTTGGAATGTACAGTGCTTTTGTGGTAGGTGATCAAGGAGGAGATTTTGGACTGTTTCCTTTTCATTTGATGCTTTTTATTGGCTTTGGATACGTCTTTTTTAAATCTATTTTCTCCAAAGCCTCATGAAAATAGCTCAAAGAAATAAGAGTATTCTAGCTGTTCTCATCAGTCTAGTGCTCTATTTTTTGTTTGCTTATCATTTAGACAGAACAAATTTTACCCAGTTAGTTTCCCTCTATCTTAGTTTGTTTCTTCCTTTTCTCTATTTCCTACAAAAAGAGAAGATGAATATTACTTTTTTAATAGGGATTGCTATTCTTTTTCGGTTGATTTTTCTGTTTGCTATTCCCAATCTTTCGCAAGATTTCTACCGATTTATATGGGATGGCAGGATGATTTTAGAGGGATTCAATCCCTACATCTCATTGCCTGAAACATTCATTCAACAGAGGGAATTTCCTGTAAACCAAGCCATAGATTTGTATGAGGGAATGGGCGAGCTGAATGGCAGTCATTTTACCAACTACCCTCCTATCAATCAGTTGAATTTTTTGATTGCTGCACTCCTTTCTAACTCCAGTATTTTAGGAGCTGTTGTTGTGATGCGATTGCAAATTATCCTAGCAGATATCGGCATTATCTATTTTGGGAAAAAGCTTCTTGAAAAGCTGAATTTACCTATTCATCACATCTTTTTGTATGCTCTGAATCCTTTTGTCATTATTGAGTTGACAGGAAATTTACATTTCGAGCCCGTGATGTTATTCTTTTTGGTCTGGAGTTTATATCTCCTAATTCAAAAAAGATGGATTTGGGCTTCTATCCTTTTAGGAATTTCCGTTTCTGTCAAGTTGATCCCTTTGCTGTTTATACCGCTGCTTTATCAGTGGTTTACAAAAAAGAGTGTCATTGCGAATTGTCACTCTGAGCCTGTCGAAGAGCAAATGAAGCAATCTTCTGAGATTACTTCGTCACAAGTTCCTCGTAATGACAAACATAATCTAAGTCCGTTTTTTAGAGGAATAATCAGACTTGTTTTCTTTTGTATTATTGTCATCCTCATAAATATGTTGCTCTTCGTTCCCTTCATCTCATCAGAACTCATCAGCAGCTATACTAATTCCGTTGGGCTTTGGTTCCGAAATTTTGAGTTCAACGCAAGTTTATATTATATAGCCAGAGAGATTGGCTATTTGTTTAGAGGATACAATGAGATTGCAATAATCGGAAAAATCATGCCCACAATAACAGTGGTATTCTTACTCATTGTGACTTTTTTTAGAAAGAATACCTCCCCAAGGCAGCTCATAACAGCATTACTATTAGGGCTCACTTTCTATTATTTTACCACCACTACTATGCATCCTTGGTATTTAGCAACATTGATTTTGCTATCTGTTTTTACCAAATATCGCTTCACTATTATTTGGAGTTTTGCTATTATTTTAAGTTATCAAGCCTATGCAAACTCTCCATGGAAGGAAAACTTATGGTTTGTAGCTATTGAATATGCAATTGTTTATGGATTTTTAGTTTGGGAAATTATAAAAATCAAGAAAGATTCGTTAGCAATTAGATAATATTAGAACACTAGCTTTTCATCATCAAACTCCTATTTTAGCATCAAAAATACTTTTATGGATTTTTCTAAAGTAAAGCTAATTGTTTCCGACATGGATGGAACTCTTTTAAATGAACACGAGGAACCAAGCGATTTGTTCTTTACCCAATTTGAAACATTGCAAAAATTAGGAATTCACTTTATTGCTGCTAGTGGTCGTCAGCACAACAGCATTGCGCATAAACTACACCCGATTAAAGATAAAATTACCATTATTGGTGAGAATGGCGGTGTGGCAAAAAGACAGGATCAACTTCTTCATCTTCAGGTTATGGATCCAAAAAATATCCTGAAAATTATTCCTACTCTAAGGGAACTAAAAGGTGTTTTTATCATTCTGTGTGGTGAGGAAACAGCTTATGTAGAATCTAAAGATCCTAAACTCATTGAGATGTTTCAAGAATATTATGGTACTCATGAAATTGTTGAAGATTTAACCACTGTCGTTAATACGGTTCCTATTTTAAAAATTGCCTTATATCATCCGACATCTTCTGAAGAGTTTTTATATCCAGAACTTTCATCATTCGAAAATGAGTACTTGATAAAAATTTCTGGGAAAAACTGGCTGGACCTTTCCAGTCCAAACTCGAACAAAGGAACAGCATTAAAACTCGTACAGGAAAAAATGAACATCACTCCTGAAGAGACAGTTGTTTTTGGAGACTATTTAAACGATTTGGAGATGCTCGACTGTGCCTATTTTAGCTATGCCATGGGAAATGCACACCCAGATGTGATTGAAAAAGCTCGTTTTGTAACCGATAGTCATAAAGAGCTAGGAGTAGAAAAAGTAATTGCCCAAATTATTGAAGCTAAGGCTTAAATCGCCAGAGTCGAAAATATATTTACAATACGAAATGGTTTAATGAGATAATGTGAAAATGTAGCAATGTGAAAATTTGAAAATTTTTCGATCTTTGAATCTTTAATAGTAAAATTTATTTAACGTGAGTTCGACATGATGATAACTGATTTTCAGGTATTTACATGTTTTATGATTGAAAATCAATGTCATTCCTGCGAAGGCAGGAATCTAAATACCTATATTTTACTAGACTCCTGCCTTCGCAGGAGTGACAATCAAAATTAAAATACTGACAATTAGTAGGTTAAAATTAGAATAATGTTTTTTGACTCTATCTTTTTATGTCGAACTCACGTTATTTAAAAAAGGTCATTACAAAGTTTTTGAAAAAAACTGAAGCACTCTCTTTAATACATAAATCAAACAGATTGCGTCGGCTAACGCCTCGCAATTACAAACTATAATACCTAACAACTTTTACACTGAGCGTAGTCGAAGTGAACAAACCTACTCAAACACCACATCGTCGATATAGATTTCATGAGGCTTTCCAGTTCCTCCTGAAAAGATAACGAGTCCAGAACGAATACAGCTTAAGTCTAATCGTTTTGTCTTAATCGTAAACTTTTTCCACTCCTTATCCAACACTATTTTAACTGATTTTTTAGCAGTATCAGGGAAGGGTTTGTCCTTATCAATCAGTCCAAAACCTATTTCAGCACCCACACTCCACTGATTTGCTTTCGCCCAAAAACTAAATGTTTTGGCTTCTGAAATGTCATATCCTCCTAAGATATCTCCCCAGTCATTTGCTGGATCTTGAAAAGCCAAACCATACCAACCTCCTTTAGCGCTGTAGGCAACCTTAATAGAACTTTTTCCCGAGTGCACCTCTTTTGTATGATTCAAGTCTACTTCCATGTATTTTTGATCTCCCATGTAACCAGAGGCTGCATACGGTAAATCTTTATGGTCTTTATAGACATAAAAAGGCAATGCTACTTTTGGAACCAAATATTTCTTTTTTTGTGCTTTTTTATCCTTCACAACAATTCCTGTAGAGGCAATTCCTACATTGCGATATGTATCTTTTGCATTCACATAAATTTTAGTAGGACCATCGACCTTAGGAAGCAGCACTTGGAATCCATCTTGGAGATTTCCTTTGGATATTAACGGTAAAATTTGATCTCTCCTTTTTCTACTTCCTTTGCGATGATTGTAAGAAAAAGAAATCTCTAATTCTTCATTCTCTTTGTCATTTACTTTTAGCGAAACAGGAATCCAAGTATTGCTTTTAGCTGCTGATTTTTGTAGCTCAAACTTTTCGATAATTGGAACCTTATTCATTGGTTTTTCACCAGTAAATGCCTCTCGGATTGCCCAATACTGAGGGCGGTACATCTCTTCATAATGTGTAAGCAACCAAGGTGCAATGAAAGAGTTTCCTGAGGAATAATGGAATACAAACACTCCTAGGTTATTTGGTTTCTTAGCAATCCAGATTTTATATCCACCTACAATCGCTCCATATTTTTGTTGATCTGTGGGTTCTTTTTTTACACCATTCACCTCTTCTTTTATATCCCATTCTCCCGTAACTCCAAATTCTGTAACTATATAGGGTTTGTCTATCTTTCTTTTTTCCAATTCCGATTGCAACATGGAAACGCCTGCACCATAGCTATTGAGTCCGTATATATCCAATGAGGGGACATACTTTTCCCACCAGTCCAAACCAAATGTCCACGCTTCTACGGAAGTAATCGGGTGGCTTGAATCTATTTTTTTAATCTCTGCACATATTTTTTCAAGTAATTTTGAATAGGCTATTTTCTCGGGATCAGTTGCTATATTCAGGTAGACTTCATTTCCTATTCCCCAAGTTAAAACAGCTGGATGGTCTTTAAACTTTTTTACAACTTGTAATGCATTGTCATACATCGCTTTTTTTCCTTCTGCATCTTTTAGATAATTAAAACGATCATCGTCTTCCATTCCTGGTCGCCCATGTCGCATCCAAATACCCACCATGATTTTAATACCATGGCGATGTGCAGCGTCTAGTAATTTTTGAGTATTTTCTCCTGTTGCCCAAGTACGAATGGTGTTCACTCCCAAAAACTGAAGATCCTTAAAATAGCGATTGTAGTTCTCAGTATCTTGATCGTGTCCAAAAGTTGCTCCTTTAATTTTATATGGTTTCCCATCAACTAACAGCTCCCATTGATTTCCTTGCTTTTGAATGGTGGTTTGAGAAAACACAAAACTTGTAAATATATTTACAAATGCAAGAGAAAGAATTTTAATGCTTTGTTTCATGCTCTTGAAATTACAACTTTCTTGCCAAAAAACCCGTATTTTAATATAATTTCCATGCAGCTTTTCTATGTTTTTTATTTAAGTTAAAACTCAAAGAAAGTCTATGCTTACCGACATTCCTTAAATTTCCATCATTAAAAGAAATCCCATATCCATAAGAGAAGTTTATCCATCCTCCAACACTAAAACCTAATTCTGGCAGTAATTTAAATTCAGAATTTCCATTTTGGAAATAATTTAGTGCTGATAAGCGCAATACATAGATCGTGGCTGCGAATTCATACCCAATTTAGGCGCTATCATAAAGTTGTCATTCTCTTGGAGATTCGATTCTACTCCAATTCTCCAGCCTTCTGCCCCTATAATGGGTATCTTACCTTTATCGATGGTTATTTCTGCGATTAACAAGTTTCCTTTAAAAAATATATTCTCTTCATAGATGACTCCTAGAGAGAAGAAAACGTCTATTTTCTTTTATTCTGTCTAAAACCATTTTGAATTGAAAAGAAAATGCAAAGAAGGACGATTTTTTTCATAGCAATAAAATATCAATCGAACTCCACAGTGCTCTGTCGTTCTCTATTGACATGCAGTTTGGTAACATCTGGTCGTGAGTAATGTCCGACCACATCAAAATTCTGACGTTCTTGATAGACTCTTGAGAAATCTAAGGTTTCATAAATCAATCCTTCTTTTCCGACAACTGGTTCTATCATCCATTCACCATCGGGACCTGCAATACAAGAACCGCCATTTGCCAAGTTATCAGGAGCATTCTCTAAGATTTTTTCTAAGTGTGGTGTCTCTTTTGGAAAGTCTGATTTCGACATCAAACTAGAAACAGAAATCACGTAAGACCTTGACTCTCTGGCAATAAATCGTGTAATATCTTTTGTGTTATGATCACTACCTGGCCAAACTGCAATATGTAAGTTTTCACCCAAACCATACAGTGCTGTTCTAGGCAGAGGCATCCAATTTTCCCAGCAATTCAATCCACCTACGGTGAAATCTTTTAGAGGATGTACCTGCAATCCGTTACCATCACCAGGTGCCCATGTCAATCTTTCTTCATAGGTAGGTTGCAACTTTCTATGTACAGATTGTATTTCTCCCTGCTGATCAATATATACTAAAGACGCATAGATACTATGTCCACCTCTGTTCGCAGCACGCTCCATAATCCCTAGATAAATAGCCATTTTATACTGCTTCGCCAATGCACAAATGGAATTTAACTCCCCTTTTTCTATCATGATCGAGTTCTGTACATAATGCGCATGTAATTCTTTGGCAACCGAAGAATTGAAAGTAGCTCCATTCACCAATTCAACCCAAAAAGGATAGCCTGGTAATAAAGCCTCTCCAAATACAATCAATTCCGATTTTTCTTTGGCTGCTTCCTGTATGGTGCTTTCTATTTTTTGAATGGTTTGCTCTTTATTTAACCAAACTGGAGCAATTTGCGCCAATGCTACTTTTAATAAGTTTGAATTTGTCATATTTTTTCTTTTTGTCTTCGTGATTCTCGAAATATTCGAGAAGAAGCGATCTAAATATTATGAGTTTGCTTCAGGCATTCTTTCTTTCGACTAAGCTCAAGACAGGCATTCGCAAGGACAGGTATATTTTAGTTCTTCTAATTGACGCATTACTACATCATTACATTAAGTCATTGAATCATTCATCAATTAATGTATTGTTTTATTAATGAATTGATAAATTGATCACAAGTCCCTCATTTGCTCTAATGTTGAAAACCGTTTCATCTTCAAAAATGAAATATTGCCCTTTTACTCCAACTAATTTCCCTGTATAACTTCCTTCCTTCACCAAGTTTAAACTCTTCGGCTTTACAGGATATTTCTCTACGGGAAAATGAAATTCTTTTTCTGTATTGTTTTCGATAAAATATTCCTGAGCTTCTTCTGGTACATAAGGTCGTAATTTTTGCTGCCAACTGACTAAATTTTCATCTTCAATATCATTTTTCAACATCTTCCTCCAGTTTGTTTTATCTGCAACATGTTCTTTCAAGGCAACTTCTGTAATTCCAGCTAAATATCGATTGGGAACTTCAACTATTTCAATGGCTTCATGTGCTCCTTGATCAATCCAACGTGTAGGTACCTGCTGCTTCCTTGTTACGCCTACTTTTACGTTGCTCGAATTTGCCAGATACACAATGTGAGGCTGTAATTGCATTTCTTTTTCATAAGCGAGATCACGATCTTCTTCTCCCAAGTGCGCCTTGCTCAATTCGGGCCTCATAATCCAATCACCTGCTCTGGGGGTTTCAAAAAAACAAGACTTACAAAAACCTTGTCTGTAAATAGGTTTTTCTAAGTGACAATTCAAACATTCATAGGTGACGAATGAAATTTCAAGAGTACAATTGAGCAATTGATTGACATTCAAAAAATCGGCACCCATGTCTAAATAATACTGAATTTTCTCCCCATTTTCGGTGGGCATTTTTTTTAAAACTCCTTGGTATTGCATCGAAAATAATTTTCTATTTTTAACTCCGTTCGTAAGAGCTTAACAAACTTACGGGAAAAAATCAACTTACTAAACTCATACTCACTACATGGCAATTCCATTTGTTAATTCAATTATTTCTTGGTTTCTTAAAAAAAGAAAACATCAAATAGAGTTATTTTTAAAATACCCTGTGGATGTTCAGGAAGAATTGTTGCTTCGTCTTGTTCAATTTTCCAAAAGCACAGAGTTTGGAAAAGAAAAGGATTTTGTCCATATCAAGAATTACAACGATTTTATCCAGCGAATTCCCATACAACAATATGAGAGTATTGAGCCTTTGATTGAACGATGTAGAAAAGGGGAACAGAATTTATTTTGGCCCACTAAAATTAAATGGTTTGCAAAGTCTAGCGGGACAACCAATGCAAAGAGTAAGTTCATTCCAGTGAGTGACGAAGCACTTGAATACTGCCATTTGAAAGCTGGAAAAGACATGCTATGTTTGTATATCAACAACAATGAAAATGCAGAATTGTTTAATGGAAAAGGACTCCGACTAGGAGGAAGTTCTGCCATCTATGAAGATAATGATTCATATTTCGGGGACCTCTCTGCTATTATTATAGAAAACATGCCTTTTTGGGCAGATTTTAGTTCGGCTCCCAAACAGGAAACCGCATTGATGAGCGAGTGGGAGACGAAAATGGAAGCGATTATTGATGAAACGATTCATGAGAATATTACTAGCTTAGTAGGTGTTCCTTCTTGGATGTTGGTACTTCTAAATCGGGTTTTAGAGAAAACAGGAAAAGATAACATCTTGGAAGTATGGCCTAACTTAGAGGTCTATTTTCATGGAGGAGTCAACTTTAATCCCTATCGAGAGCAATACAAAAAATTAATTCCAAAAAAAGATTTTCTCTACTACGAAACCTATAATGCTTCCGAAGGGTTCTTTGCAATTCAAGATAGAAATCATTCTAATGAATTGCTGTTGATGCTAGACTATGGAATTTTTTATGAGTTCATTCCCATGGACGAGTACGATGGTGAAAATTCAGTTGCCATTCCTCTTTCTAAAGTAAAGAAGAATGTGAATTATGCTGTGGTGATTACCACCAATAGTGGATTATGGCGATATCTCATTGGTGATACGGTGAAATTCACCAATCTAAATCCTTATAGAATTAAGATCACAGGTAGAACCAAACATCACATCAACGTATTTGGCGAAGAATTGATTATTGAAAATGCTGAGGAAGCTTTAAAATTGGCCTGTAAAAAAACCAAAGCTGAAATTACAGACTACACAGTTGGTCCCATTTTCATGAACGATCGAGAGCAAGGAGGACATGAATGGATTATTGAGTTTAACAAGACTCCCAAAAGTTTGGAGTACTTTACAGAGCTCTTAGACAACGCTTTAAAATCCTTGAACTCTGACTACGAGGCAAAGCGCTACAACAATATGACCTTAAAAATGCCAACGATTCATCAGGCCAGAGAGGGCTTATTTTATGATTGGCTGAAAAAACGAGGAAAATTAGGAGGTCAACATAAGGTACCTAGATTGTCTAACAAACGTGATTTTGTAGAGGAACTTTTAAATATCTGACAATAAAAACAACTACAAAAGATAGGATATTTACAAATTCTAGCATGTTAATTTATCTGAAAAGTAAACGATATCGATGCAAGCACACGATGCATTGACAGGAGACTAAATGTTAAAATTTCGAGGGGCTATTAAACCCATTGGCGATGCCGATAAATACGTATCGATGCGTATGTTTTGCTAACACCTTATTAAATAGCTTTGTGCCTTACGAATTTTGGTAAATTATAAATGAGTCATCTCTCAACTAATTTCCAATCTCTCCTAAAAAGAACTAAGCCTATCATAAAGAATTATTCTATTCTTTTCATAATTTTAGTTCCATATTTTTCATTTGCACAAACTGGTCCAGGTGGCGTTGGTAATAGAAATGGCTCTTCTACTCTTAAAGTATGGCTAAGAGCGGATGATTTAGATGCAGATGGCGACATTACTGATAATCCAGCTAAAGGTGCACAGGTTTCCTCTTGGTCAGATTACAGTGGAAATGCGAATCATTATACACAAACTGGCGGAAATAGGCCCTTATATGTTACTGATGTTTTTAATGCTATAAGTTTTGATGCTGCTGCAGCTACTCCTCAATACTTAAACGCTACTAATGTTGGTTCATATAGCAATACTAGTGTCTTTTTTGTCACTAATCCTGTAAACATAAGTCCTTCTCACGTATTATTTGATAGTCCTTCAGAATCTTTAAGATTGGAGCAATGGAGCAATACAAACAGAATAGGGTACACAAGGTATGGGATTGCAGATTATACCTCTTCCCTAGTTTCTCCATTTGGCATCAATTCAATTATACAGTTTCATAAGTCAGCAGGATCTACCACATTAGACATCAGAAGTAACAATTCCAGTTCCAGTATAAATATTGGCTCTACCACCGCAGGAGTACCTTATGATAGACTTGGTAAAAACAGTTCTGGAGCAGATGATATTACAGGAAATTTTTTTGAAGTTATTCTTTTTGACAACAGAGTAAATAATGCTCAAAGGATCATTATAGAAAATTACTTAAGTGCAAAGTATGGAAGCATTCCGATTTCCGAAAATTATTACACCCAAGATGATGTTGGAGCTGGAAATTTTGATTTTGATGTGGCAGGCATAGGTCAGGCTACAGATGGTTCAAATCACACGAATTCAAGAGGGACAGGGATCGTAACCATGTTTAAGCCATCAACTATAAATAATGATGATTATCTTTTTTGGGGAAGGAATAATCAAACAAATTATTCTTTTACAACCAACACTGGAAATTATAAACAACGAATTTCATCCAATTGGAGAGTTAGTAAAAGAAACGATCTAGGTACAGTTATTGTGCAATTTGATTTAAGTGGGATTGATTTATCAGGTAGGCAATCTTGTTCTCCCTTACAATTAATTGTTGATAACAATTCAGATTTGTTAAGTCCTACTGCTACTTACAATCTAGTCAATGTTTTTGAAGATCTCTATGAGGCTAAAAATGTCTCATTTTCTGATGGAGATTATTTCACTATAGAATACTTAGACCAAATTGTAGTAGACGGGACGAAGTTTTACAATGGATCGGGAAGTTCTAATGTTCCTAATACTTCTGATGATTGTTATAAATTGTTAGTAAAAAATACTGCTGATGGTTCTTTGCCATTGACAGAAAGTGCAGATGTAAGAGAGGTAGAAGTAGAAAGTGGAGGAAAGTTAGTGGTTAATACTAACATGCGATTACAAATTGCCAATGGCATTAATAACAACGGAGAAATTCGCATGATAGGCAACTCTCAAATTGTACAAACACATACTGGGGCTAATATAAACAGTGGTAATGGAACATTATATCAAGATCAGACGAGTGTGACTACCAACACATATCAATCAGGATATTGGACCTCTCCAGTAACAACAAATGGATCTACCTTTACCATATCTGGAGTTTTAAAAGATGGATCCACTCCTACATCTGCTACTTCTACACCTAGCAATATTACGTTTACAGACATTCATACTTTAGATGGTAGCAATACAAGTCCTATAACTCTTAGTGGACGTTGGCTCGCAAGATTGAACAGTGCTCTTAATTGGACAAAACAAATCAGTCCTACAACAGCTACATTTTCACCTGGAGAAGGTTGGAATATGAAAGGGCCATTAACAGGTCCGCAAAACTATACATTTGTAGGACGAATAAACAATGGAAACTATTCTCTAACCATTAAAGATGCTCGTTTGAGTTTAATTGGAAATCCATACCCTTCAGCGATAAATGCTGATCAGTTTATTACTGATAATTCTAGTGCTATTGCGGGAGTTTTGTATTTCTGGAATGCTGGAAACCAAACAAGTCATAATCATGCAGATTATACAGGAGGTTATCATACAAGAGTCAATGGAATGGGTACACCCAGTGGCACAACACCTATTTCTGGAACTAACTTCTTCATTCCTGTGGGACAAGGTTTTTTTGTGTATAGAAATGCTAGTAATGGAGGAGGAACTGGTGCCCCAGGAAGCTCAGCAACAATTAATTTCACAAACTCGCAAAGAGCTTTTCGCAGAGTTACTGATTCCGATTCTCAATTTTTTGGGAGGTCAAACACTTCTTCTTTTCCGATCTTACGTCTTGAGTTTGGGTTTAATTTAGAAAGCTCAAATACATATCAAAGAGAGGTTGCCATTGGCTTCAGAGGACTAACCAGTAATTACGAAAATGGCTATGATGCGCCAATGTTTGATTTGAATCCTTCAGACGTTGCATTAAAAGTAAATGATAAGGGAAATGCCCCTTATGTTATTACTGGAATTCAAAACTTTAATGCATCTATGGAGATTCCGCTCATAGTTTACCTAGATCAGTCAAGACAAGTTTATTTTAAAACAAAACAAAAAGAGAATCTATCTACTAAGGTATTTATAAAGGATGTAGTAACAAACACATATTACGACATTAGTAAAGAAGGTCTTTCTATTTCTCTACAACTCGAATCTGGCACGTATACAGATCGCTTTTTTATCGTATTTGCTAATAACACTCTCTCGACAGAAGAGGAGTTGTTAAATCAATCAAAAATTTATTTTGATAATTCTTCAAGAAGCATTCATGCAGAAGTTTATAACAATTTGATGATTCATGAATTAGAATTGTATAATTACTTAGGTCAAAAAATCATAAAATCTGACTTTGAAAATCCAACTTCAAAGGTTGTCATGGAAAACCTCAACTTAAAACCCTCTATTTACATTATCAAATGTAATACCAACAAAGGTTCTATCTATAAAAGAATTCTTATTACTTTATAAAGATAGTATAGACTTTATTCCCCTAAAAGATTTTTGTAAAGTGTAAGCTTCCTTTAGTTAAAACTGTTTAAATTTTCTAATGCTTCGTAAAATTATTGTTTTTGATTCTCCTGAGATTCGTGCCTAGAAAATTAATTTTCACGTACTTAATTGGAGATAATTTACCCAGTCCCTCATGAGGCCTATAATGATTATAATCATACCTCCAATCTTGGGTTTGTTCCCATACTTGGTCGACGTTCTCAGAAATAGACGCTTAATCATCGATTAAATCTTTCTCTCCACCACGTAATCAATCATCTTAATCAAAGACGATTTATAATCAGAGTCCTGGTAGTTATCTAAAATTGCCAGGGCTTTGTTTTTGTAGTCATGCATCTTGTCAATGGTGTATTCGATTCCACCATTATCCTTCACAAATGCAATGATTTCCTTGACGCGTTTTTTATTTTTGTTATGCTTCTTAATTGAATTAATGATCCAAGCACGTTCCTTAGGTGAACAATGATTCAAGGTATAAATCAACGGCAAAGTCATCTTTTGCTCTTTGATATCGATCCCCGTAGGTTTTCCTATCTTTTCATCGGAGTAATCAAACAAATCATCCTTGATTTGAAATGCCATTCCAATATACTGACCAAATTTTCGCATTTGCTGAATAGTCTCTTGATTGCTACCAACTGAGGCTGCTCCAATTCCACAGCAAGCTGCAATTAATGTGGCTGTTTTCTGACGAATAATTTCAAAATAGATATCCTCGGTAATATCTAGTTTTCTTGCTTTTTCAATTTGTAACAACTCTCCTTCACTGATTTCACGAACAGCAATAGAGATCAGTTTTAACAAGTCAAAATCCTCGTTATCAATTGAAAGTAACAAACCTCTTGCAAATAAAAAATCACCTACCAAAACCGCAATTTTATTTTTCCAAAGTGCGTTGATCGAGAAAAAACCTCTCCTTCGATTGCTATCGTCTACAATATCATCGTGAACAAGTGACGCAGTATGAATCAATTCTACAATAGATGCACCTCGGTAGGTCCTTTCATCAAATCCCCCTTTGGAGACCATCTTCGCCACAAGGAATACAAACATTGGACGCATTTGTTTTCCTTTTCTACGAACAATATAATAGGTAATTCTATTGAGAAGAGGAACTTTGGAAAGCATAGAGTCTTTGAATTTTTCTTCAAAGAGTTCCATTTCCTTTTGAATGGGATATTTTATTTCCTCAACAATTTTCATACAGAAGTTACAAAGTTACAAAAGTTTCAGAGGTGAAGGGTAAAGAAATTTAAAGCAGATGAAGATTAAACAATAAGATTGCTTCGTTCACTTTGTATGACTCGCAAAGACCACTATTTCACTTTGAACTTTTGAACTTTTGAACCTTTGAACCTTTGAACCTTTGAACCTTTGAACCTTTGAACCTTTGAACCTAACTTACGACTTATTCGCTAGTTGTCCACAAGCAGCATCAATGTCTTTCCCACGTGAGCGACGCACATTCACCACAATATCATTCATTTCTAAATTCGAAATATAGCTATCTATTGCTCTTGAGCTCGCTTGTTGAAACTCTCCATCGTCAATAGGGTTGTACTCAATCAAATTGACTTTCGCTGGAATAATTTTACAGAAATCTACTAAGGCTTTGATATCTTCTTTTCGATCGTTGATTCCATCCCAAACCACATATTCATAAGTGACTTTCCGTTTGGTTTTAGCATACCAATATTTCAGAGAATCTGCCAGGTCTTCTAGAGGAAAAGTTGCGTTAAAAGGCATGATCGATGTTCGAACTTCATCAATGGCAGAATGTAAAGAGACTGCTAAGTTAAATTTAACTTCATCATCTGCCATTTTTTTGATCATCTTAGGAACCCCAGAAGTTGATAATGTGATTCTCTTTGCCGACATTCCTAAACCCTCTGGAGAAGTAATTTTATCAATGGCTTTCAACACATTATTATAGTTCATTAAAGGCTCTCCCATTCCCATAAATACAATATTGGAAAGCTTTCTCTGATGATACAAACGGCTCTGCTTGTCAATGGCGACTACTTGATCATAGATTTCATCGGGATTCAAGTTTCGCATTCTCTTCAAACGAGCAGTCGCGCAGAACTTACAATCCAAACTACATCCAACCTGACTAGATACGCATGCAGTAGTTCTGGTATCTGTAGGAATCAACACAGATTCTACAATTAATCCATCGTGCAAACGAATTCCATTTTTAATGGTTCCATCGTTACTTCTTTGCATGGAATCTACCTCTACATGATTGATGACAAAATTCTCTTCCAACATCTCACGAGTCGCTTTGGAAATATTGGTCATATCATCGAAAGTGTGCAACGATTTGCCCCACAACCATTCGTATACCTGATTCCCACGAAAAGCTTTGTCTCCTTGAGACACAAAGAAATCTCGAAGTTGTTCTTTGGTAAGTGCGCGTATGTCCTTTTTTTTGAGTGGCAAAGTTAGAAAGTTATAAGTGGCAAAGTTAGCAAAAGCTATTCATAAGCTTCAGAGAAATAAAAAAGGGCTATGAAATTTACACAACCCTTATATTTCTAAGTAACATTGTTACATTAAATCATTCGCTTAATGACATATTAAAGTATCAACATCGCATCTCCATAGGAGTAAAATTTATATTTCTCTTTTACTGCTTCTTCGTAAGCTTCCATCACGAAATCATAACCAGCAAAGGCAGCTGTCATCATCAATAATGTCGATTTTGGTGTATGGAAATTGGTAATCATAGAGTTTGCAATGCTAAAGTCGTAAGGTGGAAAAATAAACTTATTTGTCCAACCGCTATATGGATTCAATCTTCGACTCGCAGAGACAGACGATTCAATAGAGCGCATTACAGTGGTACCCACTGCACAAACTCTTCTTTTATGCTCCAGTGCATTGTTTACAACCTTTGTACTCGCTTCGGGAATGATGATTTGCTCAGAATCCATTTTGTGTTTCGATAAATCTTCTACTTCAACTGGACTAAAGGTTCCCAGACCAACGTGAAGGGTTAATTCAGCAAAATCAACTCCTTTAATTTCTAGCCTTTTCATTAAGTGCTTCGAAAAATGAAGTCCAGCTGTAGGAGCAGCAACCGCTCCTTCGTGTTTTGCAAAAATGGTTTGATAACGGTCTTCGTCTTCAGGCTCAACATCTCTTTTGATGTATTTAGGAAGTGGTGTCTCTCCTAACTCAATCAATTTTGCTCTAAACTCTTCATAACTTCCATCGAATAAGAAGCGTAAAGTACGTCCTCTTGAAGTTGTGTTATCAATTACTTCAGCAACTAAACTATCATCATCACCAAAAAACAATTTATTCCCAATTCTAATTTTTCTTGCAGGGTCTACCAGTACATCCCAAAGTCTGTTTTCAGCATTCAATTCTCTCAATAAGAAAACTTCAATCCTAGCTCCTGTTTTTTCTTTGTTTCCAAACATTCTAGCAGGAAATACCTTCGTATTGTTCAAAATCATAACATCTCCTTCATCGAAGTAATCGATCAAGTCTTTGAACAATTTATGTTCAATGGTTTGCTCTTTTCTATTCAAAACCATTAAACGAGCTTCGTCTCTGTGCTCTGAAGGGTATTCTGCCAATAAATCGGATGGCAATTCAAAATTAAAATTGGATAATTTCATTTAAGTAGTAGTTATAACGGCGGCAAATATACGATATGCAAACAGGGGTTGTCAAGTGTTTGGTTGATTAATTTTTATAATAAGATTTATCCCAAGTTATTACTGAAATTGTGATGTAATTTTACTCCCTTCATTTTGTCTTGATACAAAACGAAGTAAAAAATCAAGTCAATCCTTAGGAAATTCATTCTGACCATTCGCTCTCGGAATTCCATACTTAGTTCTTCGAACAGCACTTCCATTCCTTCGTTCATTATTTCTTAGGATTGATCTTTCCGAAAAAGTGTTTCAGAAATATTAAAAAGTTAGTCCTTCCCTATCAAATCAAAACCAACCTGTTGAATATGTTTCCAAAAATTTCTGTAGGATTTTGTCACAACATTTGCATCCAAAACTGTCAGTTCCGTCCTCATAGCTAATGGGGCAAAAGCCATCGCCATACGATGATCGTGATAGGTCTCTATGGAAACATTTGAGTTCATTTCAGAAGAAGCCTCTAAATGCAAACTATGATCTGTCACCGAAATATTTGCTCCTAACTTAGAAAGCTCTGTTTTTAACGCTTCTAAACGATCTGTTTCTTTAATTTTTAAGGTATGTAAGCCCGTTAAATCACATGCAAATCCCAATCCAAAACAAGTAACTGCAATAGTTTGAGCGATGTCGGGTGCTTTGATTAAATCGACCTTTATACGAGATTTCTCGACTTCGCCTGTCTGCCGATCAGGCTGGCTCGAAATGACATCTATCTTCTTAAGTGTAATCTTATTTTCGAAAAATGTTGTTTCTACTCCAAAATGTTCATAGATTTTACTCAAAACAGAATCGCCTTGAAGGCTTTCTTTTTTATAAGCTGAAAGCGTAATTTCAGAATCAACATCACTCAAAGCCACGATAGAGTAGAAATAAGATGCAGAACTCCAATCGGATTCTACAACTAGTTTTTTGGATTCGGTTTCTTCTAATGATTTCACCATAATTTTTTGTCCTACAAATTGAGTTTCAATTCCTATTTGTTTCAACAAGCTCAGTGTCATTTGAATGTAAGGAATGGAAGTAATCTTACCTACCAATTCAACTGTCAATCCATTAGGTAAGCTTGGTGCAATAAGCAATAAAGCCGAAATGTATTGACTACTCACATTTCCGTTGATCTCTACAGTATCTTTTATTAACTCTTTTCCTGATATCTGAAGCGGAGGATAACCTTCTTTTTTTAAATAAGATATCTCAGCTCCCAAATCACGAAGAGCATTGACCAAAATCTCAATGGGTCTGTTGTGCATTCGATCGGAACCGGACAGAACGACTGTTCTGTTTTTTTGCACAGCAAAATATGCGGTTAAGAACCGCATAGCGGTTCCAGCGTGTCCTATGTTTATCTCTTCTTTATCTGTTCTTAAGGCTTCAGACAGGTATTTTGTATCATCGGAATCAGATAAATTCTCAATTTTTAAAGATGAGAAAAGCTTCTGAAGAATTAACAATCGGTTTGATTCACTCTTAGAACCAGAGATGAATACACTCTCCTTTATCAATTTATTTTTAACCCCTTTTATTTGAATATCCATAGATTAATAAACTCTTATTTTAATTGCTTAAATTTAGGCTCCTTAAAACAAACTAACTATGTTCAAAAAAATACTTTTTGCCCTTGTAGCCATCCTATTTTTTGGAAACTACAAAGTTAACGCTCAGAAAAAATCAGCCAAATATTCTCAAGAATATTTTAGTGCCACCAAGTGGAGAAATATTGGGCCTTTTAGAGGTGGAAGAAGCGCCGCTGTTACAGGAGTCCCTGGAAAAGCAAATCTCTTTTATTTTGGTTCCACTGGAGGTGGAGTTTGGAGAACTACCGATGCTGGGAATACCTGGCAAAATATTTCAGATGGCTTTTTTGGAGGATCCGTGGGATCAGTAGCCGTTAGTGAATGGGATAACAATGTCATTTATGTAGGAAATGGTGAGAAAACAGTTCGTGGGAATGTTTCTTCTGGTGATGGAATCTGGAAGTCTGTAAATGCAGGAAAAACATGGGAACATGTTGGACTTAAAAATTCAAGACATATTCCAAGAATTCGAATTCACCCTAAAAATCCCGATATCGTTTATGCAGGTGTCATGGGAGATTTGTATAAGTCTTCTAACGATCGTGGAGTCTACAAATCTACAGATGGTGGAAAGTCTTGGAGAAAAGTTTTGTTCTCTAATGCTGATGCAGGTGTAGTTGATTTGATTATAGATCCTAACAATCCAAGAGTATTGTATGCTACTACATGGAATGTACGAAGAACTCCTTACAGCTTATCAAGTGGCGGTGACGGATCTGCTCTATGGAAAAGCACCGATGCTGGAGAAACCTGGACAAACATTTCAGAAAACAAAGGACTTCCAAAAGGAATATGGGGAATCAGCGGAGTCACTGTATCTCCTGTGAATTCGGATATTGTTTGGGCATTAATTGAAAATAAAAAAGGAGGCGTTTACAAGTCTACCGATGCTGGAAAAACGTGGAGACTAATTAATAGTGAACGTAAGCTGAGACAAAGAGCTTGGTACTATACTCGATTGTATGCCGATACGCAAGATCAGGATATTTTATATGTCTTAAATGTACGTTACCATCGTTCAACGGATGGTGGAAAAACCTATAAAACCTACAATGCACCACATGGCGATCACCATGACTTGTGGATTGATCCGCAAGACAATCAGCGAATGATTATTGGAGATGATGGAGGAGCACAAGTATCTTTTGATGCAGGAGAAAACTGGAGTACCTATTTAAATCAGCCTACCTCACAATTTTATCGTGTGACTACTGATAACCACTTCCCTTACAGAATTTATGGAGCGCAGCAAGACAATTCTACGGTTCGTATTCCACACAGAACTCAAGGGCGATTTATCGGAGAATCGGATTGGGAGTCAACTGCTGGTGGAGAAAGTGCTCACTTAGCTGTAGACCCAGCAAATAACGACATTGTTTATGGAGGAAGTTATGGCGGACTCTTAACAAGACGCAATCATAAAACAGGTGAAACAAGAGCTGTAAATGTATGGCCCGATGATCCTATGGGACATGGAGCCGAAGATTTTAAATACCGTTTTCAATGGAATTTCCCAATCTTATTTTCACCTCATCAAAAAAACAAATTGTATGCAGCTTCCAATCATTTGCATGTAACTTATAATGAAGGGCAATCTTGGGAAATCATCAGTCCAGATTTAACCAAAAACGATCCTAAAACTTTAGGCCCATCAGGTGGTCCGATCACAAAAGACAATACAGGAGTTGAATATTATGGGACTATTTTTGCCGTAAACGAATCTCCTTATGAGAAAGATGTAATATGGACAGGATCGGATGATGGATTGGTACACATCACTAGAGATGGAGGAAAAAACTGGAGCAATGTAACTCCTAAGAAAATGCCTCAGTGGATGATGATCAACTGCATTGAAGTGGATCCGTTTAACAAAGGCGGTGCATACATCGTAGGAACCAAATACAAAACGGGAGATTACCAACCTTACATCTACAAAACTGAAAATTATGGTAAGTCGTGGAAGCTAATCGTAAACGGGATTGGAGCTGAAGACTTTACAAGAGCTTTGAGAGCCGATCCAAAACGAAAAGGATTGCTCTATGCGGGAACAGAGAGAGGAATGTATGTTTCTTTTGATGATGGAAAAAACTGGCAAAACTTCCAATTGAATTTACCAATTGTTCCTATTACCGACTTAGCGATTAAAAACGATAATTTAATTGCAGCTACGCAAGGAAGATCTTTCTGGATGATTGACGATTTAACACCTCTACATCAGTTAAACGACAATACACTGAAAGAAAAAGTGGTATTGTTCAAACCACAGGATAGCTATCGAATGGGGGGAGGTCGAGGAGCGACTTCAAAAACGCGTGGAACCAACCATCCTGGTGGAGTGGCTGTAAACTTCTACATCAAAGAAAAAGGTGAAAAAGATGTTGTTTCGCTTAGTTTCTATGAAGCAAATGGAAAACACATTCAAACTTATAGCACCAAGCCTAATAGAGAGAAAAAAGAAGGAAGGTTGAGACTCAAAGACGGAAACAATATCTTCTATTGGAACATGATGTATCAAGGAGCTGAGCGCGTTCCGGGTATGATTTTATGGTGGGCTTCTTTAGGTGGGCCTATGGCTTTGCCTGGAAACTATACAGTAACATTAAAAGTGGGAGATGCTAGCAAATCGCAACAATTCACCATCTTAAAAAACCCTGTTTCTGAAACTACTTTTGAAGATGCCAAGGCTCAATTCGATTTCATCAATGATATCAATGAGAAAGTGACTGAGATTCATAAAGCTTTAAAGAATGTGAAGAAAGTTCGTGCGCGAGTGAAATCTTTAAAAGCATCCATCAAAGACAAGAAAAAGCACAAAGACTTATTGGATTATGCGAATGCTTTAATAAAAGATATGACAAAAATTGAAGAGACGCTGTACCAAACAAAAAGTAGAAGTAATCAAGATCCTTTAAACTTCCCAATTCGTTTGAATAATAAGTTGGCTCATTTAAACTCTTTGACTAGAATTGGTAGTTATCGTCCAACGCAACAAGCAATTGATTTTAAGAGAGAGATTACCAAAGAGATTGATAAAGAGCTTGCAAAACTAAATGCCATCTTTAATGTTAGAGTGAAGGAACTGAATCAAAAAGTAAAAGAAAGCCAGATTGACTTTATTCAATTAGATTAATTAATCTCGATTGTAAATAAAAAAGCGGCAAAATTGCCGCTTTTTTATTTTGTATTCTTCGTTGTCATCCACAAACTATAAAAGAAGCTGATGACAAACTTCGTAGTAAAGAATCGTATCCATTTCCCTTCGGAAAAGTTTTTCTCATAGACATTCGCAAATTCTCCAGAAAAGATATCTCCCAAACTGTTAATCAACAGCATTACAACAATAAGCACAAGAAAAAACGGAATAAAAACTTTTAAAAAATTCTTCCAAAAAGAGACCTGTTGTATTTTATGAATAAAAGACATCTTATTTTAGTTTTTCGTTATTGTGATGACGATCGTGATCTCGTTTAGTTTTGATATCGAGCTTTTTTTCAAAGGATTCTTGCAAATCCACTCCTGTCTGATTAGCTAAACATAAAACAACAAACAGTACATCTGCCAACTCCTCTCCTAAGTCTTTACTTTTATCAGACTCTTTTTCGCTTTGCTCTCCATATCGTCTGGCAATAATTCTAGCGACCTCTCCTACCTCTTCCGTTAGTTGAGCCATATTGGTGAGTTCGTTAAAATAGCGAACTCCATGATTTTTAATCCACTCGTCTACTTGCTGCTGTGCATTTTGTATGTTCATTTTATCATTTTATTTATGTGATCAAAGATATTTAAATAAACTTTCACCAAAGAATTCAATATCCAGATGTAACCTCTCTCACTTTTCTTGGTCTTCAGAATAACCAATAAGCCAACGACCATGAAAAAAGTAATTTACATTCTATTCTTCTTCTTTTTATTTAGCTGTTCTAGTGAAAGTCAAAAAGACAAAGAACTTTTACAAGGAATCATTTCTAGAATTGAAAACGGACTGCAATCCAATGTTAGAATACAGTATGGAGATAGTATTCACATCAAAAAGTTCAATATTGAAGAACGAATGAAGGAGCTAAACATTCCTGGTGTAAGCATTGCAGTTCTTTATAAAGGAAAAATTCAATGGGCAAAAGGATATGGGCTGGCAAATGTTTCTCAAAATAGAAAAGTCACTACAGAAACTTTATTCCAAGCTGGATCTATTAGCAAACCTATAGCGGGTACGAGAATACTACAACTTTTTGAAAATGGAATCATTGACCTAGATACCAATGTTAACAACTACCTCCAACGATGGGAGGTTACTGAGAATGAATTTACCGTCAAAGAAAAAGTAACTCCAAGAAGATTGCTCAATCATTCTGCCTCTCTTGCAGTTAGGGGATTCCCGGGGTATTCAGTTAATGATACCGTTCCAGATGTATTGGGCGTTCTAAAAGGTGAAGGAAATACCGGGCCTATTTATGTCTACGATGAACCAGGAAAAAAAGTAGGCTACTCTGGTGGAGGATATACTGTTTTGCAATTGATGATTGAAGATGTAGAACAAGGTGATTTTGCTAAAATCATGCAAGAAAAAATACTCAATCCAATGGGTATGCATTCTAGTACTTTTGAGAATCCTTTGCCCGAAAAGTATCATAGCAAAGCTGCTTCTGCTTACTATTCTGATGGATCTGAAGTTGCTGGAAAATGGCATACCTATCCTGAGATGGCAGCAGCTGGACTTTGGTCTACTCCCTCTGAACTTCTGCTATGGGCAAAACAAATGCAGGAGACATTTCAAACTCAAAAAGATGGATTTCTAAAAGCGAAAACGATGGGTGAAATGACTGTAGATTATGGAAATAATCAAGGATTAGGGCCTTATGTAGTAGAACATATTTTTGGTCATGGAGGGTCGACTGAAGGGTTTGTTTCAGATCTAAGAATCTGGAAAGATCATCCGATTTCAGTCGCCATTATGGTAAACTCAAGCAAAGGAAATAGCATCATCCAAGAGTTATTTTTAAGCATTGCTGAAGAATACAATTTACCAGGTATTTATTCGAGATTACGAAAATACAAAGCACTTTCTAAAGACCAATTATCAGAATATACTGGTACTTATGAGTTCTCTAAAGATAGTCGTGCTGTAATTACATTAAAAGATAATGGGCTAAAATTTACTGGAGGTCCTGCATCCTCTCCTATTGATTTACTCCCTGAAGCAGATTCGACATTCTTTAGTAAAGAAACAGGATTGTATTTCAATTTCACTCGCGAGAAAGATGTCATTTCAAAAATGAACATTGCCAATTATTACAAAGCGACTAAGCTTAAATAATATAAACTTGACATAATTTATAATGATTGATAATTCACTAAAACCGTATCTGGTCAAGCAGTCATATCGAACGGAATTGAGATGAGAGACCTTATTATTTCAATCAGTAATGATACTTATATGTGAGTAACGCAAAAGGTAGGAGGAAATTAATTATTACCTTTCGTCTCTGTAAATATTTACTCCATGAAAAAAGTCATTTTACTTTTCATCTTTCTAAGTTTCTACAATTGTAAGACTAAGAATCAAGAATCTGTAAAGGAGAATGAAACTGCAAGTTTAGTTCATGTTAGCTCCGACAAAGGAAAGCAGTGGAATGTTTTCGGGGTAAAAATTGTTGGAAAAATTCTAAGCGAAGATACAGATGGTAAATATTCAGTCATTGAAACTGAGACTCCTCCTATTGGAGGTCCTCCAAAGCATGTACACAAAAACGAAGATGAATTGTTTTATGTGATTAAAGGAACGTATGAGTTCTATTGTGGAGATAAAACCATCATTGCTAAAAAAGGCGACATGGTTCGTTTGCCTAGGGGAATTCCACATCATTTTAAAAATATTGACTCCGTTCCTGGGGTTACAATGAATGTAATTACCCCTGGAGGTTTTGAATCTTTTTTCGATGATGTAGCACAAGCATCAAAAACAAAAAAATTGAGCAGAAGTCAAATTGATTCAATCGCTGCTACTTATGGAATGACCTTCGTTAAGAAGTAATTCCAAAAACTGTCCGCTGTCAATTTCTCTTGCACCCAAGCTCGCCAGATGATCGTTGTATATCTGACAATCGATCAATTTGTATCTATTCAACTGAGCTAGATAAATAAAAGCTATTTTAGAGGCATTAGAAACTTTGGAGAACATACTTTCTCCGCAAAACACATCTTCTATTTCTACTCCATACAATCCGCCAACGAGTTCATCTTCTAACCAAACCTCTATAGATTTTGCGTGTCCTAATTCGTGTAGTTTATTATACGCTTTTTCCATTTCGTCTGTAATCCACGTACCTTCCTCTTGACTTCGTTTGATATGCTTACATTGATGAATCACTTTTTCAAATTCCTGATTTTCAGTAATCTTAAAAACTCCTTTTTTCAGAATCTTTTTCATCGATTTTGAAACCTTTATTTCTTCGGGAAACAAAACCATCCGCATTGATGGCCAATGCCATAAAATGGGATACTCCTCGGAATACCACGGGAAAATTCCTCTTCTGTAGGCATACATGAGTCGTTCTGGAGAGAGATCACCTCCTATGGCGAGAATCCCATCTGGTGAAACAGATTCATAAGGTGGAAATTCTATTTTATCGGATAACCAAAGCATGGTGAGTGATGAATTTTGAATTAAAAAAGTAAAAGTCCTCCTATATAAATAACACTACCAACCATCATCGCTATGAGCGTGTAAGGCAAGATTTCTTTCGCTTTTAATTTAGTAATTCCTAACAATGGCAATGCCCAAAAGGGCTGTAGCATGTTCGTAATTTGATCTCCATAAGCCAATGCCATAATTGCTTTGTTTAACGGCACTCCCAACTGTAAGGCAGATTCCACAACAATAGGACCTTGTACAACCCATTGACCACCTCCGCTAGGCACAAAAACATTGACTAAGCCTGCACTAAAAAAGGTAAATATGGGCAAGGTAGTTGTGTTTGATATAGAGACAAAAAAGTCAGAAATCTGAGTAACCATACCTGAACTACTCATGATTCCCATGATTCCAAAATACAATGGAAACTGAATTAAAATCCCAGAAACGTCTGAAATGGACTCTCCAACTGCATTGGTAAAACGCTTAAAACTTCCATGTAAGATAATTCCAAGCCCCAGCATGAAAAAGTTAATCAAATTAGGAGTAATCTTTAACTCTTTAAGATCATCAAAATAGCGATACAAAAATGCGATGATTATCAAGAGTCCAAAGGTCCATGCTAATATTTTAGAGCTATCTAACTTCTCAGCTTTCGAATTCGCCTTTTCATCAGAATTCATTTTGTATTCAGGCAAACGAATCTCTGTAGGGCTAGATTTCTTCCCAAACCAGAAGAATACTCCAGATATAGCAATGACGACAGTTAAGAAAATGATGATGTTAGAAATACTAAAAATCGTTTGCCCATAATCTATTGTGTCGGGAATTTGATTCAATATTTCTGGAGAAGAAACGTCTTTCATAATGCTTGCGATGTGTCCCTCTTCATTAATCTTGATCGGTGCTGAACCCGAAATTCCTCCATGCCAGACCATTAAACCTGTATATCCAGCTGCTCCTATGATCGGATAATTTAATTTCACATTATTTTTCTGCGCATGCTCTGCCACTTTTCTGGCCAATAAGGCTCCAAAAATTAATCCCAAACCCCAATTAAAAAAAGCGACTATCATGGTCGTAGAAGCAACAATCGCAGCACTAGAAGAAGTATTATTACAAAATTGGGTAATCTTTAAAATCGCATTGCTCACAGGTTTGCTTAAAACCAATACATGACCTAGTACCAGAATAAGCATCATTTGATATGCAAAAACTAGCAATCCATTCGACCAGATTCCTCCTTCCCAGAATTTCAACACGTCTAGGCCATATCCAAGAAAGTCCATTTCTTGTGGTTTGGTAAAAACTACTGCCAATAAAATAGTAAACAGTGTTAGTAAAATGGCAATTGTAAAAGGAGATGGTAAATACTTCTTGAAAATATTTTCAATGGTCTTAGTCAAGTTCATGGAATCCACTTTGATTGCTAAAATATAAAGAAAAGTTAATAGTTATTTTTTTCCTTTCGCCTGCAAAATATAGTCTGTATTTTTGTTCTCTTTTTTAGAGAGGATATGAAAGCGAAGCCCAAAAAGAAATCTAGAGCAAAACGTTTGCACACTTACTATCAGCGAACTGGTTTTTACATGTTTGTATGGGAAAGTGTAAAAAAAGCTTTTTGGCCTATTGTAGCTGTGGTTGTGGGACTTATTTTATTTAATAAGTATGTTTACAATATAAATGATGGATTGGAGAGTATGACCCAAACATTCTCCAAATTGGGCATTTTTATCACCTTTTTCATTTCAGAAACTTTGTTAGGTTTAATCCCTCCAGAAATTTTTATTGCTTGGTCTAAAAAAACGGCTGAACCTATTCTCAACTTATCTCTGCTGGCTACACTATCGTATACAGGTGGAATTATCTCTTATTTCATCGGACAATCTGCATTGCGTATCAAAGCAGTAAGAGAATATCTAGAGGTAAAAATGGCGAAACATTTAAAAAATACTCGTAAGTGGGGTGGTTTTTTAATTCTAGTTGGCGCACTCTTACCATTGCCCTTCTCAATTAGTTGTATGACAGCTGGAATGATTAAATATCCGTTAAAAGGAGTGGTCCTCTTTGGATTGTTCCGTTTTGCACGTTTCGCCCTATATGCCTGGGCAATTTTTAAGGTAGTTACTTAAAAACTATTCTTCTGTATTAGGTAAATTGTTTTTAAAGTCTTTCACGACTTTATCAATCGCATTGTGAATCTTTTCTTGATTCTCATCATAAGACATATCGAATGATTTCTTTTCAGGAAACTGCTCAATCATCACTGTGGTTGATGGGAAAGCAAAATCTACACCCAACTCCTTAGCAAGTTTTACAATGGCAATATGAATCTGATGTCTTGATTTTTGCTCTGCAGACCAAGCCAGATTTTTCAAATACATATTCATCATAATGAGTAAAGCTGAATCTCCAAAACCGTTAAACTCTACAATATAATTGTCCGATTTTGTATCTGGATGTGCCAAAATGATTTCTCGGATTCCCTGTACAAATGCCTCGATCAAAACAGGTGGCGTATCGTAACGAATTCCCAATTGTGTATTGTATCGCCTGTACAAACGCAGACCACTATTATTAATCACGATCTCAGACAACTTACTATTAGGTATCTGATAAATAGATGTGTCGGCAGCCCTTACTCTTGTAGAACGAAATCCAACTTCTTCAACAGTACCAACCACACTTCCTGCTTCAATCCAATCGCCTATATGGAAAGGTTTGTCGACAAAAATCATCACTGTTCCAATCAAATTCTTCACAGTATCCTGAGAAGCAAATGCTATCGCCAAACCTCCAATAGAAGCTCCAGCCAATACTGTGGTAGGATCGGCTCCAAAGAGGACTAGCAATCGGAATACTCCAATAATCACGATAATCACAGTAGAAAAATTTCGTAAAATAGGAATCAACTGATCATCCAATTTTCCTTCTGTCTTTTCTGCATACTCTCGATACAAACTAATAAGCACTTGCGCTAATTTTAAGAATACATAGATCCAGAAAACAGTAGATACAATGTTGATGGATAAAAAGACCCATTTGTTTATTTCTAAATTAAATTGAAGAGAAGGAAAGATCCTATCGATTAACCACAAAGCAATTAAAAGGCTAATAGGATGTGCCAGTTTTTTCAGTGCTACATTTATTTCACTACTTCTATTTTTGGTGTAACGATGTAATATTTTTCTTAGAATAAAAAACGACACCCTTTTTGCAATAGCGAAAACTAAAAATCCAATAAGGATTAGTAAAATAAAAGCAATGTATTGCCATATTTTAATGGTAAAAATCTTTTTATGCCCAACACCTGGAATCCAATCTAAGATTTTATCAATATACCATGGAAATACTTCGTTGTACAAGTCATCTATATTATCGATCGTTTCTTTTGAATAATACCATGATTTCCCCTGTTTCTCCAAAGAAATTAAAGGCATTAATTCTGGAAATAACACAAACTTATGCTGTACACTGTAGCCAATAGTGTCTTTTAAATTCGGATCTGAGGGAATATTGCTAAAATCAATTTTTAGTCCCTTTCCATCCAGCACTCTTTTAATTTTTATCGCAATTTCTTCCGCTTCCTTTTCACCTTTTCCAAAAATTGTTTTTGCTGATTTCTTTGGAAAATAGGAGTCATTTTGCAAGAAGTATATATGAGTATATACGGTTGCTTTTGGATTTGATAAATCTACTTCTATACCCTCTTGAGACCAAGAGATCATGGGGATGAGTATGAAAAGGAGCAATAATTTTTTCATGGTTAATTTGTTAATCAACTGTTAAACAGAAGCCCAAATTTAAACCTTTTCTCTTTTTGGTTGTCAAAAAGACATATTAAATACGAACATAAAAACTTTAATTATGAAAAAAATACTTGGCATATTCATTTTAGTTCTTGCATTTACTTTGACAACGCAAGCCCAAGAGAAACGTAAGAGAGCAAAGAAAGAGAAATTAACCGTAGAACAACAAGCTACTTTAGCTTCAAAAAAGATGACATTGGCTTTAGACTTATCCGATGCTCAACAACGTCGAGTAAAGTCTCTTTTGGAAAGACAAATTCAGGAAAGAAGAACTGAGTTTGAGAAAATGAGAAAGTTGAAAGAAGAGAGAAGAAAATTAGCAGCAGAAGAACGTTACAAAAGAGCCAATTTGAGACTTGACAAACGTATTGCTTATAAAAAGGAGATGAAATCCATATTAAATGCTGAGCAATATGAAAAGTATGAAAAAATGAGTCGTGCTAGAAAAAGAGGTATTAAAAGAAAAATGACTCAACGTAAAAAAATGGAAAAAGTAAAACGCTGGAAAGAAAGAAAAGCGAAAGAAATAGAAGACAATGAATAATTTTTGAGTTGATTAGTTTTTAAAGAGAGTGCCTTCCATTAAAGCTCTCCTCATAGAGTGCATCTACTCAGATTCAAAATCTCAAATAGGCACTCTCTTTATTCTATTCAACTTTTATTGATACCGCCAAAGAGTTTAATGCCAGGACTTCTCTCAAAATTAAAATTTAGTCTCCTATCAATGTATGGCGCACTCGTGCTGAGATAATTTACTACTGAAACCAACTGGAATACTTCACATAATTATCTGCAATTCTGTTAATCTCACCTGAAATCAATTCTTTAGAAATATCCTTTACTTTTTTTGCAGGCACTCCTGCATAGATACTTCCCGCCTCCACTTTGGTATTTTTAGTAATCACAGCTCCCGCAGCAATAATAGAATTGCTTTCTACAACACAATCGTCCATAATAATACTTCCCATTCCTACCAAAACATTGTCGTGAATGGTACACCCATGCACAATCGCGTTGTGTCCAATAGAAACATTATTTCCAATAGTAGTCGGTGATTTCTGATAGGTCGCATGAATCACAGCTCCATCTTGAACATTCACCTTATTCCCCATCTTGATGTAATGTACATCTCCCCGAATTACTGCATTGAACCAGATACTACACTGATTTCCCATTTCAACTTCTCCAACTATCGTTGCGTTTTCTGCAATAAAACAATCTTCAGGAATAACAGGGTGTTTTCCGTTAACAGGTTTGATGATTTTCATGTTTTTCTATTTAGATCTAAAAATACAATTTAGTGCGAACCTAGGTAGGAAATTTTTAATCTTTAGAATACTTCTCGATACATCAAGCTAACGCTTGATACTCGAAGTTGTAAAGGTTAGATAATTCGTTGACATTTTTGGTTAAACTTATTAGGAGCTTCACCATTTAATGCTTGGTGAGGTCTTTCATGATTATAATAGTATAAATATTGTAATAATTCTTCTTTTAAATGTTCTTTAGATTCAAAAAATGTACCTCTAATCAGGTCTTCTTCTATAGTTCTCCATAAGCGTTCAATTTTCCCATTAGTTTGGGGTCTGTATGGTCTAATATAACGGTGTTTTATTTCGAGTTCATTAAGCATTCTTTCAAAAGCATGATTATGCTTTGATTTACTCTGCTTTTTTCCGAATTCAGGACCATTGTCAGTAAGTACTTCTGTAAATTTTATGTTGTAATGTTCTGCTAGAATATTAAAACTTTTCAGTCCTGCAAACATAGTAGTAAGTGCTGTAATATCTTCTGTTAACTCTACCCAAGCTACACGTGTACAAGAATCGATAATTCCATAAAGGTAATATCTTTTATGAGGCTGATTATCAATAATCCCTTTAGGAAGATAATGTGTGTCTATGTGTCCTAATTCTCCTGCTTTTTCTTTGATAATCCTTCGTTTACTACTTTGCATCTTTGGAGTTAGTCTATTTAGTTTATGACGCTTAAAGATATTATAAACCCCAGAAGCAGATGGAGTAAACTTCTTTAATTTAGGTTTTAAAATAGAAACTATCTCATATTTATTATTCCCCTGATGACGTAACTCAACAACCTTTTGTTCTATGAAAGGTAAAGGACGTCTTGTTTTCCATTTGGGCCCTCGCTTTCTTGGAAATAAATCTTTAGGATTATTACTTGCCTTAAAACGATTGTAATACTTTAAAAAAGTACGCCTATCTGTACCATTAGCTTCATAAAACTCCTTGACAAAGCGATATCTAGGATGTGTCTTGGATTTTACTTGTTCATATTCTGAAATTAGAAACTGATACTTCTGTAAATAATTCCTAGCTAGGGTTAAATCATCTGTGTGTATTCGCATAAACAAAATAATAATTTTGTCAACGAATTATCTAACCTTTACAGAAGTGACAAATTGTTATTTGAAATACGATAGTAGTGTTCCTTTCTTGGAAGAGGAAACCAAGAGTTCTTTTCCATTTGAAACGACCACACTACCTCCCTTTCCTTTCTTATATTTTACCACAGCATTTACGTTTACTAAATAGGATTTGTGAATTCTCGCAAAACCGTATTCAGAAAGTGAAGTTTCAAAATATTTTAAGGTCTTACTGACAAGCTTTTTAGCCTCTTTTAAGTGAATTTCTGTGTAATTATCATCTGCTTTGCAAAACAAAATATCCTTGACATCGATCACTTCAAATCCATCTTGTAAAGGAATGGTAATTTTACCCGTAGTAGATTGTACTTTAGGAGTAAGCACTTTATTTTGTAGCTCGTTTTCTCGCCCCTTAATTTCCATCACATGATTCACCGCTTTGATCAATTCATCTATAGAGATTGGCTTTAACAAGTAATAGGAAGCATGACTATTTAAAGCCTCAATGGCATAATGATCATAGGCTGTGACAAAGACAGTTTCGAAAGTTCTGTCTTCTATTTTTTCAAGTAAATCAAAGGCATTTCCAAAAGGCATTTCTACATCTAAAAAGACCAAATCCAATTCGTGTTGTTGAATCAGCTCATAAGCTTCGTTGATATTACTGGCTTCTCCTAATAATTCAACATTTGGACAATACTTTGCGACATAATTCCGAAGAATCTCCCGACTTAATTTTTCGTCTTCGACGATAATAGCTCTCAATTTCATAGTTATTTTTTTAAGGTTAGTTCAACTTTGGTTCCACTTTCATCTGTAAAAAGATCAGAGACATTAATTGTGATACGATCTTGATACATATTGTTTAGAATATCCACTCGTTGCTTCGTGGTACTCATTCCTTTTGATTTTTGCTTTAATTGGTTTTTTGTTTTCAATGCTTTCGATTGCTTCCTTCCTACGCCATCATCTTGAATCATGACTACCAAAGAGTTATCGTCAATCGCGTTTACTTGAATCAATAGATTTCCTTTTTCTTCTTTGTAACGCAATCCATGCCAAATCGCATTTTCTATGTAAGGCTGTAATAACATGGGTGGGATAGAAAAAGCTTCTAAGTCGATAGAATCATCAATTTCTATCCTGTAATCGAATTTATCTTGAAAACGATTGTGTTCCAGTTTTACATACAACTCTAACAACTCCAATTCTTTTGTAAATGGAATAAAATCTTCTTCAGAATTTTCCAATACCGATCGCATCAGCGTAGAGAATTCCGATAGATATCGATTCGCATTTCGCTCATCGTTTACCGCAATAAAACTATTCACAGAATTCAGTGCGTTGAAAATAAAATGCGGATTCATCTGCGAACGCATCGATTTTAAAGCCAATAAATTATTGTTCATTTTTTGCTGTCGATTGCTTCGGAAAAGTAATATAGCAAAAACAATCATCGCTAGGATTCCAACACCCAAACTGTAGATAACATATTGCTGACTCCGGGAGCGTTCTGCAGCCAGCTGCTGGTCTTTGATGGCCAAATCCATAATATTACTACTCAGTGCCTTATCTTTTTCCAAACTGGCAATCCGGTTTTGGTTCTCGGCAATTTTTAAAGAAAAGCGTTTGGCCTGTTCAATCTCCTGATTCCGTTTTTTGTATAAGGTGTCTACCAAACTCACATAACTTTTATAGGCTGCTAAGGCCTTGTCATAATCACCAATACTTGCAAAAGACTCCGAAAGTTTCCGAGTTGCGTCTTTTTGTACTACCAGATCATTGTTCGTTGCAGCATCTTTTATGCTATTCTCCAAAAAAGGAATGGCTTGTTGAGGCTTATCCGTTTGCACCAAGGTTCTTCCTATTTTATAGTTGATTGCCTGAGAATTTACAATGCTATTAAACTGATCTAGTGTTAGGTTTGGAAACTTTCTTTTTACATCTAGTTTTTTAGTTGGTTTGATTAAAGTATCTATTTCAGTTCCATAATTATCAAAATTTGAACTCACTCCAGTTGATATTTCATATAAAGGTTTTGCATTTACTTTAGTATCTATAGAATCTTTTATCTTCTCTACTTCCTCTAATGTTTGCTTCCGTAAATCAATCTCTTTATCAAACTGCTGTGTTTGGTTGTAGTAATCCGCTACTTTGTCTTGTTCTAAAATGGAACGAGCAGGATTTTCTTGTTTGGCCAAATCTATGGAATTTTGAAACTTGGTGTTTGCTAAGGCAATGTTTCCTTGTGCTGCTTCTACATCCCCTAATTTAGAGTTTAAATCTGTGACTTTTGCAGTGACTTTTTCTCGTTCAGCGATTCGTAAAGTGGTTTCGAATTGTTGCTTGGCTTTTTCGTATTCTTTTTTAGCCAGATAGACATCTCCCAAGCTTTCAGATAGTAATATAGAGTGATACATTCTTAAACCTCTTCTATGAATTCCGAGGAAAGTCTTGATTGCAAGATCGTATTCTTTAAGCGCAAATTGCGATTGCCCCAATAAAAGTTTGGTAAATGCATCATCACGATATTGAATGGCATTCTTATAGTTAGAGGCAGCCAAATCGTATTGTTTCCAATAGGAATAAATATCTCCCAGTAGTTTATAGGCAGACGCCTTTCGATCGTTTGATCTACTGGCTTTTAAAACTTCTGTGATAAATGAAATACTTTTGTCTATGTTTTTCTCCTTATAATAACTTGCAGAATCTAGGTTTTGGAGGTAATTATCTTCAAATGGGACTTTCCCTCTGCTTATTGCGTACTTGGTTTTTTTAGAAATTTTAGATTCAGCCGAATACGTATTATCATATCCTTCTACTGTAATACGAATCTCTTCGTTGGATCTAATTTTATAGTACACCGTTTCAAAGCCTGGATGGGTAACCGTAAGCTCATCACCTACTTTGGCTCTCACCAAATAAAAATCTTTGATCACATCGTACAAAAAAGAAACTCCATTGATAGAAACATCTGCATTCTTAATAGATTTGTTGTCTTTATCATCAACCACGCGAACTTCAACGATAAAGTACACGTCTTCTTTAGTAATGGACTTCTTTTGCGAATAAGCAAACTGTATGGCAACTATCCATAAAAAAAGCATTCCTAATATGTTCTGAAAGCGATTCATTTTTAAATTCTCTGCTGTAAACATACAGACAAAAAATCAGCTAAAAAAATGCGTTCCCTCGCGATTTAAGAGGCTACAATAGCAAAAAACTAGCTTCTCTAAACAGTCATTCCTGTTTACTCATTAAAAAGGTTCGTTCCCTCATTCTGGATTTTTTTTGAAAAAAGTTGGCATTAATATTGACCCATGGAAGAAGAAAAAACAAATCTAATCATGAGAAAAATTTTTATCCTTAGTCTTTTAGTAATCAGTTTCGCTGCTACTGCACAAACGAATACGCAACAACCCAATCCATATATTGATGTGACTGGAAAAGCCGAAAAAGAAATCATTCCGAATGAAATTTATATTGGCTTTCCATTAAAAGAGCGCATGGAGAAAGGGAAAAAAGTCACCATCAATCTTCAAGAAACTCGATTGAAACAAGCTTTGAAAGAAATTGGAATTCCTGTTGAAAACCTTTCAGTTTCAGATGTGAGTTCTTCTTTGCTAAAAACAGGGTGGTGGAAGAAAAACGTGCTGGCAAAAGCAGATTATACGTTGAAAGTCAGTTCTACAAAAAATTTAAAACAGTTATTAAATCGTTTTGAGTCTTTAAAAATCAAACAGGCTCGTGTTGTAAAAGTAGACCATTCCGATATGGTACTATTAAGAAAGCAAAACAGAATTGCAGCGATCAAAGCCGCCAAAGAAAAAGCGAAGTACTTGCTAGAAGCCATCGGAGAGAATGTCGGTAAACCTTTGATCGTAAATGAGCAGCAATCGCATCGATATGATAATCTTCATAGGTATAACCAGCTAAATGTAGTACCAGTAGGAATAAATTACAAACAAGAGTCTAAAGACCCAGACTCCGGTGTAGCATTCGAAAAAATACGAATTGTTTCAACAGTTTATGTAAAATTTCAAATTAAGTAAACTACATCGGTGAAAGTACACGATGTATTGACAGAAAACTAAATTTTAATTTCAGGCATGTCTCGAGGTATGAAACCCTTTGGCGGTGCCAATAAATCCAAATTTTTCATCATTCACCTTAAAACCCTCGCAGAGGGAATAGCAATAGACAAATCAAAGCTTTAAAAATTAGATAGAGAAAAATAGTATAAAATATATATAAACTCAGGCAAATGAAAACACGAATGTTAAAAGTAGTAACCTTACTCTTTTTGGGGGTCTCAATAATAGCTCAGGCTCATGATCCTAAAAACGATGATACAAAAAAGCAAACCATTAAAGTGGCGTTGCTATTGGATACCAGCAATAGTATGGACGGATTGATTAATCAGGCGAAAACACAGCTTTGGGACATTGTAAACGAATTGTCTTTTGCCAAATATGGAATTCAAAAGCCTGATTTACAAATAGCGTTGTACGAATATGGGAATTATGAATTGAGAGTTTCAAATGGTTATATCAGACAGGTTTTGACTTTTACTTCTGACTTGGATGACATTTCCGAAAAACTCTTTTCTTTAACGACCAACGGCGGACAAGAATATTGTGGTCATGTTATTGATTCCTCATTAAAAGGATTGGAGTGGGGTAATGATGAAAATGATCTGCGTTTGATTTTCATCGCAGGAAACGAGGCTTTTACTCAGGGAGAGATCAATTACAAAGAAGCCATTGCAGATGCTAAAGAGAAAGATGTGATTGTAAATACCATTTTTTGTGGAAACTATGATCAAGGAATTTCTGGAATGTGGCAAGATGGTGCTAAGTTGGGTGGAGGAGATTATATGAATATTGATCATAACAAAAAGATTGTTCACATTGTTACACCTTATGACGATGAAATTATCATTCTCAACAAGAAATTAAATGGCACATATATCTACTATGGAAATTCTGGTAGAAAGCGATATGAGAAACAATCTGCCCAAGATGCCAATGCACAAACATTGAACGAAGAAGTTGTGGTGAAAAGAGCTGCTAGCAAGAGTTCTCGTTTCTATGACAATTCTTCATGGGACTTGGTTGACAAATCAAAAAAGAAAAAGGTGGATTACTCAAAAATCAAGCGAGCGCAATTGCCAGCTAAATTACAACGTCTTTCAGATGATGAATTGAAAAAGCATGTAGAGGATCAACGTAAAACCCGAGAAGAAATCAAAAAAAGAATCAACGAACTCAATGCAAAACGCAACATATTCATTGCTAAAAAGCAAAAAGAAACCATGAAAAAGAATGAATTAGAAAGTGCCTTGATCAACGCCATCAAAAAACAAGCTATGAAAAAGAACTACAGATGGTAAAGTTTGTGATTTGGTTGTAGAATTTCGCGGAGGGTCTTATACACTTCGCGAATTCTTTTTTAATGTAAATTCGATAAATTATTTATTTAAAACAACGTTAGTTCGATATAATACTAACTGATTTTCAAACAATTATATTTTTTACGATTGAAAATCAATGTCATTCCTGCGAAGGCAGGAATCTAAATACCCGTATTTTACTAGACTCCTGCCTTCGCAGGAGTGACAATCAAAATTAAAATAGTTTTTTAGATACTATCTTTTTACGTCGAACTCACGTTAAAATAAGTGTCAGAAGTGACATTCCTTTTAGTTATCAACTTTTGGTTTAAAATTTTGAGAACCTTATCTCGAACTCATGATTTATCGAATCTTCAATTCTTGTCCGATTGATAAAGCGTTCCCTTTTAATTTGTTGATTTTTTTGAGTCGTGGGACAGAAGTTTTAAATTTCTTAGCAATAGAATACAAGGTATCTCCTTTTGCTACGGTATACAAAACAGGTTCCTTTTTTCCTTTCTTTTTTGTCGCTACTGGCTCGTCAAAAGTTTTGTCACGTTTTCCTCTTTTGAGATCTCTTTTTGTAAATCGATCAAACTCATAGAGTTTATAATCTTCAATTATTTTAATCAGCTTTTTTGGATATTTTCTATCTGTGGCATAGCCTGCTTTTTTCAATCCTCTCGCCCAACCTTTGTAATCGGTTTTTCTCAGTTTGAACAACGCAGCATACCTCCTTCTTCCTGTCAAAAATTTTGAATGATCTTCATAGGAAGATTCCACGTATTTGTATTTTCGGAAGCACTCTCCTTTCTCATCGTCATCGTGATAAACTCTTCCTCCCTTCCACCCTCTGTGGCATTTAATTCCAAAATGGTTGTTAGATTTTGATGCTAACTGACTCCTACCATTCCCTGATTCTAAAACTCCTTGAGCTAGCGTAATACTTGCGGGAATTTTGTAACTGTGCATTTCTTTTACCGCCAAGGGAGCATACTTACGTATGTAGTGTAAAGTATATTTATTAAGTGATTTGTTACTTCTTTCTAATTTTCTAACGTGTTGATACTGATTAACTGAAGGCAACTTTTCAGGTCGATGTTCAACTGAGGTAACTTGCTTTTTTTTCTTACTTGTATTGACTCTTCTACTTGAACTACAACTAGCAATAAAAAGCCCCAATAAAAAAAGTAAAAAAATTCGTAATCTCATGCATCCAGTTTTAGTTCTCTTTTCTTTTTCTCAAGCATTTTATTAAACCCTTCTATTCCTTGCAAGCCTCCTGTGTGTATGACTAATATTTTAGCATTTTTAGAAAATTGGTCTTTTTCAATCATATCCAAAATTCCAAACATCATTTTTCCTGTATAGATCGGATCCAATGGAATATCTGTTTGTGCTTTAAAGCGGTTGATAAAATGAATCAATCCATCTGAAAACTTCGCATATCCTCCAAAGTGATACTCATTCATCAACTTCCAATTTTCTCTGCGGTGTACTCTTTTCGCAACTTCTTCTTTTAGAAAATTTCCTTTCAACGCTGGGAAACCTATTATTTTCTGATAATGTTTGGAAGAACAGATCAATCCTGAAAGAGTTCCTCCAGTGCCCACACAACAACAAATATAATCAAACTGTTCATCATCATTTGTTAAAATCTCTTCACAACCCTGTACAGCAAGTTCATTGGTTCCTCCCTCAGGAATGAGGTGAAAATCTCCAAACTTTTCCTCCAAAGATTTCAAAAAAGTGGGGTCATATTTTTCTCGGTATCGTTCTCTAGAAATGAATTCAAACTGCATTCCATAATCAGCAGATTTCTGTAATGTTGGATTGCTAGTTAGCGTTGATTCTAAGTCATTTCCTAGTTCGTCTCCCCGAATAATACCAACTGTCTTCAGATTATTTATATTTCCAGCAGCAGCTGTCGCTAGAATATGATTGGAATATGCACCTCCAAAAGTAAGAACCATTTGTTTTTTTTGTTGAATTGCTTTAACAAGATTGTATTTCAACTTTCTAAATTTGTTCCCAGAAACATCAGGATGAATTTTATCCTCTCTTTTTATAAAAAGCTGAATGTTTTTGCCTTCCAGCTCTGGGAGAAAGATTTGTTGGTTTTCACTTTTACTTTCCAAAAACATCTAAGAAAAATTCGAAATTTCTTCCTCTGCCATCTCCCATTCTTCCATTAGATTCTCGTACTTTTTCTTTTTCTTTTTATACTTTTCAAAAAAGTCAGGTTGCGAAGAGGTTTCTTCGTAGTTTTCTGCCAGTGCCACATCCATTTTCTCGATCTCTGCTTCTAAATCGCTAATCTGACTTTCTACTTTCGCTAGTCTGTTTTTTAATTTTCTGAGTTCTTTTTCTTGCTCTTTAGAAAGTTGATATTTTTCTTTTTTAGCATTGTTTTTATTTGGCTTCACGACAGTTCTTTTCTCTGCTTCTCGTAAGTTTTCCATCTTATGAACTTCTAAGAAATAATCGATATCACCCAAGTACTCTTTAATCACCTTGTCTTTAAATCCAAGTACTTTTGTGGTGAGTCCTTGAAGAAATTCACGATCATGAGAGACCAAAATCAGGGTTCCTTTAAAATTCTGTAGTGCTTTCTTTAGTACATTTTTAGAGGCAATATCTAAATGGTTGGTGGGCTCATCCATGATAAGCACATTAAAAGGAGACAATAAAAGTTTGCACAATGCCAGTCGATTTCTCTCTCCTCCAGATAATACTTTTGCCTTTTTATCTACTGCTTCTCCACTAAATAGAAATGCCCCCAACATATCTCGTACCCTCGCTCTATTATTGTCATCTGCAGCATCTTCCATAATTTCCACAACGGTTTTTTCTGGTGGTAAGTATTCAGACTGATTTTGCGCAAAATATCCAATCTCTACATTATGGCCCGTTTTAAGATCTCCTTGAAAAGGAATCTCTCCTACCATCATTTTTGCTAAGGTAGATTTTCCTTGACCATTTTGTCCTACAAATGCAATTCTACTATTGCGTTCAATCATCAAGTTTACATTTTCTAACACATGCTTGTCTCCATAACTTTTGGCTAGATTTTCGGTCTCAAAAATGATCTTTCCAGGATCTTTAGAAATGGCAAAACGAATGTTCATAGTAGCATTATCTTCTGCATCTACCTCAATACGTTCTACTTTGTCTAATTTTTTAATCAACGATTGAGCCATGGAGGCCTTATTTGCTTTGGCTCGAAATTTATCAATAAGCTGCTGTGTTTGTTTGATTTCTTTTTCTTGATTTTTCTGAGCTTGTAATTGCTTCTCTCTGATGTCTTTTCTCAACTCCAAGAATTGAGTATAAGGTTTTTTGTAATCGTAAATTTTTCCTAATGATATTTCAATGGTCCTATTGGTAACATTGTCTAAAAACATCTTATCGTGAGAAACCAAAACAATGGCTCCTGCATAGGATTTTAGGAAATTTTCTAACCAAATAATAGATTCTATATCTAAGTGATTCGTTGGCTCATCTAACAAGAGAATATCGTTATTCTGTAGTAGTAGTTTAGCTAGCTCTATTCTCATTCTCCATCCCCCAGAAAAAGTATCTGTTAGCTTGTCAAAGTCTTCTCTTTGAAATCCTAAGCCTTGAAGAATTTTTTCAGTATTTCCTTGATAATTATACCCTCCTAATAGTTCATACCTTTCGGTGAATTCGTTCAGATCAATGATTAATTGATTGTAACCTTCACTCTCATAATCGGTACGAGTGGCCAATTGCGTATTGATTTCCTCAAGCTTCTTTTCAATGGATTTAATCTCTTCAAACGCCTGATATGCTTCTTCCAAAATTGTTCGCCCGTGAACAAAATCAATATCCTGCCTCAGGAATCCGATTCGAGTATCTTTTTCAAAAGCCATGGTACCACCACTACTCTCTATATCTTTTGAAAGTACCTTTAACAAGGTGGACTTTCCAACTCCATTTTTACCGATCAGTCCTACCCGATCTCCTTTATTTAATTTGAAAGTAATTCCTGAGAATAGATCTGTCCCCGAAAAAGTAACGGTCAGATTATGAACATTTACCATGCTATGATTCTATTTCTTGATAAATTTTAAAGATTGTCTTCCTGTGTTACTGTGAAAATTGAGAATGTATAAACCAGCGGATAAATCCTTTGCTGAGAAACGATACTCTTTAGTAACATTAGGTTGAGTAACTAAATCTCGAGAAAGCTGTTTGATAAATTTTCCTGTGATATCATACAATTCAATGAGCATACTGTCTGTACCTCGATATGTGATTGAAAAATTTAAATTGTCTTCCACAGGATTTGTTGTTAAATTTATCTTTAATGGTATTCTTTCATTTGTTACTTCTTTTGTAGACAGTGTCTGATTTGAATATCTATACACGGTAGTTCCAGAAGCAAAAGCTAGAGATGAATTAATTACAAATATCCGGTTTAGATTTCCTCCCACACCGATATTTGTCCATGTATTACCGCCATCGGTGGTTTCATAAATTCCTGAACTGTGACCTCCCATCCAACCTTGTGTTTCAGAAATAAACCCTACTGCTTGCACATTGGTCTCGGGAGCATTTTTTGACGTCCAATTAGTCCCTGCATCTACTGTTTTAATGAGCTTTCCTAAATTTGGAGAAACAGCCTGAACTGCACCAAAAATAACGTTAGAATTCCCTCCTAAAACTTGTAACTTCCATACATATTCACCTGCATTTCCCGAATTATAAATCTCTGTCCAGGTGGCACCTCCATCAGTAGTTTTAATAATAATGGCACCTGTTGTACTTTTTCCAGCAGCGTAACCTACATTCGCATCAATAAATTTTACTTCTACCAATGCAGTTGCATGGGCAGACATATCTGTATACTGCCATGTACTTCCACTATCTGTAGATTTAATCATAAAAGCAGGTTCAAAATAGGCACCAACACCATAAACTGTATTGGACCCAACCGCATCAAAACCACAAATAGCAGCAGGTTTGGGGCTGATATTTGTAATTTCCGACCAACTTGTTCCTCCATCTGTAGTTTTGTAGACTTTATCTTTCAGTGTACCTATAAAACCAGTATTAGCATCTAAAAACTCAATATTTCTAAAGTACAAATCGACACCAGCCCCCAAATCGGCTTCTTTCATCTGTTGTGTCCAATTAACTCCACCATCAGTCGTTTTGTACACAGCTGCATGCCAACCATTTGCTGCCCAACCTGTATTCTGATCCAAAAAGAAAACATCATCAAATCTCTGATTGTCAGTATTTGTGATACTTGTGACTGCTTCCCATTGAAAAGTTTGAGAGTTTATTGATAGTGATATTATTAAAAACAATATGAGTTGGATGGCCTTTTTCTTCATTTTGAAGTATTTTTGCTATGAAGGATTTTGATTCGATAAAAATATACAAAATAATTATTTCTCATGTTTAAAAAAGGCCAGAAAGCGTACAGTATCTTCAGAGGAAAGTGTCCAAAATGCCACGAAGGAGATTTTTTTGAATATCCTTTTACATTTCATCCACAGAAGATCACGAAACTCCATAAAAATTGCTCTCATTGTGGTTTAAAGTACATGATAGAGCCTTCTTTTTTTTATGGGGCGATGTATGTCAATTATGCTTTAACTGTTGCATTGAGTGTAATCGTTTTTATCATTGCTAAATTCTTTTTAAATCTATCAATGCTGGGATCATTTGCTTCCATATTTGGCGCTTTGATTCTTTTTGCGCCCTTAAATCTCCGATTAGCTCGTATTTTATGGATCAATATGTTTGTTCGTTATCGTAACAACCAAGAGAAATAATAGGGTTTCGTTTTAGAATCTTGTCCTATAAAAGTAAGTACTAGTACTAATATGTGTATATTTTTTAGATAATCATTAGATTTGAAAACTGGAGCATTTGATGATATATATTCATTGTTTCTCTAGGTAACATTTATAAATAAATTCTTTTCTTTAATGAAGAAATGGGTTTATATTTAAAATCTAATTACAGACTATAAGTAAATATGATCAATCCTTCTATTTTTATCGCCGATGACCATCCAATTCTTGTGAAAGGGTTAGAAAATCTACTGCGAGAAAAAGGGTTTAAAGTAGTAGGTTCTGCATTGAACGGTCAGGCTGCTTTAAATTTTATATTAAAAGAACAACCAGATATTGCGATCCTTGATGTTGAGATGCCTCTCTTATCTGGTATTGAGATCGCTAGATCGATGCTTCAAAATAAAAGCTCTACAAGAATCATTTTAATTACACTTCACAAGAGTACAGAGTTGTATTTACAAGCTAAAAAGCTAAATATTTTCGGATACCTTATCAAGGAACTTGCTATCGAAGAAATTGAGAAATGTATTCAATCTGTATCTAGTGGCCAACCTTATTTTAGTACTAAAATAAAGGAGATGTTAGGGTACACACAGGAATCTAAAAGTGTTCTTGACGAATTGACTATGACAGAGAAAAGAATTATTAAGCTCATTTCTCAGCACAAAAGTAATATTGAAATTGGGCATCTACTCTTTATTTCACCTAGAACCGTCGAAAAACACAGAAGCAATATTATCAGTAAATTAAATATTGAAAGAAAAACTGGGGCTTTGAGTAAGTGGGTTCAACAAAACAGCCATCTATTTAATTAGTTTTTTGGGTATTACTACGTACGTTTCTTTTGTTTTTTTTCATCAATTTTACAGTGTCGTTAAAGACGAAGTCACAATAGCGATTCATCTCTAATCAGACTTATTAGTTTGATTTAAATAAAGGAGATAATATAAAAATAAATTAAGCGTTTAAATACTACGCATATAATAAAATAGTAGAGTGCATTAGTCAGATAGGGGAGAGATATCGATTGATCATAGCTTTTTAAGAAGCTACTACTTATAAAACCTCGCCACACTTCGGCGAGGTTTTTTCGTATCTATTAATATCTACTTCTGTACTTAATGGATTTCCCTTTTCTAAGTAATTATACAATTGCTGGGCCAGTAGAGGAGCAATCATTACCCCACGAGTTCCTAAACCATTAAAAACAATGAGATTATTATGTTTGGGGTGCCTTCCTACCAAAGGTCTACGATCTTTAACTGTTGGCCTAATTCCTGCATTGTGATCAACTATTTTATAGGGAATAGATAATACTTTCTCTAATTTTTCAATGAGCTCAGATTTACCCTCTTCAGTAGCATGAGATGTTTTATCCGTCCAATTAAACGTTGCTCCTACCTTAAACAAATCTTTACCAAGAGGTAAAACAAATAAGGTTGATTTTAATAGAAAGTTTATCTTTAAATTAGGAGCCTTAATTGTAATTGTCTCTCCTTTGGTTCCATTTAAAGGAAGATAATTAAAAAAAGGATTCTTCTTCATTCCAAAACCTTCGCAAAAAACAATTTTCTCTGTTTGAATGTCTTTGTATAATACACTATCCTTAGAAAACTCAATCTCATCGTAATCAAATGACTCTAATCGAATCATATTATGTTTTTTTAGATAATCTCTATACTCAGAAACCAATACATCTGTATCAACCCTACCTGTTTGATACACCTCTCCGAAGCCAAAATTTGCATGTACTCCCTCTACTTTTTCATTAATAATAGTAGAGTTCATAAATTCAGATAATTTAGGTTTATCAGAAGCTATGTACCAATTGTTTTGATCCTCGATACTTTTGAATACTTTTCTAGCAGAAAATTGATAATCGAAATCCTTTCCTAATTTTTTCTCGAGTGACTTGTAAAAAGGGATCGCTATATTAAGCTGCTCTTTGGCATTCCATACGGGTGTATATCTTTTAAGAATTACTGGATTGTATACTCCTCCAGCTACCAAAGAAGATGCTTGTGAATTATCTTCAAAAACAACAAAGCTCTTTTTAGCAAGAATTAATTCTTCTACAAATGCCAATCCAGCTAGGCCTAGACCTACGATAATGTAATCTACTTTCACTTCTCAAAAATAAGTTTATTTCAACAAAAAAGCGTTTCGAAATCGAAACGCTTTTTTGTTGGTACTTTTTTGCGGAACTAATAATTCCACATATCAATTTCCCGATCTCTAATATCTTCTTTAATACGATTGGCTTCAAGAAGTTGGAACAGCGAATTCCCTCGTATGTATTCTGATATTTTTCTGTTATTATAAATGTTTTCTTCTCTTACAATCACAGAACTAAACCTTCTTGCATTCAATAAGTGATCATAAGAAATTGGGTGAGATACGTTTTTAGGATTAAAAACTTTGGATTTATGCAATACTTCTCTAGCTGAAGGGTAGAAAATCCAGAAAATCTCGTACAATTCATCATCTTCTAAATCTTCCAATCCAAGCGTTAATACATCTTTCCCCATTGGAGCCAATGCCAAAAGTCTGTATTTTAGCTCACCTTGTCGCTTATCGAAATACCACATTCCTTTGGTCATGTAGCCTTCTATATCTTGTGTTTGAATTCTAAAAGTATCTCTATTATCGCCCTGAACACGCACATTGAAGAGCTTGTCTTCTATCTCTTGATCGGTTATCTTAGAAGTAAAATATGAGTCAGAATACACATCCTTAATTTCACCGTTTCTAATTGCTTTCAATAGAGTATCAAAAAGAGATCGTCTGTTGTCAGAAATATTTGTAGTATCGATCGGATAGTAATACGGTAAGTTAATTTTTTGGTTTAAATCAACAAATTCCCAAACTACTTTAGACCATAGAATATCTCTATCATCAATATACCCATAAGCCAAAGGGCCGTCATTATCTGCTGCTTTCTTTTGAGCAGTTTCCTTCCCTATTTGATCTACAGTAGTCGCATTTAATAAATTGGCTTGCGAAAATGCATAACCCGACATGAATAGGGTTGCTACAACTAAATAAAAATGCTTCTTCATCATACTACTTGCCTTTAAATTTTTCTAATTACTAATACGGATTCCTACTCCTAATACTTTTTTAAGCTTGGTTCCTTTCGTTGTTTCTATCGCTTGGATATCAAAAATATTGATAATATCACCTCTTCTTGCTCTAGCGATTGCCTTTTTAGCACGAGCATTGAATTTTGTTCCCGTAACTCTCACAGCTGGTTGCCCAGGTACTTTTACATTGAAGGATTGTACCTGTAAGTTCAGGTCAAAAACAAAGTCAGGTAATGCAGCTCCAACAGTTACATTGTTTACACTTGTTTTTGGCATAGAAACTACTCCAAAATCGTTACGAACGGTTCCTGCTGCTGCGGGAATATCTTTGATTCTAAATTTCTTTGGAGTATTGATTGTTTTACCACTACTCAACCTGGCAGAAACATTGATTGTTACTTCGTTACCAGATCCTGGGTTTAAAATGTATTTACCTGATCCAGCTGGTTTTAATGTGCTATTACCCGTAAGAGTGGGCCTCACGTTATTGTCTCCAACACCTGGCACAGAAATCGAGATTGGATTGTCCAAACCTCTGTATACTACATTCATTTTATCTGCAGATACAATTGCATCATTAGGCTCTGCTATTACAGAATAAGAACTTTCAAAAGGGATCTCTACTGGTTCGCCATCTTGAGTAAATGTAATACTTCCTTTTATATCATTGCTACCTACATTCCCTGCTGGTATATCAACTAAAACTTGACCATCTTTTACTTTATTGGTTACATCTCTTCCATTAAGAACAACCTTACTTGGCACTAAAGTGTTATCATATCTACCGAGTACTATTTCTCCTTGTACTCTCTCTCCTGCAAAATAAGCGCTCTTTTTTAAACTTACGATTCCTTCATATTTAGAAAGGGAGGCTTCAATCTCCAATTGTCCTCCAAGCAAGCTAGAATACATTTCTGTTTCGGTGGTTCGAATATCACCTTGAATCTGTGTGATATTTGCCAAAGTGGTAATCATTGGCATTCCTTCGTAACGACTACGTAACCACGGGATATCAGGTGATCCTTCTTCTCCTGCTGGTTCGTCAGATGTATCAAAACGCTTGTTAATGTGTGCTTTCAAGCTAGACAACTTAGGTTCATTGTCTACGATAGCATTAATCTGATCTCTATAATTATTTATTCTATCAAGAAATTCATTTCCTTTCGGTGTATTAGCATCACCAACAAAAAACATAGCGTCTACTCTGTCTGAACCACTCATAGATTCATAGTTGTCACGATCTTCTTGATCAGTAGCCACTAAAATGGAATCTTTCAAATCTTTTATATAATCAAAAAAATCGTCCGAAAGATTTCTAATTTCTTTTGCCTTATCATTTAAGTCTTTAAACTTTTCTGGCTGGTCATTTGCTTTTGTTTGCAAACCTTTTAAGATCTCTACAATATTTGCTTGAGTAACCGAATTAGCATCTTCAATTTTTTCTTTCATAAAACCAAAAGAAGACAATACTTTTTTATCCATTTGCATTGCTAACATTGCAATGAAAACGAGATACATTAAGTTAATCATCTTTTGCCTTGGGGATAGTTTTCCTCCTGCCATAAAATTAGTTTTTTACGTTTAACAATAGTTCCACTAATTATTTGCTAGACATTGCAGAAAGCATTCCTCCGTAAACTCCGTTCAAAGATGATAAATTGCTTGCTAATGATTCCATTTGCTCTTTCAATCTTTCTGAGTTTTCGATCATAGAATTATTGATTTCAGCTTGCTTGTTGGCATTTTCCACTTGCACCTGATATAAGCCATTCAAAGACTCCATTTGAGTGGCAGCTAATTCTATTTTATTATTATAATTTTGAGTTGCGGAAATTGATTCTGAAGCTACATTTAAACCTTCAGCAGCAGTTTGAAAGTTTTTAATACTTTCTCCAAGACTGTTCATCAATTTCGTATCAACTTGTGCTTCTTTTAATAAATTATCTAATTTCTGAGACAACATTCCTTGTGCTCCTCCTTGAGTTGCTTCCATCACCTCATCACCCAATTCTGGGTATACTTTTGTCCAGTCTAAATCATCCTCTACTGGTTCAAATGCCGAAATTGCGAAAACAACAGCTTCAACAGCCATACCTATTGTTAACATCATACCACCTGTAATTGGTCCTACATTAAAATGCATGATCTTAAATAATGCTCCTAAAATTACAATAGCGGCTCCGATTCCGTACGCCATATTAAATAACTTCTTCGTTGATTTTGATTGTGCCATAATTTGCTAATTTGGGGATGTTAAGTGTTAATAATTATTCTTTTTGTATTACTTTTTGACTTTACCTAGAGAATTTTGCACAGTTCTGAAACCAATGTAGCTTCTTGCTGTATCTGCATATTCAAAATCGCGAGTACTTACTTCTAGAAAGTAAGCAACATCTTTCCATGAACCTCCTCTGATAATTTTTCTTTTGTTATTTCGATCTTCAACATTTGGATTCATTGTAGAACCCTGATAATAAGACGCTAAGTTGTATGAAGTATTAGTCCATTCTGCTACGTTTCCTGCCATGTTATAGAGGCCGTAGTCGTTAGGGTTATACGACTTAGCTTCTACTGTATAAAGCGCTCCATCAACTGCATAACTACCTCTTACTGGTTTAAAGTTTGCTAAGAAACAACCTCTGTCACTTGTTGTAGAAGGACCTCCCCATGGGTATTTTCCATAGTCTAAACCTCCTCTAGCAGCATATTCCCATTCTGCTTCAGTAGGTAATCTAAAATTAGGAACAGTGATAAAATTCTTCTTACCTCTATTTCGATCATTCTTGTGTTTGGTTCTCCAGTTACAAAATGCTTCAGCCTGATACCAATTAACACCTACAACAGGGTAATCTCCATAAGCTGGGTGATGGAAATAGTCTTGGTGCATTGGATCGTTATACGAGTAATTAAAATCTTTTACCCAAACAGTGGTATCTGGATAAACATTAATTGTTTCATTCTTTAAAAAGTCTTTTCTACCTCCTCTTCCTCTGGCTGCTGCATCTGCATCGAACCAGTTGTATCGGTAGTTCAAATATTTTGGATTGAACGTTCTAATACCGTTTACTGCTTCATCCCTTGTTATGAAAAGCGAATCCATCACTTCTACATAATACTCATCGGGATATTCATTTTTATTCCATATAATATCTTTTTCCCAACTCAATGGTTTCAGAGAGTCTAGACCCGTTCCTATATCATAATAGTTTTCAAACATGTATTTCTGATATGCACTGGCATTGGCAGTATCTATTACTGCAAAAGCATAGTCATATATACCTCCCGATAGAGCTTCTCCGGTCTCATTTATAAGTGAACCTCCTGAGGCAAAATCTGCCATATAAGCCAGTCTTGTTCTCACAATAGAATCACGTACATAGTAAACAAACTGCTTGTATTCTGAGTTTGTTATTTCTGTTTCATCCATGTAAAAACGTCTTACAGTAACCGTTCTGGCTGGTGTACTCATAGTACCTACGATATCTTCATCTTGTTTACCCATGGTAAATGAACCACCTGGTATTGAAACCATTCCAAAAGGTTTTTCTGCAAACCATTTAGATTTAGTTCTTACACCAGTTAGCTCACCTCGATCATTCGAACCACAACTACTGTAAAAAACTACTATTAACAACGCAAGAAATGCTGTTCTCTTCATATCTTTCTTAAATCTCTTTCTTAAAAAGTTCGTAAACCTAGAGTTTTTTTTGTAATAATACAATGCTCTATCTGTTTTTTAACGTAAACTTTTTAAGTCCCATTATACCATTTTTCTTTGTGCTTTAAACCATCTATCAGGAATCACTTGTTCTGTTGTTTCCAGATAATCCTGATAAGTACATGGTATTAACGCATGTCTTTTATATTTATTATCTCCTATTAAATTAATTTCCATCCACCATCTTCCTGTTTTATGGCTTTTGTAAAAATTAATAGGGTCGTCATTTTCTAGCAACACTGTAAACTTTTGGTAACTCTCTTTTGTGCTAAAAGGATAATCCTTTGCTCTAAAATTTACACCTTCAATAAAATACCAAATCATCTGAGCAATTAAATGTGCTGTCCGATCATTCTGATCGTATTTAGAGTTGTATTCATAGATACCAAAGGAGGATACTTTATCACTGATCCCGGCATATCTAGCAATTGCACAAATCTCTTCTCCATAAAATCCATTCGGGGAAACATTATTATTAGCCGGAGCATCACTTTGCCTCACAGATCCAATGTCTATACTTACAATATCTGCATCTCTAAATACTGGTTCAACTATCTCTATATTTTTTGCTTCACCCAAGCGAAAGGCATCAAAATTCAGGCTATGAATTAAATTAATTTCTTCTTGAGAGTTGAAATAGGTTTGATAACCTATATTACTGTAATTAAAGAGGTTGTTAGGCTCTTGCATAATAATTTTACTCAAGTAACTTTTAGAAGACAGTTCGTCTTCCAGACTCCCTAGATCGAACATACTGTCTACTGCAACTAAATTCACAGTTTGCTCTAATTTGTCGTAAGCCCTGTAATTAGAAAATGTTACATCTTGCCCTCCTCCTATAATGACTGGAATGACATTTTTCTTGAGAAGTTCAGAGATTATTTCTGTGACAGCAAAATGTGTATCAGATATTGCGTTGCCTTTTTTAATATTTCCTAAATCGGCAATAGAAAGATTCCAATTCCCTGGAAAAAGTTGATACAAATGTTTTCTTATCCTGTGTAAGTCCGTACCACTACCATAATTATCTTCTGCATTTCTATCTTCTTCTACACCTATGATCCCAATTTTCACGTCAGAAAGATCAGGAAATCCTTCTATTTGTGAATGGATTTTTATCTTTCTGCCAAGTGAATTTGGAGATAGTAGCACAGAATGTGCAACCACAGTATCTTTTACAGGGGATAAAAAGTCAGAGTTCATTTAAGTGTTTAAATAAAGCTGTTTGCAAGATACGGATTTCTTATTTCTTTTTAGTAGTTTTCTTCTTGGGAGTTTTAGCCTCAATCAACTCAACTGCTTTCTCTTTTGTTATCTCTTCTATATTGGTTGTTTTTGGTAATTCAACTTTAATTTTTCCCTTAATAACATTGAATCTTCCCCAGCGAGCCTTCTCAACTCTAATTCCAACATCTTCCCAATTGTGAATCAATTTCTCTCTTTCTTTTTTCAATTTATCTTCTATCAATTCTTCCAAATCTGCCTGAGATAAATTATCGAAATCGTATTTCTTATTCACATTAATAAAAATAGAGTTCCATTTAATAAAAGGTCCAAATCTTCCAACTCCTTTTTGAATAGGTAATTCTTGATAATGACCTATAGGAGCATCTGCTCTCTTTTTTGCTTCTATCAATTCAGTCGCTCTATCCATATCTACAGACATGGGGTTTTCTCCTTTTTCTAAGGATATAAACTTCTTTCCAAAACGTATGTATGGACCATAACGACCATTCGCAACAATTACTTCTTCCCCTTCATACTCACCTAATGTCTTTGGAAGCTTGAATAAATCCAATGCTTCTTCATAGGTAATATTGTTCATTGTTTGCTCTCCTTGAAGGCTTGCAAACCTCGGCTTTTCTTCATCAGTGGCCTCACCTATTTGCACCATGGCTCCATACCTTCCTAAGCGTACATAAACGTTTTTTCCTGTATCAGGATCAACACCCAATAGTCTTTCTCCTTTGGCTCTTTCTGCATTTTCAGCAACATCTTCTACAGTAACATGAAAATCTTTGTAAAACTCTTTGATCATAGAAGTCCAATCTTCTTTACCATCTGCTATTTCATCAAATTCATTTTCAACTTTTGCTGTAAAACCAAAGTCTAAAATGTTTGAGAAGTTTGCTACTAAAAAGTCATTAACAATATTCCCAATATCAGTTGGCACTAACTTCCCTTTGTCAGAACCAACTTTTTCAGTCAATATTTCCGATGTAACATCTCCGTTTTTTAATAGCAATTTACTGTACTTTCGTTCATTTCCTTCAACTGTTCCTTTTGCTACATAATCTCTTCTTTGAATAGTGGAAATTGTTGGAGCATAAGTTGATGGCCTTCCAATACCTAGTTCCTCCAGTCTTTTCACCAAAGATGCTTCAGTGTAACGATATGGGGGTTTTGAATATCTTTCCGTTGCAGAAATAAAATTATTGTCAACTTCTTCCCCTATTTCTAGCTTCGGAAGCATTCCAGCTTGCTCATCATCATCGTTATCTGTTCCCTCTAGATAAACTTTCAAAAACCCCTCGAAAGTAATCACCTCCCCATTGGCAGAGAATAATTTTTCATTTTTGTCATTCCTTATTTTAACAGCTGTTCTTTCTAGCTGAGCCTCACTCATTTGAGAGGCCAGAGTTCTTCTCCAAATCAGGGCATACAATCTATCTTGATCGTAATCAACCGAAACTTCATGCTTGCTCATATTGGTAGGACGAATGGCTTCGTGTGCTTCTTGAGCTCCTTTGGATTTGGTTGAAAAATTTCTTGGTTTACTGTAAGATTCACCATAAGAAGAAATGATCTCTGACTGAGCTGCATTTTTTGCGTCTTCAGATAGATTTACACTATCCGTTCTCATATAAGTGATTAAACCTGCTTCGTAGAGTCTCTGTGCCATTAACATTGTTTTTGCAACTGGAAATCCTAACTTTCTTGAAGCTTCTTGCTGTAATGTCGATGTTGTAAATGGAGGGGCTGGAGACTTCTTTGCTGGTTTTTTTTGTAAATCGGCAACCTTATGATTTGCTCCAACACAAGACTGTAAAAAGGATTCTGCTGCTGCTTTGGTTTCAAAGTTCTTAGCCAATTTCGCTTTGAACTTTTTCCCATTGAGGTTCGTGAACTCCGCATCGACTCTATAGGAAGCTACAGGGTTAAAATTCTCTATTTCTCTCTCTTTCTCTACAATCAATCGGACTGCAACAGACTGAACACGCCCTGCCGAAAGTCCTCCTTTTACTTTTCTCCACAATACTGGAGATAACTCATAACCAACCAATCGATCTAAAACTCTCCTTGCTTGTTGAGCATTCACTAAATTGTAATTGATTACTCTTGGATTAGCAACAGCGTGCTTAATCGCTTTTTCAGTGATTTCATGAAAAACGATTCTTTTTGTATTTTCTTCTTTTAATTTAAGCTGCTCAGCCAAATGCCAAGCAATGGCTTCTCCCTCACGATCCTCATCACTTGCAAGCCAAATCATTTCGGCCTTTTTTGCCAAATCTTTTAGCTTTTTTACAACTGCCTTTTTATCGGCAGACACTATGTATTTTGGTTTGAAATCACTATCAACACTAACCCCTAACTCTTTTGATGGTAGGTCGGCGATGTGTCCAAAACTAGATTCAACTTGAAAGTCTTTTCCTAGAAATTTTTCAATAGTTTTTGCTTTCGCTGGGGACTCAACAATCACTAAATTTTTTGCCATACTTTGTATTTTTTCTCAATAAAACCATTGCTTTTTACAAATGATTTTGGAATGCAAAAGTAGAGAGTTTTTTTTTATTGCTCATTTTTTACAAGAATTCTCTTCATTTTTACAATACCAAAAGAATTGATTTTTCTGCCAATATGTCATGATTTTTCTATTTTGGTTGTATCTTTGCTTCTCGTATAAATTCATTATGCACTCTGTTTATGATTAAAAATCTTTTGAATTATTCTACGAACTCGAATATTCCTTTAGAAGAGGAACTATTTGAAGATTTATTAAAAGCAAAAGAGGTTCGTTTAGAACGTATTATTTCTGAAGGTCATGCATCGCCAAAAGATTTTTGGTACGATCAAGAAGTTGATGAGTGGGTAATGATTTTGAAAGGGAGTGCTGAGATCATCACTTTAGATGGCGGAAAAGAAACCTCATGGGAATTAAAAGAAGGCGATTCCATTCTTTTAAAGGCACACCAGAAACATAGAGTTGAAAGAACATGTAGCAACTCAAAGACAATTTGGCTCGCTTTGCATGGAAATATTGAAAAATAGAACAGTAGAATAAATGAGAGAAGTAGAAAAAGTTATAGACGAAAAAAAGCAAGGGAAAGCCCTACTAACTGAGCATAAGAAAGAAAATACTAAGAAGCTTTTTATAGAGAGTTATGGTTGCCAAATGAATATGAATGATAGTGAAATTGTTGCTGCCATTCTATCTGAGCAAGGATTCAATACTACACAGAGTCTTGAAGATGCAGATTTGGTATTGGTAAACACTTGTTCTATTCGAGAGAAAGCTGAAACAACGGTACGCAATCGTCTAAAAAAATACAATCATGCAAAAAAACACAATCCAAAAATGAAGGTTGGTGTTTTAGGATGTATGGCAGAGCGTCTGAAAGCAAAGTTTTTGGAAGAGGAAAAAATTGTTGATTTGGTTGTTGGTCCAGATGCTTATCGTGATTTGCCTAATTTAATTGAAGAAGTAGAAGCTGGTAGAGATGCAGTGAATGTAATTTTATCTAAAGATGAAACCTACGGTGATGTTTCTCCTGTTCGATTAAATTCAAATGGAGTTTCTGCTTTTGTTTCTATTACTAGAGGTTGTGATAATATGTGTACTTTTTGCGTTGTTCCTTTTACACGTGGACGTGAAAGAAGTAGAGATCCAAAAAGCATCATTGAGGAAATTCGATCTATGGAAGAGAAAAATTTCAAAGAAATTACATTGCTTGGACAAAATGTAGATAGCTATTTATGGTATGGAGGCGGATTAAAAAAGGATTTCAGCAAAGCTTCTGAAATGGCGAAAGCCACGGCTGTTGATTTTGCGCAACTGTTAGATATGTGTGCTACTGAGTTTCCAAAAATGCGTTTTCGATTCTCCACATCGAATCCTCAGGACATGACCTTAGATGTAATTCATGTGATGGCAAAACATAAAAATATTTGCAAATACATTCATTTACCCGTTCAAAGTGGAAGCAATAAAATGCTCAAAGCAATGAATCGTCAACATACCCGTGAAGAGTATATGGATTTGATTGATAACATCTACAAAATCATTCCAGAAATGGCTTTGAGTCAGGATATGATTGCTGGGTTTTGTGGAGAAACAGAAGCAGATCACGAGGATACATTAAACTTAATGGAGCATGTGAAATATAGTTTTGGTTTCATGTTTGCTTATTCCGAAAGACCAGGAACGCTTGCTGCTAAAAAGATGGAGGACGATATTCCTTTGGAAACCAAAAAACGTCGTTTGCAGGAAATCATCAACCTTCAACAAAAACACAGTTTGTATAGAACTCAGGAACATGTTGGTAAAATTCAGGAGGTTTTGATTGAAGGCACTTCAAAAAAATCTGAAAACCATTGGAAAGGTAGAAATACACAAAATACCGTTGTGGTATTCCCAAAAGAGAACTATCAAATGGGAGATTTTGTTAATGTAAAAATAGAAGACTGTACTTCTACTACTCTTTTAGGGGAAGCAGTTGGATATTCAGAAAATAATTAAGCTATGGAAACCTTACAGGGAATTAAACAACGTTTTGGAATCATTGGAAATGATTTACAGCTCAACCGAGCTTTGGAAAAAGCGATGAGAGTAGCTCCAACGGATATCTCTGTTTTAGTCACTGGAGAAAGTGGTGTTGGAAAAGAAAATATTCCTAAAATCATTCATCAATTGTCACACAGAAAACATGCAAAGTATATTGCAGTAAACTGCGGGGCGATTCCAGAAGGGACTATTGACAGTGAGTTGTTTGGACATGAGAAAGGTTCATTTACGGGTGCTACTTCCACAAGAAAAGGATATTTCGAAGTAGCTGATGGTGGAACTATCTTTCTAGATGAGGTTGGAGAATTACCACTAACAACTCAGGTTCGTTTGTTAAGGGTTCTTGAGAATGGCGAATTCATCAAAGTAGGTTCTTCGCAAGTTCAAAAAACAAATGTTCGTATTGTAGCTGCTACCAATGTTCAAATGCAAGATGCCATTCAAAAAGGAAAATTTCGAGAAGACTTGTACTACCGTCTTAGCACCGTAGAAATTCACCTGCCAGCATTAAGAGAACGCAAAGAAGACATTCATTTGCTCTTTAGAAAGTTTGCATCAGATTTTGCGCAAAAATATCGCATGCCTTCTATTCGATTGGATGAAAATGCAAGTCAACTTTTAGTAAATTACAGGTTCCCAGGAAATATTCGTCAGTTAAGAAATATATCTGAACAGATTTCTGTCATAGAAGAGAATCGTACTATTACTGCCGAAAAATTAAGTCAGTATTTACCTCATTTAACAGGTAATTTACCAGCTGTTATTGGCGGACAATCGGACAAAAATGATTTTGCCAATGAAAGAGACATCATGTACAAGATTCTCTTTGATATGCGAAACGACATCAATGACCTCAAAAAATTAACGCTGGATTTGATGCAAAATGGAAATTCTGAACAAGTTCATGCAGACAATCGTCAATTGATTCAGAAAATTTATCAAGAACAAAATGAGGATTCGCACGCTGTAGAAGTTGTTGAAATACCCCAGCAAAGCTCACAAAACAATTATGATTTTGTGGAAACCATACAAGAAGATGAGAATCTTTCGTTACAAGAAAAGGAAATAGAAATGATTCGAAAGTCTCTGGAAAAAAACAACGGGAAGCGTAAATTAGCTGCAAAAGAATTGGGAATTTCTGAAAGAACATTATATCGAAAGATCAAGCAATACGATTTGTAACGAATTTGTACATTTGGAGTTCTCGCAGAGAGATTTGTATAATCAAAACCAATCAGTTACTAGAAATTCAAACGAATAATAAATTACATGAAAAAAATACTTATCCTCTTTTTTGGTGTTTGTACCGCGCTTACTTTTTTCTCCTGCGGAATTTATTCTTTTGGAGGAGTTAATGTCGGCGATGCCAAAACAGTACAAATTAATTTTTTTCCAAACCAAGCCCCATTAGTTGAACCTACTTTAAGTCAACGTTTCACGCAGGATATGCAGGATTTATTTGTGAGACAAACGAATTTGAAACAAGTACCTACTGGGGGAGATTTAAGATTTGAAGGTGAAATTATTGATTATCGTGTAAATCCTATGAGTGCTACTGCACAACAAACGGCAGCACAAAACAGGCTTACCATTAGTGTCAACGTTCGATTCTTCAATCGTTTTAAAGAGAAAGATAATTTTGAAAAACGATTTTCTTTCTATTCAGATTTTGATGCCAACTCCCAATTAACAGGAGGAGTTTTGGACAACGCTTTGAGTGAAATCCTAGAGCGTATTATTCAAGATATTTTTAACGCTTCAGTAGCTAACTGGTAATGATAGACGTTCAAACATATACCCATTTACTCTCGCATCCTAACAACTTAAAAGAGGAGCAAGTTTTGGAATTAAAATTGGCTTTAAAGGAGTATCCATACTTTCAATCTGCTCGAGCTCTATATTTAAAAGGCCTTAACAATCAGGATAGTTTTCGCTATAATAATGAGCTAAAAGTCACTGCTGCTCATACCAATGATCGAAGTGTTTTGTTCGATTTTATTACCTCAAAGTCTTTCGAGAAAAAAGAGGCAATTGATCATCAGATAGCAGGAGAAATTCCTCAAAAAACTTCTAAAGACAAAGAGGAAAAATCAGAAATTTCTCTACCATCTGAAGAATCTATTCAATTAGGCAAACCTTTATCATTTTCTACAAATGAAAAGTATTCTTTTCAAGAATGGCTACAGTTAGCTACACAAAAGCCTATAGAAAGAAAAGAAGAGAAAAATCAAAAGAAAATTGAAAATAAATTTGACCTTATCGACAAGTTTATTCAAAATAATCCAAAAATTGTTCCCGCGAATAAAGGAGAAAAAATACAAATTGAAATTCCAAAAAATAAGCCAGATAAGTCTTTAATGACCGAGACATTAGCAAGTGTTTATTTAGAGCAAAAAAAGTTTTCAAAGGCAATTAAAGCCTATGAAATTTTAAGTTTGAAATATCCAGAAAAAAATGGTTTCTTTGCAGACCAAATTAGAAAAATAAGAATTTTACAAAAAAATAGATCATGAGTTATACAGCTTTTTTAATACTTATCTTAATTATTGCTGTTGCATTAATATTAATAGTAATGGTACAGAATCCTAAAGGAGGAGGATTGTCATCTTCCTTTGGAGGTGGTGGAGCTTCTTCTATTGGAGGCGTACAGAGCACAAACAATTTCTTAGACAGAACTACTTGGACATTAGCAATTGCTATGTTTGCTCTAATTCTATTAGCGAATTTTGCAATTCCAAGACAAGGTGATAGTGGAGTGAATTTGGATAATACAATTAATGATGTAACTACTCCAGCTACCACTACAACTCCTGAAACGAACGACAGCATTAATAAGTAAACTTATTAAGACAATGAATATGGAAAATGCCAACGTGATGACACGTTGGCATTTTTTATACACTCTATTTATTGGTACAGAAAATGTGAAAGTATCAAAAATGCAAATATGTCAGTTTCTTTTCAATGGCATAATTTCTGTCCATTTGCAAAAAAGAAAATAAATATCCTGAAAAATCAGGTGCTTAAAACTAACAAATATATTCATGGGATTAAATATTAAACCTTTAGCAGATAGAGTTCTTGTAGAACCTGCTGCTGCCGAAACAACTACCGCTTCAGGTATCATTATTCCAGATACAGCAAAAGAGAAACCTCAAAAAGGAACCGTTGTTGCTATTGGAACAGGAAAAAAAGATGAGCCTTTAACTGTAAAAGTTGGTGATACTGTACTTTACGGAAAATATTCAGGTACAGAACTAAAATTAGAAGGAAAAGACTATCTAATCATGCGCGAAAGCGACATTTTAGCAATTGTTTAATCAATCGCCTTGAGCCTAGCGCTTATGGCATAAAATAATATATAATGGCAAAAGATATAAAATTTGATGTAGAAGCAAGAGACGGCCTTAAAAGAGGGGTTGATGCTTTAGCAAACGCAGTAAAAGTAACTTTAGGTCCGAAAGGAAGAAACGTAATTATTTCAAAATCTTTTGGAGCTCCTACAGTAACTAAAGATGGAGTTTCAGTAGCAAAAGAAGTAGAATTAGAGGACGAGCTTGAAAACATGGGAGCTCAAATGGTAAAAGAAGTAGCTTCTAAAACGAATGATTTAGCTGGCGACGGTACAACCACAGCTACCGTATTGGCACAAGCAATTGTAAAAGAAGGATTGAAAAATGTAGCTGCTGGTGCCAATCCAATGGATCTAAAAAGAGGAATTGACAAAGCAGTCGATGCAATTACATCTGACTTAGAAAAGCAATCAAAAGCAGTAGGAGATTCTTCAGAGAAAATTCAACAAGTAGCTTCTATTTCTGCAAATAACGACAACACGATTGGTGAGTTAATTGCCACAGCTTTTGGTAAAGTTGGCAAAGAGGGCGTGATTACAGTTGAAGAGGCTAAGGGAACTGATACTTATGTAGATGTTGTAGAAGGAATGCAATTCGATCGCGGTTATTTATCTCCATACTTTGTAACGGATGCCGATAAAATGATTGCTGATTTAGAAAACCCATACATTTTATTGTTTGACAAAAAAATTGCGAATCTTCAAGAGATTTTACCCATCTTAGAACCCGTAGCTCAATCGGGCCGCCCTTTGTTAATCATTGCTGAAGATGTTGAAGGACAAGCATTGGCTACTTTAGTCGTAAATAAATTAAGAGGAGGTCTTAAAATAGCCGCAGTGAAAGCTCCTGGTTTCGGAGACAGAAGAAAAGCAATGTTAGAGGATATCGCCATCTTAACTGGAGGAACAGTAATCTCTGAAGAAAGAGGTTTCTCTCTAGAAAACGCTACTTTAGATCTTTTAGGAACTGCAGAAACTGTAACTATTGACAAAGACAATACAACCATCGTAAATGGAAATGGAGATGCAGAAACAATCAAAGCAAGAGTAAATCAAATAAAAGCTCAGATTGAAACTACTACGTCTGATTACGATAAAGAGAAATTACAGGAGCGTTTGGCTAAATTGGCTGGCGGTGTAGCAGTATTGTATGTAGGTGCAGCATCTGAGGTTGAAATGAAAGAAAAGAAAGACAGAGTTGATGATGCATTGCACGCTACACGAGCCGCTGTAGAAGAAGGAATTGTTGCAGGTGGTGGAGTTGCTTTGGTAAGAGCTAAAAAGACTCTTGAAAAAATTACTACGGACAATTTAGATGAAGTAACTGGAGTACAAATTGTAAACCGCGCTATTGAATCTCCTTTGAGAACCATTGTTGAAAATGCAGGTGGAGAAGGATCTGTGGTAATCAATAAGGTTTTAGAAGGAAAGAAAGATTTCGGGTATGATGCAAAATCCGAAACTTATGTAGATATGTTAGAAGCTGGAATTATTGATCCCAAGAAAGTAACCAGAGTAGCTTTAGAAAATGCTGCTTCCGTTGCAGGAATGATCTTAACCACAGAATGTGCTTTGGTAGACATTAAAGAGGAGGCGCCTGCTGGCGGAATGCCCCCAATGGGCGGTGGAATGCCAGGAATGATGTAATCAAATTTGACATACAAACCAACAAAAAACCTCGAGAAATTCTCGAGGTTTTTATTTTTATTGTTGTTCGCCTTTTTTATGGGAATCAATAATCTTTTTATCACGATATCTACAACATTGCATTATAGAGTTATAGGCTTCTTCTGTGGCTTTCATAGTTTTCGTATCATGTCCTGCTGTCACTATGTTTTTTTGAATTGTTTTCACGTTTGTTTTACGCTCATTTATGATAAGCGATAGCAGGTGAGTTTTTGGATTCCAAACAGCATACTTAACACCTTTGGTATTCAAAGCAGCTTTTTCTATTCTCTTTTTACACATTAAACAAATACCATCTACTTGTATGGATACTTTTGTATTTTTTTTCTTTTGTGCATTTGTAGAAACTCCTAAAAAAAGCACACATATTATAATCATTAATCTTCTCATTATTAATCTATTTTAAATCGCAATCCTGAATAGAACATTCTACCAAAAATTGGTGCATATATTATTGTACTATCAAAATTATTGCCAAAAGGATTATCACTCGCTAAGATAGGATTTTTCTGTCTTAGGTTTGTTAAGTTCTCTCCTCCAAGATATACCTCAAACTTCTTAGAGAATACTTTGGTAATTTGAGCATTCAACAAGCTATATCCTTGAGCAAAATCTTCTAATTGATATTGAATTGGATTACTAGAAGTATTAGGTAATCGCTGCTCTCCAATAAAATTATACGTCAAATCAAATTTCCAGTTCCCATCATTTACCTCCTCAGTTTTATAGGAAACATTTGCAAAAAAACGATGATTGGGTGTGAGAGGTTTCGCTAGTCTTCCAGAAACATAATCCGTTTTTACATCGTAATACTTATAGGCAAGTCTTGTATCTAAGTTTTTAGTAAGGTTGTAATTCACCTCAACCTGAAAGCTATTTGCATAACTACTTCCATTCAAATTATAGAAAGAAATCTGTTGTGGATTTTCCCAATCTACTACTACTTGATTTTGAAACTGTGTTCTGTAAAAATCGAATGTGATATCTCCTCTTTTTTCGAATAAATTAAACCCTTGTAAATAGGAGATTCCATAATTCCATGCAACCTCGGGATCAAGTCCATAAATATTTCCACCTGAATTTTGGACTAAAATCTGTCTAGCACTTGCAAACAATTGTTGATTTTCAGCAAAAATATTAGCGCTCTTTCTACCCTGTCCAACAGAAGCCCTTAGAACTCCTCTCTCCCAAGGCACATATCTTATATGCAATCTAGGAGTAATGAACGTTCCTAATAGGTTATGCGTGTCTATTCTTAGACCTGTTGTAAAACTAAAGTCTTCAGTATTGTCATAAGCATACTCGAAAAAAGCTCCAACAGAATTCTCAACACGCTCATAGGTGTTTACTTCAACGATCTCATCGTAATTATCATGTGTGAAACTTATTCCCGTTGTAAATTTACTCCTCGTATCACCAATAATAGAATTAAACAATACATTAGAGTAAATACTTTGGTGTTGAATTTCATAAGTTCTCAACCCAAAATAAGAATCTTGTTGATGATTGCTATATGCTAACTGGAGTCCAAAACTTTGAAATGGCAATTCTGGGAAAACGTATCCTAGTTTGGCTGAAAGATCCAATCTTTTTGTTTCTATTTCCCCTCCCCAATGATTCGTAGTTCCTCTATCTCTTTTAGGAACGAAGCTCAGTTGACCAACTTGTTTTGTATCATCCATAAACCGAAAATTTAAGAAACTTACCCAACCTTTCTCTTTATTCGTGTATTGCCATCGGTTCATCACATTAATTTGGTTCATCAATGGAAAGTCCAAAAAGCCATCTTTATTTCGATCAAACTTATTCCCTCTATGGTTTCCATGAATATAGAGTCCAGTCTCCCAGTTATCTGAAATTTTGTGATTAAAATGAGTATTCAACTCCAATCGACCACCTAAAGATCCGTAGGTGTTTAAGAAGAATCTCTTATCAGTAAACGGCTTTACCAACTCTGCATTAATCTGCCCCGAAACGCTCTCAAAACCGTTGATAACACTTCCAGCTCCTTTGGTTATTTGAATACTTTCCACCCAAGTTCCTGGAGTAAAAGTAAGTCCAAACACCTGTGCTGCACCTCTGATAGATGGTATGTTTTCTTGTGTAATTAATAAATACGGACTCTTTAATCCCAGCATTTGAATTTGACGTGTTCCTGTGACTGCATCAGAAAAATTAACGTCAATAGACGGATTGGTTTCAAAGCTTTCCGCAAGGTTACAACAAGCTGCTTTTAATAGCTCATCACTGTGTACCGTAAATACATTTTCGGTTTGTAAAAAGGACTTTTGAGTGGGTTGTTTTTTACTAACAACTTTTACCTCCTCTAAGGTGTTTTCCGGAGTTATAAAATGATGAAGGTCTTTGTTACTTGTCACATGAATCGTATCTGTTTTATATCCTACAAAGCTCACTACTAACTTTGTATATTCTTTCTTATAATGTATTTTGAACCACCCTTTTTCATCTGTGGTTGTCCCTATATTGGTATTTAACCAGTAGACATTTGCTCCAAAAACCCCTTTTTCATTTTCGGGCAAACTATTGTCCATGATCATTCCTCGCAAAGTTTTTTGCGAATAGGCTATACATGAAATCAGCAAAAAACTGCTGAAAATTATTTTTTTCATTTTTGATTATAAAATTGTAATTAATAGGTTTTTAACTATCCTACAAAAGGATACAATTGTTCTATTAATTCAATCATAAAAGGAAAGTCTGATGCAGAACTTGTATATTCTGTTTAGCATCAGGAGGTGGAAATTCTTTTAAAAAGTAATATTCAGTTATCTCTTGGTCAGAGAATAATTCAAAGTAAAAAGCTAGAAAAGCAGCAGTAAAAGAAAGTGCTTCAAAATCTAAGTTAAGCTCTTTAGCTATGTTATAATCTTCGGCTTCTAGAAGTATACGTTTATCAGAACAGCACTTTTTCTTTACTTTCTTTTTAGTGTTGCAGTAATCATTGATTTTTTCCATAGCACAACCTACATCATCTCCAAAATAAGAAACCTCTACCAACTCCTCACCACAGAAATGAGAGGTAATAGCATAGGTATTCGACGACACTAATACCATGAGCGCTAGAAGAATTGCTTTTATTTTAAAAATAAGCTTTCTCATTATAGCTGCAAAGTTACGATCTATATCTCAAATATTTTGTTAATTCTTTTTGCTAATCAGTTTCTTATGGTAGAAAAAGGCTGGAAGTAGTATGAGTAAAAACAGTGGATGCACGATAAATCTTCTAATATAGAAAGGCAACAAATAACCTGATTCAAATTTTGTTCTCAGTAGTAAGCTAAAAACGACAATCATAACCATAAAAGAAAACATCAACAAAAAGCCTGAAAATTTTATATACTTCTTATTGTCAAAAATCAAATAAATGATCCCTAAAGTAATTATGGAATTCATTGTGTAACGGTACAACATGTCTACAACCAAATGCCATGTGTTTATTTCGGGAATACCACGATATAGATAATCGTTTTGAAAATACTCTATCAATGGATCATAAAATAAAATTGATTCATAAGCTCTGATTAAGAATAAGAAAGCAAATAAGCCAAGTAATGATATGATTTTGATCGTTTTATTCATTTCTTATAATTTGAAAACTTATGCACCCAAAGTACCCATAACAAAAAAATGGTTCCATAAATAATCGCAGGGAAAATAATATTGTGCAATAACTCTTGCTCCGCAGGGTACTGGTATAACATAACTGCTAAAAAGGCAATTCTAAGCACATTAATAATGTAAATAAAGACACCTCCAAATATTCCAAACAAGATGGTAGCCTTTAGAGAGCCTGAAAAAGCCACAATGAATGAGAGAAATAAAATAATCACACTAATTGAGTTACATCCTTCTATAACTCTTGCTGTATAATTTCCATTGAGAAGTAATTTTACGGACATTTCTTCTTCGTGTTGCATATGCACAGCGTCATACCCAAAAACTGTTAACACGGCTTCTGTTTGCTCGGCAACTAAGGTAGTAATTGGAGAACATGAAAATAGCACCTCTTTGCTTTGCGTTCTTTGTAAGTATAGGGAGTAAATTGCGAACAAAATAAAATAAGTAGCAAAGAATTTTACTATAAAAAGAACGATGTTTCTTTGCTTTTTCATTAACTAAATTAGTTTAATTTTGATGCTCACCTAAGAGTGTATAAATACAAATATAGAAAAATAGTGGATACTGCTTTTTTAAAGAATTCAATAGAAGGGATTATTTTATCTCAGAAAAATAAAAGTGAAAAATTGCAAGAGATTTGCAATCTTTTGGAAAAGGAAATTTCTTATTATGATTGGGTTGGATTTTATTTCAAAAATGGAGATAAAGACGAGCTAAAATTAGCAGAATTTACTGGAGAGCCTACCGAGCACACGATTATCCCCTTCGGAAAAGGAATTTGCGGTCAAGTTGCTGTTAGCAATGAAAACTTTGTTGTTCAAGATGTTTCTGAGCAAAACAATTATATTTCTTGCGGCTGGAAAGTGAAGTCTGAGATTGTCATTCCCATCTTTGTGAATAATGAAAACATTGGTCAGATTGACATCGATTCTCATACCGTCAATCCATTTACAAGTGATGACGAACAACTTTTAGAATTTGTTTGTCAAAGAGTAGCGACTCTTTTTTAAGTTATTTAAAAGAAGGTTTTCAAGTTTCACTTATTTAGAGGATTGAATTAATTCATTTTTTTGGTGTATCTTCGTGGCTAGTAATATTTTCTATTAATCATTTAACTCCCCTTAACAATGAAGAAAGAAGATTTTGATTCTTATACCGTACTTTCTAATAGCTATTCTAACGACTTTATCAAAAAACAGAGCTTAATCGAACGATTTACCAATTGGCTTCGCAACTTTTTAGAAAGTTTCGAGTAGCTTAGATTTTCTAAAAAACAGTGAGTTTTTAGATTCATTATTTTGAGTATTCCCTTCCCTCTATCTAAAGATGCATTTGTATTATGAACACGATTTAACTCCCCAAAATCAATGAGAAATGTCCCCACTTTTAGTGCTTTTTTGCAAAAATTTGGTTTAAAAAAGCGGAAGAAGGTTAAACAAATAAAAAACTACACTACTTTGGTTAAAACTTTCAGAAGAAAGGTTTATTCACAATAGTAAAATAACTTTCTTTATTTCAGGTGTGTTTCTATTGTTTTAGATGCTCACTTTTACTAGTTTTGTGCGCTTAACAACACGACACATGAGCAATACAAAACCGATCAAATCTGCACTTATTTCAGTATTTCACAAAGATGGTTTAGAACCAATTGTGAAAGAGCTTCACAATAACGAAGTCTCTATTTATTCTACTGGTGGTACAGAAAAATTTATTAAAGAACTAGGAATTCCTGTAATACCTGTTGAAGAAGTGACATCCTATCCTTCAATCTTAGGAGGAAGAGTTAAAACACTCCATCCCAAAGTTTTTGGTGGTATTTTAAACAGACAAGATCATGAAGGAGATATTAAAGAATTGCAAGAATATGATATTCCACAAATAGATTTAGTGATTGTTGATTTGTATCCTTTCGAAAAAACGGTTGCTTCTGGGGCGTCTGAACAAGATATTATTGAGAAAATTGACATTGGAGGTATTTCGTTGATAAGAGCAGCTGCTAAAAACTTTAAGGATACTTTTATCCTTTCCTCTATGGATCAATACGAAGATTTCTTAAACTTATACAAAGCAAACAATGGCGCTACAACTGTAGCAGACCGTAAGAAATTTGCTGCAAAAGCTTTTCATATTTCTTCTCATTACGACACTGCTATCTTTCATTATTTTAATGACGAAGAAGTTGTTTACAAGGCTAGTGAGAGTACTTCTAAAACTTTACGCTATGGAGAAAACCCGCATCAAAAAGGTTATTTCTTTGGTGATTTAGATGCTATGTTTGATAAGTTACATGGAAAAGAGCTGAGTTACAATAACTTACTGGATGTAGATGCAGCAGTGAATTTAATGAACGAATTTACAGGTGAGAATCCTACATTCGCTATTTTAAAACATAATAATGCCTGTGGTTTTGCACAAAGAAGCACAATTCATCAAGCATATATAGACGCTCTAGCTGGAGATCCTGTTTCTGCATTCGGTGGTATTTTAATTTCCAATTCAAAAATTGATAAACCCACTGCTGAAGAAATCCATAAGTTATTCTGTGAAGTTGTGATTGCTCCTTCGTACGACGAAGATGCTCTGGAAATTTTAAAAGGAAAAAAGAATCGTATTATCCTTATTCAAAAAGAGGTAAACTTACCTGAACAAACTGTGAGAACTGCCCTGAATGGACTGCTCGTACAAGACAAAGACAATAAAACTGATCTTCTGGAGGATTTAACTTATGCAACTAACAATAATCCCTCTGAGGAAGAGTTAGAAGATTTATTGTTTGCTTCTAAAATCTGTAAGCACACAAAGTCAAACACGATCGTATTGGCGAAGAACAAACAGTTGTGCGCAAGTGGAACAGGCCAAACGAGTAGAGTGGATGCATTAAGACAAGCTATTGAAAAGGCAAATAGCTTTGGATTTGACCTACAAGGTGCTGTGATGGCTAGTGATGCTTTCTTTCCATTTCCAGACTGTGTTGAAATAGCTGATAAAGCAGGTATAAAAAGTGTTATACAACCTGGTGGATCCATCAAAGATCAACTAAGTATTGATTATTGCAATGAGAATAATCTGTCAATGGTTATGACAGGAATAAGGCATTTTAAACATTAACAAACACCTTGCTAACTAAAGGAATTTTGCTAGATTTGTAAGAATACATAAACAACAAGAGAGACAATTTTATTTTATGGGTTTTTTTGATTTCATGACGGAAGATATCGCTATTGATTTAGGAACAGCTAACACATTGATTATACACAATGGGAAAGTAGTTATTGATAGTCCTTCTATAGTTGCAAGAAATCGCGTCTCAGGAAAAATTATTGCCACTGGAAAAGAGGCAAATCTGATGCAGGGAAAAACACATGAGAATATAAAAACCATCCGTCCTCTAAAAGATGGTGTTATTGCAGATTTTCAGGCTTCAGAAGAAATGATTAAGGAATTTGTAAAGAAGATTCCTGCCATAAAAAAGAAATTATTTCCTCCTGCCTTGAGAATGGTTATTTGTATTCCATCTGGGATTACTGAAGTTGAGAAAAGAGCTGTTCAAGACTCAGCTCGCCACATGAATGCCAAGGAAATTTATTTGATTTATGAACCCATGGCAGCGGCTATTGGTGTTGGTATTGATATTATGGAACCAAAAGGTAACATGATTATTGACATAGGAGGAGGTACTACTGAAATTGCGGTTATTGCATTAGCAGGAATTGTATGCGATCAGTCTGTAAAAGTTGCAGGTGATTTGTTTACCAACGACATCATGTACTACATGAGAACTCAACATAACTTGTATGTTGGTGAGACAACCGCAGAGAAAGTTAAGATTCAAATAGGTGCAGCTACCGAAGAATTAGACAACCCACCAGAAGATATGTTGGTTCAAGGAAGGGATTTATTAAGTGGTAAACCGAAACAAGTTCAGGTTTCTTTTAGGGAAATTGCCAAAGCTTTGGATAAATCTATCCTCCGTATTGAAGATGCTGTTATGGAAACCTTATCCAAAACTCCTCCAGAATTGGCTGCAGATATATACAATACAGGTATTTACTTAGCTGGTGGAGGATCGATGTTAAGAGGCCTAGACAAACGTCTATCTAGAAAAACTGACCTTCCTGTATACGTAGCGGAAGATCCATTGAGAGCCGTAGTTAGAGGTACTGGAATTGCTCTTAAAGAGCTTGACAAATACAAAAGTGTGTTAATGAAATAATCAAGAACGCCTTTACTTCTCATGCAACAGCTCATTTATTTTATACGGAAGTATCGCTATTTCTTATTTTTCCTTTTTTTACAATTTATTGCTTTATTTCTCACGATTAACAACAATGCTTTTCACAAAAGCAAATTTGTCAATTCAGCGAACGACGTTACCGGAGGCTTTTACAACAAAGTAACTTCTATCAGCGATTATTTTAATCTTACTAGAGAAAACAATGAGCTTATCAATGAAAATGTTCTTCTTAAAAATAGAATTGAAAAATTAAATGCTCTTTTAGATTCTTCTAAATCCATTTCTGTCATTGACACTGTATACAATCATCAGTATTCTTACATATCAGGTAAAATAAGAAAGAACCATTACGCCAATAAAAATAATTTTTTACTAATCAACCTAGGACTGTCTGATAGCGTAAAAACAGAAATGGCAGTTGTAAATAGCCTGGGGATTATTGGTATTACAGAAAAAGCTTCTCAAAATTACACCAGAGTTCAGTCTATCTTAAATCAACAGAGTAAGATCAACGCCAAACTTAAAAAGAGTGATTATTTCGGCACACTAACTTGGGACGGGAAAGACTATAATATTGTACAACTTTTAGACATTCCCAGGCAAGCTATTGTAAACAAGGGAGATACCATTGTTACTGGAGGGAGGTCCGCTATTTTTCCAGAAGGTGTTTTAATAGGAAAAGTTGCCAGTGTAGAGCAAGAGAACACCAGTGTTACCAGAGTCATTAATATCGAATTGTTTAATGATATGAGTAACATTAAAAATATATATGTAATTCAGAATTTTCACAAAAAAGAGATCGAAAACTTAGAAAAAGACGATGAGTAGTGTACGAATTTACTTGTGGTTAATTTTGATATTGTTTTTACAGATTTTTGTTTTAAACAATATTAATTTCAATGGATACATCAATCCATACCTGTACCTTGCCTTTGTCTTTTTATTTCCTCTGAAAAAAAATCGATTTTTATTTCTTTCCCTGACCTTTTTATACGGACTTGCGTTAGATTTTTTCTCAGATACAGGAGGAATACATGCTTTTTCACTTTTATTTGTCGGCTATATTCGCCTCTTCTTCATCCGAATATATTTTAAAAAAAGTGAGATAGATTATCTTCTTTTTAGTTTACAGAAAGAACCTTTTGGTCAAGTGTTTAATTACACTGTAACTTTAACAGTTATTCATCATTTTATTTTAATGAGTTTAGCTAATTTTAGTTTTCAAAATTTGGGAAGTGTTATACTAAATACACTATACTCCAGTGTTTTTACGTTAATCCTTTATTTTTTAGGTTCGTTTATATTTAGAAAAAAGCAGACAAGTTAGATTATGAAAAGAAGTTATTTTTTATACTTCTTAATCCTTATGGTAGGTGTTGTATTTGTTACTAGATTATTTCAATTACAAGTGCTAAGAGGAAAGAATTACAATCCTGTAAACAATGCAGAGGTTAAGGTTGTGTATGACTATCCTGAAAGAGGTCATATCTATGATAGGAATGGAAAGCTTCTCGTAGCGAATCAGCTCTCTTACGATGTAATGGTTGTTCCTAACGAAGTACAACCCTTAGATACATTAGAGTTTTGCAAGCTTCTTAAAATTGACAAAGCCGATTTTAAAAAAAGGTTCCAAAGGGCTGTGAATTATGCTCCCTATTTACCTTATACATTTCTGAAGCAATTGGCAAAAGAAGATTTTGCTTTCCTACAAGAAAAACTACACAAGTTTCCTGGCTTTTACATTCAGAAAAGAGTCATAAGAGATTACCCTATTAACTCTGCTGCCAATATTCTTGGATACATTAGTGAAGTAAATCAAGCTACTGCCAGAAAAGATGATTATTATCAACAAGGGGAACTCATTGGTTGGTGGGGAGTTGAAAAACAATACGAAAAAAATTTAAGAGGGAAAAAAGGAAAAAAATACCTTCGCAGAAACAATCTTAATAGAGTTATTGGCCCATACCAAAATGGTGAGATGGATTCTCTCCCGGTAAACGGTGAAGATATTACCCTGACTATTGACAGTGAGCTACAGCAATACGGCGAATATTTAATGAAAGGCAAAAGGGGAGGAATCGTTGCTATAGAACCTAGCTCAGGAGAGATTTTGGCCCTAATTACTGCTCCTACATACAATCCTAATTTAATGGTCGGAAGGCAGCGATCAAAAAACTCTACCCTGCTTTTTAATGATACTATTCACAAACCAATGTATGACAGGGGACTACAAGCTACATATCCTCCTGGCTCTCCCTTTAAATTGATCAATGCGCTCATTGGACTTCAAGAAGGTGTTATTAGTCAAAGCTCTGCTTTTTATTGTTATGGAGGGTATCGATATGGAAATAGGAAACATGAGTTTATGGGATGTCACTGCGATATTTATGGAAAACCCATTCGATTGAATACCGCTATTTCTAAATCATGTAACAGCTACTTTTCTAATACATACAAACGCATTGTTGAGAAAGACAATAATCCTAAAGAGGGATTAGACAACTGGAACAAGCATGTGAAAAGTTTTGGTCTTGGAAACTATCTTGGCTACGATCTACCTTCTGGCCAAAAAGGATTGATACCTAATAGTGAATATTACAACAGCAGACTCAAATATCGATGGAATGCATCTAGTAATATTTCCAACGCTATTGGTCAGGGTGAGATAATCTCTACTCCTATTCAACTAGCTAATGTTACCGCTGCCATTGCCAATAGAGGATTCTACTACACACCGCATATTGTTAAAAGTATAGGAAATAAACCTCTGTCGGATTCTATTTATACCACACCAAAATACACCACCATAGACAAAGAACATTTTGAACCAGTCATTGATGCTATGGAAAATGTTTTCAAAACAGGAACAGCAAACTGGACGAAATTAAAAGACATAAAAATCAGTGGGAAAACGGGTACTGCCGAAAATTTCATAAGAATTAACGGCAAAAGGAAGCAACTGGAGGATCACTCAATTCTTGTTGCCTTTGCACCTAAAGAAAATCCTAAAATAGCTATTGCAGTATTTATTGAAAATGGTGGATATGGATCTACCATTGCCGCTCCCATTACAAGCCTTCTAATTGAAAAATACCTAAAAGGAAAAGTAGAAAGAAAGTGGATTGAGAAAAGGATGATTGAAAAAAACTTGTATCCTATTTACAACCAACAGATACAAAAGGTAGAAAATTTTGAGACAGGAACAGACTAATATTTTCTCCGGGGTAGATTGGGTAATGGTCTTTCTTTATCTTATCCTAGTTGGATTTGGATGGGTAAATATTTATGCTGCTTCATTTTCAGAAGACAATACAAGCATTTTAGATTTTTCCACAAAATACGGAAAGCAACTGATATGGATGTTGCTCAGTATCCCTATCATCATTTTTATCCTATTTATTAATGGGAAATTCTATGAACGTTTTGCTAGTATTTTCTATCTTATATCCATTGTAAGTCTCATTGGCTTATTTGTTTTTGGAACTGAGGTCAATGGTGCTAAATCTTGGTATCGATTTGGTCCAGTCGGACTTCAACCGTCCGAGTTTGCCAAGGTTTTTACTGCCATGGCGATTGCAAAACTTTTAAGTGATAGAAAGTATAATTTGGATTTGATTAAAAATCAAATCAAAGCTTTTATTATCATTTTCCTACCAGCACTACTGATAGCCGTTCACGATGCCGGTTCTGCTGTCGTTTATCTTTCTTTTTTCTTTGTATTAAACCGCGAAGGTTTAACATTAACTTATATTATTCTTGGGATTGTTGCTATTCTACTTTTCATCTTAACCATCTTATTTGGCGTAAAAATCTTGATTATTTCCGTTTGTGTTTTCATCAGTTTGTATCTTTTTTACAACATCTACAGAAACAAACGTTTTTTAAGGTTTAACTGGATGAAAGTTACAGCTATGTATTTTGTTGCTGTGTCCTTTATTTTTGCAGTAGATTATGCGTATAACAACCTCATTCAGCCTCATCAAAAAGATCGTTTTGAAGTGCTATTAGGACTTACAGATGACACAAAGAATATAGGTTATAATTCCAATCAAGCCATTCAAACTATCAGCTCTGGAGGATTTGCTGGAAAAGGCTTTTTAAAAGGCGATAGAACGCAAGGAAAGTTTGTGCCAGCTCAAGACACAGATTATATTTTTAGCACAGTGGGAGAAGAATGGGGATTTTTAGGTTCTTTTATTGTCATTGTTTTGTTTATGGTTTTATTGTTTAGAATTATCAATCGAGCTGAGCAACACAATAATAAGTTTGGAAGAATTTATGGATATGGAGTTGCTTCAATTCTGTTTTTTCACTTAGCTATTAATGTGGGGATGGTTATAGGCTTGCTTCCCACTGTTGGAATCCCACTACCTTTTTTTAGCTACGGAGGTTCTTCTCTATGGGGTTTTACCCTACTTCTATTCGTTTTCATTAAACTAGATGCGCATAAAAGCTACGACTGGTAAACTATTATCTATGTTTTACTTATGAAAGAGTGATCTCATCTAATTTGAAAATCTACCAATGCGTTACTATTTCTAGTATATGGCTCGGATAATTTGTCGATTAACTATCATAATTTCATCCCCGGCTGCCGAAGAGTCAATCCAGCCAAGATATTTGTAAGCAGGATTATACGTCCAAAATACCTCCTTAAAAAACAAGGCAGATTCATCATAGCCGATTAACGACCACCCAAATTTATCTAAAATCACTCCCTAATAATGTGCTTGATGATTACAATGAGAAGCTTAGTATTCTTTGAGCTCGATAATATTTTGATATGTAATTATTTAGGTTATTTTTTTGTTTTACTACTCATTTGTTTCTCAATGTGTTATTCATTCATAGAATCTTGTGATTTTTATTGGCGTCCAAAAGAGGGAACCCTGGAATCGTGGTCTTATATATCAATTATTGATTAAATCTTTATAGCTAAATAAAAGCTTATTATAATTGACTTTTAACTTTTCTATTTCTTCATTATCCCATTTT
>JANQMD010000014.1 GCA_028280265.1 Flavobacteriaceae bacterium
TTTAGAATTTAGTATAGTTTTATATACTATTGCCCAATCTTTAGCTTTAGAAGTAAAACCTTTATGATTTGATAAATGATATTTTAATCTTTCTTCAATGGATAGACTAGTATATCCAACGTAAAATCTTTGAATTTGCTTAGAGAATAATATATAAGTAGTAAACATAGCTTAGCTAAAATAAAAAATCCTCTACAAAAAGCAAAGGATTTAAGTCGGGGTGGCAGGATTCGAACCTGCGACCTCCTGCTCCCAAAGCAGGCGCGATGACCGGGCTACGCTACACCCCGAGAATATAAAATTCATAGTGTATTTTATCTCGAGTAAAGTCGAAAGGCTACACCTCGAAAAGGATTGCAAAGCTACCATATTATTTCTATATTGTAAAGTGATTCTTCAATAAAATAACCCTAAAATGAAGCAAAATAGAGTCCTCCTTTTTCTGTCAGTTTGTTTGTGTTGTATATGTAGTCTAGCTTTTGCTCAGAATGCTAAATATGAGGTTGTTGTGAGTGATCTTGATATTCCTTGGGGTTTTACTTTTTTGCAAGATAACTCGATGTTAATTACAGAAAAAAGTGGTAAAATGATCCACTTTAAAAAGGGACAAAAAATAACCGTTTCTGGTTTGCCTAAAATGAACTCTTACGGACAAGGAGGATTGATGGATGTGGAGTTACATCCAGATTTTAAAAATAATAACTATATCTACTTTACCTATGCGGCAACCCACGGAAGAGGAAGAGGCGCCAATACGGCTTTGGTGAGGGCTCAATTTAAAAACTCGAAGTTGAGTGATGTAAAAATCTTATACAAAGCCACGCCTAACTCGACAAGAGGTCAACATTTTGGTTCTAGAATTGCTTTCGACAGAGAAGGATATCTATATTTTAGTGTAGGTGATAGAGGAAATAGAGATTTGAATCCACAAGATATTACCAGAGATGGAGGAAAAATTTACCGTTTGCATGATGATGGTAAAATTCCTGAGGACAATCCTTTTTTTAATAGATCCAATGCTAAGAAAGCGATTTATAGTTATGGTCATCGTAATCCGCAAGGAATGGAATTGAATCCGTTTACAGGTGATATTTGGACGCATGAACATGGTCCTAGAGGCGGAGATGAGATCAATATCATTCGAAAAGGAAAAAATTATGGATGGCCCAAGACAAGTTTTGGAATCAACTACAGCGGATCAAAATTTACGAATAAAACCTCTATCAAAGGAATGGAAGATCCTTTACATCATTGGACACCTTCGATTGCACCGAGTGGAATGGCATTTATTTCTAGCAACCGTTATGGTGATTACAAAGGAAGTTTATTAGTAGGGTCTTTAAAATTTCAGTATGTTTCTATTTGTACCTTAGACAATGGAAAGGTGATCAAAGAAGAAAAAATACTTGAAGATTTGGGAAGGGTTCGATCTATAGAACAAGGTCCAGATGGATTTATCTACGTTGGAATCGAGAATTTGGGTATTGTAAGACTAAAAAGTATCCGTTGATATTTTCATTTCAAATCCAAAAGTTGTAACGTTTTAAAAAAATGACTGTTTCTCTGTTTGTAAAACTTATGAACAATGAAACAACTATCTACATTATTAAGCTTTCTTTTTTTATTTATAACACTTTCTGCTGCAAGTCAAATAGAGAATGAGGGTAGTATTGATAAGTATATAAAGCATTTACAAAAGAGACATGAAATTCCTGGAGTTTCTGTAGCGATCTTGAAAAAAGGTCAAGTTGTCTATAGAAAGAATTTTGGAAAGGCCAATATGGAGCATAGAAGTCCCATTACTGATAAATCTATTTATCGTGTTTATTCTCTGACAAAACCCATTGTATCTGTTGCCGTTTTTCAACTTGTTGAAAGAGGTAAATTATCTCTAGGAGATGTAGTTTCAAAGTATGTTGATGACCTTCCAGAATCGTGGAGGAATACAAAAGTCAAACATTTACTCACACATTCTTCGGGTTTTCCCGATATGGCACCCTACAATAGAATGTCTAAATTGACTGAAGAGGAAGCAAAAAACCTTATTTTCAAGGAAAAAAAGACAGCAGGTTTGGGAGAAAAGTACGAGTACAATCAAACTAATTTTTGGTTACTGCAATTAATTATTGAAAAAGCATCAGGAGAAAAGTTGGAAGACTTTATTTCAAAGAATCAGTTCAAAAACGAAAAAAAGAAGGTCTTCTTCTCATCAAACTCAAAAAGAATTATAGAACATAGAGTTTCTGCATATTTCCCTTTCGAAACGGGAACCATACAGATTAGTCATCCTACTTTAAAAGGAAGGTATATGTTTGCGGCAAATGGCTTAAATATTACACTCGAAGAGTTTATTAAATGGGATCAAAGATTTCGGAACAATGAATTGATTCGTGAAGAGACAAAAGATAGGATGTGGAGTGTTTTTTCGTATACAAACTCTAACAAGCAATTTACGTATGGATGGAATAAAAGAGTGATCAATGATCACAATTCTTACGGATTTTCGGGCTCTTTAATCACAGCTTATCGCATTTTTCCTGAAGATGATTTAAGCATTATCTTTCTTTCTAACGGATTAGGAAATTACTACAATATCGAGAACATTATCAATCACATTGTGAGTTTGGTAGACAAAAATATTACCGATTATCAGAACAAGGCTTTCGAGCTATTTTCACAAGCCATAGTTGATGGTAATGTATCCACACTTAACAAGCAGTTTTTGGAGCTAAAAAGGCAAGGTGAGTCTGCAAATATGAATCTAGAGGCAGCGATTAATGATGTGGGTTATCAATTGGTCAATCAGAAAAGGATGCAAAAAGCAGTTGAGGTCTTTCGATTTAACACAGAGAAATATCCAAAATCAGCCAACGCATTTGATAGTCTGGGAGAAGTTTACTTAATGCTAAATGATATGGATATGGCAGAGAAACATTACAAGAGAGCAGTAGCTTTAGGAGGAACTAATGGCAACGCAAAAAATATGCTAGAACAAATAAAACAAACAAAAAAGAATTAATTTGTAACGTTTTTAGAAAAAGGCTGTATATCAGTTCAAAGCTAACCAACATAGATTGTAAAATTGAATACATTATCAGACAATTCATTAATGTTAAGAGTAAAAGCAGGCGAGACACAAAAGCTTGGACTGCTTTACGAAAGATATAAGAAAAGACTCTTTGGTTTCTTCTATCAGATGAATAAGGATGCTGCTTTAAGTGAAGATCTCGTGCAGAATGTTTTTGTAAAGATTTTAAAGTACAAGCATACGTATACAGAAGAGAGTAAGTTTGTGGTTTGGTTATTTCAAATTGCCAGAAACACAAGCTACGACAGTTTTAAAAAAGTAAAAAAGAACATGCATAAAGATATTGATGAAGTTGGATATTCAATTGATTCAAATGAAGATAATATGCAGGCGGTAATGGTAAAAAAGGAGAATGTAAGAACCCTAACGAGAGCCATGGAGATGTTAAATCCTGAGAAAAAAGAACTATTAGTTTTAAGTAAGTTCAAAGGGTTGAAGTACAGAGAGATTGGAGAGATTGTAGGTTGTTCTGAAGGCAATGCCAGAATTAAAGTACACAGAGCATTGAATGAATTAAAAGGAATTTTTCTAACGTTAGAAAACAGATAGAAATGGATTACAAAGAATTTAAAGAGTTAATGATTGATTATCTGTCAGATAATTTATCGGAGGAAAAAGTAGCAGAATTTGAAGCATTTTTAGCAGCAAACTCAGAGTATAAGGAAGAGTTTGAAGCTACTCAACTTTTTTGGAATGCTGAAGAAGAAATTCCAGAGCCCTCCGCTGCTATGGATGTAAAGTTTTATACCATGCTTAATGAGGAAGAGCAAAAGAGCACAAAAATTTCTATTTTCCGCAAAATAGAGCAGCTATTGTTAGGAAGTTTCCCCAAACAGTTGGCGTACACACTAGCAGTGTTATTGGTAGGTTTTTTCTTTGGAAATCGTCTTTTTACTGAGAAACCTGTTGTTAATCAAGACGTATTGCAAGCAGCAAAACAAGAAACAGCAGATGTTCGATCTCAATTGGTTTTAACTTTATTAGATCAGCCATTAGCGAGTAAGCGATTACAAGCGGTAAGTGAAGTAACCAAGTTAGATACAGTGGCAGAAACGATTATTAAAGCATTGTTTTCAACACTAAACAACGATGCGAACGTGAATGTACGTTTGTCAGCAATTGAAGCATTGAAAAATTATACGCATATTCCTCTGGTAAGAGAAGGTTTGGTCTCCTCAATCATTCATCAAAAATCACCTTTGGTACAAGTAGAACTAGCCGATTTGATGGTGTTGTTGCAAGAGAAAAAGGCAGTAAAGTCTTTTGAAAAATTAATCAAAGAAGAAGATGTAAATATAAGTGCAAAACAAAAAATGGAGCAAAGTATTCAGAGTATTTACTAAGTATTAACATTGTTGATATGACGATATCAACATGAGAATAAATGGTCATTCCCTAATGATGGGAATCTAAAATAGAAGTTTGATGTAAATGGCAAGTCCTAGGTCGCTTTTTACAAAAAGAAACAACAGTCATTCCTACTTCGGTAGGGCAAACATCAAAACAAAATAGTATGAAACATTTAAAATTATGTAGTATCCTTTTCGTCTTAGGTTGTGTGATATCACTTTCAGCACAACGCTACGAAAAAGAGAAAAGGTATAACGAGACAGAAACGATTAAAAAAGAATTGAGTTTTCTAACATCATCACCAGACAATATTGTGGTTATAGACAATGTATATGGGTCCATCGATGTAGAGGGATATAATGGAAGTACCATTCAAGTAGAAGTTGTAAAAACGGTAGCAGCAGACACAAAAGAAGATTTGCAACAAGGGATGAGAGAAATAGGAGTAAAGTCAGCCAAAAAAGAAGATGCCGTTTATGTGTATATGGATTCTCCTTATTCTAAATTCGATTTGGAAACTGGAGGCTTTGAACATCATGAGTTTCATTTTGGATCTAGACGAAGTTATAAGCACAGAAAAAGAAGAATGTATAGATACCGATTGGACTTTAAAGTAAAGGTTCCCAAAAATGCAAGCATCGATGTTAAAGCAGTGAACAGAGGAAACATTACGGTAAAAGATGTGCAAGGGAAGTTGTTGATTGTTCATAACATTAATGGGGCAATTACCATGACCAATGTGGCTGGACAGACAGATGTGAATGCTTTGAATAAAGATATCAATATCACCTATGCAAAGAACCCTACAAAAGAGAGTTGGTACAAATCATTGAATGGAGACATTAATGTTAAATTCAAAAAGGATTTAGATGCTTCTATTAGTTACAAGACGATGAATGGAGGTTTTTACACCAACTTCGATGTAGAGAGAACGGTGCCTAAAATTAACAAGGTAAAAGAATCTAGAAGAAACAAAACGAAATATAAAATAAACTCAAACAGGCATTTTAAAATCGGTAATGGAGATGTACACTTACATTTCGATCAGTTGAATGGAGATGCTTTTGTAAAAAAATAAGAACCTAAGAACATGAAAAATTTAAAACTCATTATAGCAAGTGCTTTACTATTGATATCAGTTCAATTAACAGCGCAAGAAACAGTAACAGTACCACTTTCAAATCCTGGAAAAGAAGGATTGTTAAAACTGGGAATCATCAGCGGATCCATTACTGTAAAAGGTTATTCTGGAAAGGAAGTCATTGTAAAAGCAACCAGAAGAGAAGGAAGAAAAAGCAGAAGAAAAAGCAATACAACGAAGAATGGCTTGAAAAGAATTTCTGTAAATTCTCTAGAGTTTAGCGCAGAAGAGTACGACAATACTGTAAGAGTGAGAAACTCTGTACACGGAACCACAGATTTTGATATTCAAGTGCCTAAAAACTTCTCATTAAAAATTTCTACCGTAAACAGAGGAGAAATCTATGTGGAAAATGTGAATGGGACCATGGATATTAGTAATACAAATGGTAAAATAACCTTGAAAGACATTAGTGGTTCGGTGAGCGCAGATGCACTAAACAAAGATATCAAAGTAACATTTGTAAAAGTAACTCCTGATGTTCCAATGGCTTTTAGTAGTTTGAATGGAGACATTGATATAACTTTTCCAAAAGATATTAAAGCTGATATTAAGGTAAAATCAGACCGAGGAGAAATTTTTACAGATTTCGATTTAAAAACCAAACCTTCAAAAGCGAAGATTACCAAAGGTGAGTCTAGCAACGGAAATACCTATAAAGTGAAAGTAGAAAAATGGATTACTGGTTCTATCAATGGAGGAGGAGCAGAAATCTTATTCAAAAACTTTAATGGAGATGTGATCATTAGGTCAAAATAACAACAAGAAAATAGCAAGTAAAGGCTCCCAGTTGGGAGCCTTTTTTTATGATATAGCTATTGCTTTAAAATACTTGTTGTTATGTAATTATCTTGGAGGTATGAAATTCATTAAAAAAGAAAGTAGCTACAACGTCCAAATTAAAAGTATCCTTGGGAAAGGGAGTATCAGCGAATATTAATATGAACTCATCTGACCATTTAACAAGTTTAATTGGTATCTTACGGCCTTCAAAGAGGTTTTAGAAAATAAGTTGGATGCTGGTTTCTATTACCGATTTGTGAATTATCAATTTTAAAATGAATTAAACCCAATAATAACTCAACATTATGTAAGAACAAGTTTTTTTCATAATTTATCCAGAAGCTTAGTAATAAGTTCTTCAGGAGAAAATAGAACTAGAGTTGATAATATAATAAACTGTATACAAGAATAATTAAACGATTTTAATGATGATGAAAAAAGAAACCTTAAAAATTAGTTTGTTGACACTTTTATTTGTTGCTTATTCATGTGGAAACAAACCAAAAGAGGTAAAACCGACCAATAATGAAATAAAAAAGACTGAGGTGTTTTCTAAGTCTGAAGATGACTTAAAAACAAAAGGAGACTCAAATGACTTACATCAAGTGAAAGTAAATGAAATTTTACCTGCTGATCAATATATTTATTTGAATGTAACGGAAGGAGATAAAGCATTTTGGATAGCAACCAGAAAAATGGAAGTTGAAAAGGGGAAAACTTATTCCTATCGCGGTGGGTTGCTCAAGAAAAACTTTGAAAGTAAAGAGTACAAAAGAACTTTTGAAACCATATACTTAGTGTCTAGTTTGGTTGAATCGAATCATTCTCAGAGTGTTCAACTGAAAAAAGATACAAATGAGAAGGTTGATATTTCTACTCATACCGACGAAATTATCCCACGCAAAGGATCGATCAAAATTTCAGAATTGGTAAAAAATCCTAAAAAATACGAAGGAAAAACTGTTCAAATCACAGGGAAATGTGTAAAAATAAACCCTTATATCATGCAGAGGAACTGGATTCATTTACAAGATGGGTCTAAAAACGATTTTGATTTGGTGATTACTTCTAGAGCTTATGTTTCAGAAGGTTCAATAGTTACTATAAAAGCAAGAGTATCATTAGATAAAGATTTTGGGGCAGGTTACAGATATGATTTAATTCTTGAAGATGGAGTTGTGATCCAGTAAAAACTACATTGGTGCAAGCGGAGCATTGACAGAAGACTAAATGTTAATTTCTAGGCAAGCCTCAGAGTGTTCAATTCTTTGACGGTGCCAATAAAGAACCGCCGCATAAAAATGCGACGGTTCAAACTATTCAAATAATCACAAGCCTCTAGAATTGCTTGAGAAACGTTATTTTACTGATCAATTGTCTGTCCACTTGTACTGGATTAAAAACATCCGTTTGAACATCGTTAAAGACCAAGTAAATGAAAGATAAAGGAGTATACTCCCAACTTAAGCGAGTATTCCATCTTCCTTGTTTGTTAAAGCTGTTGTATTGATAAAATGCATTGAATTGTACTCTAGGATTCAATGCTAGCCTCAAATTTCCACTGTATAAGTTTGTTGTTAAATTTTCATTGGCCGCTCCAATGTTTACGAGTTGATTGTTTTCGTAATTGGCAGATAATGAGATATGAGGTAATGGAGAATACCTTGTAGAAGCCACTAGAGTTCTTCTTTTACCATTGTAAAAGTCACCAAAATCGTATCGTATACTACCAGAAAATTTTCTCGATTGATCTGATCTGTAGCTGAATGCGTGACGTGTGTAATAATATCTATCCTGAGTAATTTGAAGACCTAAAGGAGCAAAATTAAAATTGATATTCTGCCAGGTAGGAGTGAACGAAAACTCCAAAAAGCTATTGTCTTTGAACCATACCCAAACAGGAAAAATCCATAAACTAGCTTGTTGAAATTCTGAAGGATTATTTGCATTGTGATTGTAATTAACAAATACCCCAGGATCCCATCGTCTAATCCAACTAAGTTTTTCATTTTTTGGCCTCCAAATATAGTATCCTCCAGGATTGTGTCTTATTACATTGTTTTGTCTTACAAATCCCATTTTAGGATTGTACTTTTCATCGGTATATTCTGTCACCCAACCATAATAGTAATCGTTAGAGTCGTTTCCAATGAATACTCTTCCTGCAAATCCAGTCTCTCCTGTAAACTCATCAATAGAACTCGTAAGAATATACTGTATATCCCACTGACTAGAAGGGCGAATTTGTCCATCTAAAGTGATGGTCGTATTGTTGTTACTTTCTAAATTTTGAGAATTAAATCTTTCATCAAAGCGATGAGTGATCATAACTCCAATATTATTCTCTCTACCATAATTTTGCAAGTATCTAAACACGCCAAAATTTGATGCAGGAGAATTGTCTGTTTCACGTTGTCTTACATACAATCCTGCGATGGCATTTTTTTGAGTTCTTCTCGTAAAGCGTGTCCCAATATCTATAGGTGCAGCCGTGGCATTAAACTCGCCTTGTAAACCAATTCTTCTACTAAAAAAAGGTCGTATAGAAGTTTGGAGTCCACCAGCCCATATTCCTGAATTCTCTAGAAAAAATTGTCTTCTTTCAGGAAAAAAGATATTAAAACGTTCTAAGTTATTTACTGCTCTGTCAATATCAGCTTGAGCAAAATCGGTATTGATGGTAAGATCCATCACTGTTTTTGGATCTACTGCCCATTTTACATCAACTCCTACTTTACCATCACGATCTATATTTTGAACAGAATTTCCTGCTTTGCTTTCATTGAATTGATATAAAGAATAAGGTTCAATTCGAATGTTTGAGGAGGATGGGGGAGCTTGAATTCCTACCAGCTTTGCAGCATAAGTCATTCTATACGGTGTAAATGATTGCGGAATGGGAGGAAAACTAGAAATCTCTACTTCTCTTCTTGCATAACGGACCAAGGTGATTCCTAGCTCAATGATATTGTCATCTTTAGGTAAATTATATCTTAATGATTTGAAAGGGATTTCAAATTCAGCATAATAACCTTTTTCAGTTCTTTTTGTGCGTACCTTCCAGAGCGTATTCCATCCGTTGTCAAATGAATTTCCATTAAAGTTTTGAAAATCTCGTTGATTTCCATAAGGAGTGGTTTGAAACCCTTGTGCATACTGCTTCAAATTTTGAGGATCTAAAGCAATTCCAAAAATATCATTAGGTCCCCATGAAAAATCTCTACGTAAATCTTGTACTCTAATTCCTTTTTGCCCAAGAGAATCCGCACAGAAAGCCCCTACGTATAAATTCTTATTATCATATAAGAAACGTACTTCTGTTTTAAATTTTACAGGACCGCCTTGTCTGGGTTCTCTACGAAAAAAGTTACTAATAGTGACTGCGTTTTGCCAATCTGATTCAGATAAATCGCCATCTACTTTAACTTTAGAGTTTACTTTTGTAACTCTTATTTTTTGTATTTCCTCTGGTGGTGGAAAATTTCCTTGTGTATTATCTTGTGCAATTGCTTTACTAACAAATAGTAGTGCAATCATAAAAATGATATATCTCATTTGAATTAGAAAATGCGTTAATACAACACAGATCTAGATGAACGGAGAGTTTCCACTTATCTGTGCATATTAATTGTTAAATAGAAAATGAAAGTTCTAATTCAAAGAAGGTGGCGGCCTACTAAATAGAGCATGAGACTGCTCTGGGGTATAAATTTTAGATGTATAGACATCAATAATAAAGAAAAATTCCTCTGGAGTTTTATCAATTTCAATAGGATCATTGGCTCCTTCAAATGGAGAAAATTGATCAACCAAAGCTTTTTCACAAACTTCGCATTCTACAATTTTTGTATCATGGTCGTGAAGTAAAATATGATAGCCAAAAGCTTTTCCTCCTACAAAAAGTAGTAAGAAAAATGATGCTAATAGTGTTTTAAATAGTTTGGTTCTCATATATTAGCAATAAAAGTAATTATTATCTAGATAGAAAAACAAAAAATTATCATAAAAAAACCGTTCCAATTGGAACGGTTTTTAAACAAACAACTAAATTCTAAAACCTATTAAGTTGAAGAAAATTATATACATAATTTGTTACGGGAGGCATTTCGACTCCACTTAATGTGACAAACTATTGTTAGAAGCAGTAACTATTTTCTGCTTTCATCTTTTCTGCAATTGTATTTCTTAATTCTACAACATTCGGATAGTTTGCATATTTTGTAAAACGCTTTAATCCCATCAACATCATTCTTTGCTCATCACCTTCTGCAAAGGAAATGATTCCTTCACGTCCGTTTTTAATGATAATATCCACCGCATTATACAAATACAATTTTGCCATGGCAATCTGTCCAACTTGAGCTTCCTCTCCAAAACGCTTTGCATTCTTCTCGGTCCTTAACAATGTAGATTCTGCCATGTAGATTTCTATCAAAATGTTTGAGGCTGCCATTAACAACTGCTGATGTTTCTCTAAATCAGGTCCAAATTTTTGAACAGCTGATCCAGCAACCATTAAAAATACTTTTTTCAATTTACGAATTATTTCTTTCTCTTCAGCAAATAATTCAGAGTAATCTGGAGTATCAAAAGAAGGAATGCCCATTAATTCGTCTGCAACCGCCATTGCAGGGTTTAATAAATCTACATGCCCTTTCATAGCTTTCTTTACCAACATTCCCACAGATAACATTCTATTAATCTCATTGGTTCCTTCGTAGATTCTTGCAATACGAGCGTCTCTCCATGCCGATTCCATGGGAGTTTCTTCAGAGAATCCCATTCCACCAAAGATTTGAATTCCTTCATCAGAACAGTTTTGAACATCTTCAGAAACTGCCACTTTTAAAATGGAGCATTCAATCGCGTACTCCTCAACCCCTTTTAGTTCTGCTTCTTGATGCGTGTTTCCAGCTTCCATTCGCATTGCGATACGATCTTCAATGTTTTTTGCTGCTCTGTAGCTAGCAGATTCACCAGCATAACAATTGGTTGCCATTTCAGCAAATTTCGCTTTGATCGCACCAAAATCAGCCAAAGGAGTTTTAAACTGCTTACGCTCCGTTGCATATTGTATACCGTAATTAATTACTCTTCTTTGAGAGTCGATACAAGCAGCAGCTAATTTGATACGTCCTACGTTTAATGCGTTCATGGCAATTTTAAATCCACCCCCACGGACAGAAAGCATGTTTTCAACAGGAACCAATGTATCGCTAAAAAATACCTGACGGGTAGAAGAAGCACGAATACCTAATTTGTGCTCTTCTTCACCTAATGTAATTCCATTTGGGTTATTTGGATCGTACTCAACAATAAAACCTGTGATGTTTTTATCATTTTCTATGCGGGCAAATACAATCATTAAGTCACAGAAGCCAGCATTTGAGATCCACATTTTTTGCCCGTTGATTTTGTAAGCTTTTCCGTCTTCAGTAAGCTCGGCTGTAGTTTTTCCTGAATTTGCATCAGATCCAGCTGTAGGCTCAGTCAAACAATAAGCTCCCATCCATTCTCCTGATGCCAATTTAGGGACGTATTTTTTCTTTTGCTCTTCATTTCCATAGAGTGTAATAGGCATGGTTCCAATTCCAGTATGAGCTCCAAAAGCTGTGCTGAAAGAACCTGTTCCACTAGAAATATATTCACAAACCAACATGGTAGAGACAAATCCCATTCCTAATCCTCCGTATTCTTCAGGAACAGAGACACCTAAAAAACCTAGTTCACCTGCTTTTTTCATACACTCTTCAGTAAGGGCATAATCTTTATTCTCAAAACGCTCTTTATGAGGAATAATCTCACGATCATTAAATTCTTTTACAGCGTCTCTCATCATTTGTTGCTCCTCAGAGAAATCTTCTGGAGTAAAAATGTCTTCACAATTGGTCTCTTTTACTAGGAATTGGCCTCCTCTTAAAATTTCTTGTTTCTCTTCTAACGTTTCCATGTCTATAAATTTTTAATTCTCAATTTTGAGTTATTGTTTACTTAGTTGAGTTGTTTTTACAATTTTGGTGAGAATTTTCACTAAGTTTTCAACTTCTCTTTGATGATTTTTTACATTGATTCTCGTCAACTCTGATTTATCTAGCAGTTGTAACCAATACCTTGTTTCTCTGGCCTCTTTGGATGAGATCGACATTTTATGAACGAAATCTTTTCTTGAAAAAGCGGCTGTTGCTTCTTGTATATTAGCTCCAATACTTGTTCCACTTCTTAATAATTGTTTAGAAATTACATACTCGTTTTCATCTTTTAGTTTCTTATACAGTTCGATAATTACGAGTGCAAAATCTAAAACTCTTATCCAGAATTATATTCTCTTTTTTCATAGCTATTCATAATTTAAAATTTCACATTTATAATTAGTTCAGGAACTCGAAAATACCCGCAGCTCCTTGACCAGTTCCCACACACATGGTAACCATACCATATTTGTTTTTCATCTCACGCTTGCGCATTTCATCAAATAATTGAACGGATAATTTTGCTCCTGTACACCCAAGAGGATGCCCTAAAGCAATGGCTCCTCCATTTACGTTTACAATGTCTTGATTCAAATCCAACTCTCTCATCACAGCTAATGATTGAGAAGCAAAAGCTTCGTTGAGCTCTATCAAATCAATATCACTTTGTTTTAATCCTCCTTGTTTCAATGCTTTTGGAATTGCAGCAACAGGTCCAATTCCCATAATTCTTGGAGGTACTCCCGCGGCAGCATAGCTTACCATGCGTGCAATTGGCTCTAATTTTAGTTCCTTCACCATTTCTTCACTCATCACCAAAACAAAGGCAGCTCCATCACTGGTTTGTGATGAGTTCCCAGCTGTTACAGAACCATTGGCTGCAAATACAGGACGTAATTTTGCTAAGGCCTCTTTGCTTGTTCCACGACGAGGCCCTTCATCTTTATTCACTGTAAATTTTCTTGTGGCTCTTTTACCTTTTCCATCGATATAAGTTTCTTCTACTTCAACGGGAGCAATCTGATCTTGAAAACGATCCTCATCCAATGCTTTTAAAGCTTTCATGTGTGAATTGTAAGCAAACTCGTCTTGATCCTCACGAGATACTTTGTATTTCTCTGCTACAGCTTCTGCAGTATTTCCCATTCCCCAGTAATAATCTTCATGGCCAGAATTCACAATGTCATAGTTGAGCTCTGGTTTGAAACCTGTCATAGGTACTGAAGTCATACTTTCTGTACCTCCAGCAATGATACATTCTGCCATTCCCGACTGAATTTTAGCCACTGCCATTCCAATGGTTTCCAGTCCTGAAGAACAAAAACGATTTACAGTGACACCAGGAACATCCACTGTATTCAATCCAATTAGAGAAATGATACGTGCCATGTTCAATCCCTGTGATCCTTCTGGCATGGCATTTCCTACAATGACATCGTCAATACGATTTACATCAAAGTCAGGCATTTTTCCCATCATGTATTGAATCGTTTCGGCAGCCAATTCATCGGCTCTTTTAAATCTGAATCCACCTCTTTTGGATTTTCCAACGGCAGTTCTATATCCTTTTACTATATATGCTGTTTTCATAATTTCGATTTTTAGATAGTTAGATTTATAGAAAATTAGAAGTCTAGTAATCTAGACATCCAACAGTCTAAGTGTCTAATTTCTCAATGGTTTACCAGTTTTTAACATGTGTTGGATTCGCTCCAATGTTTTACGTTCTGTACATAGACTTAAGAATGCTTCGCGTTCGATATCTAATAAATACTGTTCAGAAACTTTTGTAGGCTCTGATAAATCACCTCCAGCCATTACATAGGCTAGTTTGTTTGCTATTTTTTGATCGTGCTCAGAAATGAATCGAGACGCTTTCATGGAGTCAGTTCCTACCATGAATGTTCCTAGGGCCTGCTTACCAAGAACCAAGATATCTTTGCGCATTGGTTTTTGTGTGTATCCAGCCTCGGCAAGTAACAATGCATGTTTCTTAGCTTCAGCGATCTGACGATCTTTGTTCACTACTATAACATCTTTTCCTTTTTGAAGTACATTCATGTCAAATGCCTCGTAAGCTGAAGTCGCTACTTTGGCCATACCAATAGCCAAGAAATGCTCTTGTAAAACATTCAGTTGGACATCTCCTTGGTGGAATAAGTCTTGCGCTCTTAAAGTCATTTCTTTTGATCCACCACCACCAGGAATTACACCGACACCGAACTCTACTAGTCCAATATAGGTTTCCGCAGCAGCCACTACCTTGTCGGCATGCATGGACAATTCACATCCACCCCCTAAAGTCATTCCATGTGGTGCAGCGATTGTAGGAATTGAAGAATAACGCATACGCATCATGGTATCTTGGAAATACTTAATAGCATAGTTCAATTCATCATATTCTTGTTCTACAGCCATCATAAAAATCATTCCTATGTTGGCTCCTACCGAGAAGTTGGCAGCTTGATTACCAACGACAAGTCCTTGGTAATCTTTTTCTGCCATGTCTAGGGCTTTGTTCAAGCCGGCTAGTACATCTCCCCCGATTGTATTCATTTTCGATTGGAATTCTACATTTAAAATTCCATCTCCTAAGTCTTCTACAACTACCCCAGAGTTTTTGAAGACTTCTTTGGATTCTCTAATATTGTCTAAGATGATAAAGGCATCTTGACCAGGTTTCTTAGCTTGAGATTTTGAGGGTATGTCGTAATAATACGTGGCCCCATCTTTTACACTATAGAAAGATTTGGAACCTGATGCTAACATGTCTACTACCCAAGCTGCTGGTTCCTTACCTTCGGCTTTCATCAACTCTATTCCTTTTTCTACTCCAATGGCATCCCAAATTTCAAATGGACCATTTTCCCATCCGAAACCTGCTTTTAAAGCATCGTCAATTCTGTATAGTTCATCTGAGATCTCAGGAATTCTGTTTTGTACATAAGCAAACATGGCAGCAAAGCTCTTTCTGTAGAACTCACCAGCTTTGTCTTTTCCACTCACCAATACTTTGAAACGATCAATAACATTGTCTATGGTTTTGGTCAATTCTAAAGTTGCGAATTTCGCACGTTGCTTGGGTCTGTATTCTAAAGTATCTAGATCCAAAGAAAGGATTTCTTTTTTGCCATTTTCACCCACTACTCGTTTGTAAAACCCTTGCTTTGTTTTGCTTCCCAGCCACTTGTTTTCCATCATGGTATTTACGAAATCAGGAATCTCAAAGATGTCTCTCATTTCGTCATTAGGACAATTGTCTTTCACGCCATTCGCTGTGTGTACCAGTGTATCCAATCCAACGACATCAATAGTTCTGAAAGTAGCGGATTTAGGGCGCCCAATAACGGGCCCTGTCAACTTATCTACTTCTTCAATAGTTAATCCCATTTCTTTGACAATATGAAACAAACTAGCAATTCCAAAAATTCCAATCCTGTTTCCAATGAAGGCTGGTGTATCTTTGGCTAGAACAGAAGTTTTTCCTAAAAATTTATCTCCATACATCATCAAGAAGTCGGTAACCTCTTGTTTGCATTGGGGTCCAGGAACTACTTCAAATAATTTTAAATATCTAGGTGGATTAAAGAAGTGAGTTACTGCAAAGTGCTTTTGGAAATCTTCACTTCTTCCTTCATTCATAAACTTGATAGGTATCCCAGAAGTATTGGAAGTAATAAGCGTACCAGGAGTTCTGTACTTTTCAACTTTTTCAAAAACTTGTTGTTTGATGTCTAATCGTTCAACAACCACTTCCATTACCCAGTCTACATCTTTGATTTTATGTAAATCATCATCCAAGTTACCCGTAGTAATTCGTTCTACAAACTTTTTAGAGTAAATAGGAGAGGGCTTCGATTTTAAAGATGCAGCCAATGCATCATTCACCAATCGATTGCGAACTACTTTATCTTCTAAAGTCAATCCTTTTGCCTTTTCCTTATCATTCAATTCTCTTGGAACAATGTCCAATAAAAGAACTTCAACACCTATATTGGCAAAGTGACAAGCGATACCGCTTCCCATGATTCCGGAACCGATAATTGCTACTTTTTTAATTCTTCTAGTCATTTGTTTTTGATTTGTTACACAGCTTTCTTATCGATCTTTCCATCACGATAAATCATTTTATCTGCTATTAGTTTGTTTATGATTGAGGTAACTTTAAAAAAAGATTCCAATTCATTTTCTGTAATGTGCTCACGAATGGCATTGTTAAAGGTGATTACTGACTCTTTAGAAACTTCACGCATCTTTTTTCCATAATCTGTGAGTTTAATGATAACACTTCTTCCGTCATCGGGGTTCTTCTCACGAACAATGGCCCCTTTTTCTTCCATGGTCTTTAATATTCTGGATAAACTTGTAGGTTCCATTCCCATAGAAGGTCCTAAAGCAGTTGAAGGAGTGCCATTCTCATAATCAATATTGAGTAAAACAAAGGCAGTAGCCATGGTGCTATCGTGTCTGGCGGCACGTTCATTATATAGCTTTGCTACAGCCGTCCAGGTAGCTCTTAATTGATGATCAATCGACTTATTTTTATCCATTGTGTCAAAGATATGAAAATTTGTTATGCATGCATAGTAAATTGATAAAAAATTATGCATGCATAGTATTTTTTTATCAATGAAGATTGAATAAAAGGACTTTAAATATGTAATACCTTATACGTAGTAACACTTAAGATCATTCAATTCGGGTTTGTTATTTTACTTGAATCATCTATTGATAACTTCTTTTTTAAAACACATGTTAAGTTTTAATGCATTGATAATGAGTTTTTTATGGTAAAAAAAAGTATTGATTGGACTAAGATATTAAACATTAGATAAAAACTAATTTAGAAAATACGTAGTAATACGTAATTGAAAAACTAACAATGGGTAGTACATTTGCATCAAGTTTCCCCAAATCATAATATTTAAGGTTCGTATAACAATAACAATAACAATTTCTGACCTTGAAGTATAGTTAAAATTCCCCAACAATTTTTTGTTAGAATATTAAATGACAGATGATGAGAAAATATTATGTAACGCTAACTTTTTTAATGTCTATTTTTATTATTACCCCCTCTCATTCCCAAACTTTTGATTGGGAGAATTCTCACGTTGATGGAGTAGGAGTTAAACAAACGGTTAATGGAGTACAGGCAACGGTTACGGTTCAAGAAAAAGTGTCACGTACTAGTCTGGGAGGATATTTAGGAACGTCAGGTAATACTATATATACCACATATGCAAATTCTCATATAACTATTAAATTCAGCAAACCCATAGATGTATCTAAGATCTTTTTCTTTGTATACATAGGTTATGGTACTTATGATTTTACTTCAGTGGGAAATGAGAACAACCAGACAGTAAGTATAACAAGCACTTCGACCAATCCGTCGATAGGTGAATACGTCGTACTTAATTGGGCAAGAGTTACAGAAATAAGAATAGCTCGTAGAACTGGTTTTATGTGGGCAGGAATAGATAATATTCACTTTTCATTACCTCCAGACCCGATAACTTGGAATGGGACTACCAATACTGACTGGAATACTGCAAGTAACTGGAGTACAAATACAGTGCCCAATTACTTACACGATGTAGTTATCCCAAGTGGATTGACTACTTATCCAACACTACCAGCAAACTCTGAAATCAAAGTCAATTCTGTTACTATGAGTTCTGGCGCATGCTTGGTTACCAAAGATGCTACCTCTTTTACAGGTAAAGTAACTTATAAAAGGACAATTCAGGGAGTTACGGGAAATAAGAAGGGTTGGTATTTGATGGCATCTCCAGTAAAAGGACAAACCTATGATGAAGCCTATGTTGCGGCAAATAATATTGCTACTAGCGGAACAAATAGAGCTATTGCTACCTATGATATAGGTCAAAATAGATGGCGATATATGCAAGCTGGTACTACTAATGATTTCAAGCAAGGAGCGGGGTATTCTATGAAAAGAGCATCGTCAGGAGATATTAGTTTTACAGGAACCTTAAATCTAGACGATTCAGGCGTAGATGTGCCCTTAACTACAGAAAATAACAGGCATTATAATTTAGTTGGCAATCCCTATACATCTTATATTGATGGAACTCAACTGTTAAATCAATTAAGTCTTTCAAAATCACAAACGGTATGGGTTTGGGATCAGACCACTGGTGAGAACGGTATGTTCAATGTAAAAACTACTATGAATGTAGGGATGATTGCTCCGGGTCAAGGATTTTTTGTGTGTACCAACCCTGGAGGTGGTACATTACACTTTTCAGAGTCTATGCAGCAACACAATACAGCAGATACATTCTCAAGAAAAGTTTCTCACCCAGAAATAAAATTGACTTTATCAAAGGAGAATATTCACCATAGCTCTACCGTATACTATGGAGACAATGCTACAGAAGGATTTGACGTAGGTTTGGAAGGAGAGCTATACAATGGATCTAAAAACTCATTTGCTATTTTCACAAACTTAGTGTCTGGAACGGATAATAAGGACTATCAAATTCAAACCTTACCCAAAGATGGTATAGAAACCACTGTAGTCCCAGTAGGAGTGTATGCGGATGCTGGAACTCAGATTAAGATTTCAGCAGAGATGACAAATCTTCCTGAGGGAATAGAAGTATACTTAGAGGATAAGTTAACAAACACTTTTACTTTATTAAATGATTCGTCAAGTTATACAACTACACTTGCTGAAGATATGAATGGTGTAGGACGATTTTATATGCGTACAAGTTCGCAAGCGTTGAGTACTGGTGAAGTTCGTACGGAAACGGTAAAGGTTTACAAGACTTCGGAAAATATGTTACGTGTAATTGGTTTAGATAGTGGAGATGCTCAAGTACATGTATACAATGTACTAGGAAAGAAAGTAACCGCTTCAAGATTCACGGCCAACGGATATAATGAGATTTCGCTTCCAAAAGTAGAGACTGGAATGTATATTGTTCAGGTGTCAACTAAAAATGGTAAATTTACCAAGAAGATCATGATCGAATAAAAAATGAACTTTAGGTAGAATGGATAAATTATGTCTAAAAAATCTCTCTCTCAAGACATCTCACGTAAAGAAGCACTCAAGAAAATAGGTAATTACGGAAAGTATACTGCGTTAACTGCTCTAGGCACTTACTTGCTATTGAGTCCTAAACATGCACAGGCAGATTCTATACAAGATCAAGGCTCAGGTTTTTAAATAGATTTGATAAAATAAATACGAAAAGTCTCAACAACCAAAAATGTTGAGATTTTTTTTAGTCATACAAAATATAGTACAAATCATCAACTTAAAATCTCCACTGATTTTTCATCAGTCTTGGCTTTTTTGATCCGTTTTTGGTTCTGTTATGCTAAGTGCTAGTGCTGAGTATATCGAAGTGAATGCAAAAATAAATATCAATAAGTTTCTTTATTAGTGTAGCGGTAATGGTTATAAATTGATTTGCTTTTTCTTTTTTATAGAATCAATTTAAAAGAAACACACAACTTCTGTGACTGATCTTCTTAACTCTCTCTTTAAAACTTACACAGTTTACGAAATAGTGTCAGTTAAATCTACTTTCACATTCTGTCTCTCCAATAATTCTATGTGTTCTTTGAGTTTAAAATTCTTTCTGCTAAATCGAGAACTTCTATGTCTTCCTTCCTGTTGTCTGGTAACACTTCTCGCAAATCGACGGACTTCTTCCTCATTACTTAAGATGATTCCAGGAACAGGCACACTGTTTCCTTTTTCGTCTTTAGCGACCATTGTAAAATAGGAAGAGTTACAATGCTTTACTTCTCCTGTACGAATGTTTTCAGATTCTACGCGCAGTCCCACAACCATTGAGGTGCGCCCTGTATAATTAATAGATGCTTTTAAGGTGATCAACTCACCGACTTCAACAGGGTTGAGAAAATTGACTTTGTTTACAGAAGCTGTCACGCAATAATGTCCAGAGTGTTTGGAAGCACAGGCAAAAGCAATCTGATCCATAAGATTTAAAATATGGCCACCATGAACTTTTCCACTAAAATTCGAATGGGAGGGAAGCATTAATTCAGTAATACTTACCTGAGATTCCTGAATAGTTTTGAATATTTGTGACATAAAACGCAATTTGATTCCATAAAGATAGTCAATGAAAGTTGAAGCATAGTGCTTGAAGCATTATGAATTCTTACTAACATAAATAAATAAGATAGGATTGACTTTTATATGGCGTTGAACGGGTTTGAATAATTTGAATCTGGGTTTGAAGTTGCTTTGTACTTTAGAGTAAATTTTCATGTTTCTTTTACTATGAAATTTGTGCTGGAAAGAATTGTAATAGTTAGTTTGTATGGTGTTCACAAAAATTACGACTAAGGGACGGTAATCAAAATCGTTTTCTCTAGGGAAGAAATTTTCACTAGAAATAATGAACCAATTATTAGAATATTCTTATTATCTAAAAATAATGATTATTTTTAACCAACTAACAAATTAAAACCGTTAGCCAACCCTATATAAAACTGATGAAAAAAGTATACTCTCTTCTTCTGTTCTTTATGGTTTTTATCTCTATGAGTTCAATTGCCAATGCTCAGGAAAATGCGATTTTCGATATTGCACGTCATGGAACTTTAGAACAATTAAAAGAGGCGATGAAATCTGATGCCAATGTGATTAATATATTGAGTAAAGATGGATATTCGTCATTAACATTGGCTTGTTATTACAGCAATAATGAAGTTGCCAAGTACCTTATTGAGCACGTGAAAGATGTGAATTCAAAGAGTGGTTATGGAACTCCTTTGATGGCAGCTACAGTTAAGAAAAACACAGAACTTATAGAATTGCTACTGAAAAAGAATGCAGACCCCAATGCTACTGATCAAAATGGTTCAACGGCATTGCACTTTTCAGTCATTTTCAGTTATGAAGATATTGTGAAGTTGTTAATGAAATACAAAGCAGATTCTACAATGAAAGACAATCGAGGGAAAACTGCCCAAGATTATGCAAACATTACTGGGAATCAAAAAATTATTAAACTATTAAAGACTAAGTGAATATGAAAAAAACACTACTCTTACTTTTTTTAAGTGCATCTATATCCATGTTTGCACAAAGTTTTTCTACAGGGGAGCAAACTCTTCTTACTGGTTTTACCGCTAAAATTGATATTGATGGGCCTTCTGGAAAAACTACATTAACGCTCAAAGCACCGTCAAATGTTTGGTTCGCCATTGGTTTTGGAGGTCAAAATATGTCGGCAGGTGTCGATGTTTTTAGAACAGATGGAACAAACATTACCGATGCTTTTTCCAACGCTAGGGCCTTACCTCCAGCAGACTCAAGTCAAGATTGGACAATGGTTTCTAATACGGTTTCTGGAGGAACTAGAACAATGGTGGTAAGTAGAGCCAACAATACAGGAGATTCCAGTGATTATGTATTTAATGCATCTGCGGGTTCTATTCCTGTTATCTATGCCCATGGTTCCTCTACAGTGTATGCTAATCACCTTGGTACACGAGGCTTTACCACCTTGGGAGTAACCTTGGGAATTCCTGAAGCGAAAAAGTTGGAATTTAGCATGTACCCAAACCCAGTAAAGAATGTTGTGGGTATTCAGTTGCCAACAGGAACAAGAACAGCAGAAGTTGGAATTTTTGATTATACCGGAAGAAGAGTAAGAGTGAAAAGGATAACAGCTACAAACGATCAGTTAAATGTAACCGATCTGGCATCAGGAATGTATATCATTCGAGTTTTGTCTAAAAACAAAATAGGTGCGCAAAAATTTGTTAAGGAATAAAACCTTGTAAGCTACATCGGTGCTGGCCTTGAGTATTTAAATCCTTGGACGGTGCCAATAAAAATATCAAACCGATTGTTCCAACAATCGGTTTTTTTTATGCCTTTTTTAAGTTAAGTTTGTAATCAACATACTAAAATAGCTGTCATGAATTACATTCTTTTTGATGGTAGTGTAAGAAACTCATTACTCCCTTTTACCTACACTCGACCAGTTGCTGATATCAGAGTTGGAATTTTAACCATCAGAGAAAAATGGGAAAAAGTATTGGGTCTGACGACTACGACAATTACTGAAGAATATTTAGAAGAAAAATACCCTATGGTAGAAATGGAAGAAAATGTGATGATCAACGGTTCCTTTCTTCCTAGCAAAGAACTCGTAAGCAAAGTGAAAAGCTTAGAAGAGAATCAGGCTATTTTTCAAGGAGATGAAGTGATTGCATTCTATACATCCGTTGCACAAGATGAGGTAGATTTTAACTCCTATGAACAACTAGAGTTGGAAGAAGAGGTACTACAAGTGAAAAATACTTGGGATATTTTCGCCTTGAATGAAAAAGCGATCCAGAATGATTTTGAGCTCTTAACAGAAGGGAGAAAATCACAGCCCATTCCTGAAGGAGTACAATGTGTAAATAAAAAGCAAATTTTTATAGAAGAAGGAGCTAAGGTTTCGTTTAGTATTTTAAATGCGGAAACTGGGCCTATATACATTGGCAAAAATGCTGAAATTATGGAGTCTTGTGTGGTTCGAGGACCGCTAGCGATGTGTGAAAAATCGGTATTAAAAATGGGAGCCAAGATTTATGGAGCAACTACGTTAGGTCCCTACTGTAAAGTGGGAGGAGAGGTAAATAACTCAGTCTTATTTGGTTACTCTAACAAAGGTCACGAAGGTTTTTTAGGAAATTCAGTGTTGGGAGAATGGTGTAATCTAGGAGCTGATACCAATACGTCAAACCTCAAGAATAATTATGCGGAAGTTAAACTATGGGATTATGAATCTGGACGTTTTGCAAGGACAGGTTTGCAGTTTTGTGGCCTTATCATGGGAGATCACTCTAAATGTGGCATCAATACCATGTTTAACACAGGAACAGTGATTGGTGTAAGTGCCAATATCTTTGGGAGCGGATACCCAAGGAATTTCATTCCTTCGTATAGCTGGGGAGGTGCTTCAGGATTTACAACATATCAATTGAGAAAAGTCTTTGAAGTTGCAGATGTAGTAATGAAAAGGAGAAACCTTGAGCTAGCAGAAATGGACAAACAGGTTCTGGAGCATGTATTTGAAGAGACAAAAAAATATAGAAACTATTAAAATTGAAAAGCCCTGTTAGTGTTGAACTAACAGGGCTTTTTTATGATTGGAATTCTTCTTTAATTCTAGTTTCTGCTCACGACACTTCCTGAGCCAACAGATTTTGTTTTTACTTTGTCTGGATCTCCTTTGTAGTAAATACTTCCAGATCCTGCTACTGTAGCACTGATTTCATTTTTTACAGTAGTTCTAATATCTCCAGAACCAGCAATGGTAGCTTTTAAAGTATTCGTCTCTAATTCGTAGGCTTTGATAGTTCCTGAACCTGCGATTGAACATTTGAAATAATCTGCCTTACCAGATAATTTAATATTACCAGAACCTCCAATAGAACCTTTTACATTGTTTGCATCGATACTTAAAGAGATGTTTCCTGAACCACCTAAGCTTACATTAAAATCATCAGCTCTTAGGGTGGCATCACTTTTTACATTTCCTGACCCCCCCAAGGATACATGATCGATATCGCTTACTGGAACCGTAACTTTCAGTTTACGAGTAGTTTTGATATTGACTCCTTTTTCAACCTTAATTTTTAAAGTTCCTCTTTTTACTTCTGTGATAATGTATTCCAATAAATTTTCTTCTCCTTCAATGGTCACTTTTCCTTCTTTCCCTTTTACTAAGATAACATCGAAGAACCCGCCAACACTAACACCGTCGTAGTCTCCAGTGTTTCTTGTCTCTGTTTTTACTTTTCCGTTTCCACGAACTCTTTCACTGTTCCACCAGCTCTGAGCACTCAAGCTTATGGTGAAAAGTAAAATGATAGATGTAGTAATTATTTTTTTCATGGTATTTTGATTTTATAAGTTTAGTTATTATTAATTTTCGTAAAATGACACACTTCCATATTGTGATTTGATGGTCACTTTAGAACCGGATTTTCCTTTTCCATAAACACCTTCGTAGTATTTTTTTGTGCTTTTTTCAATACTCTTGAAAATTTCAATGTTGCCACTTCCTTTTCTGAATCCAGCATACTGAAGGTCAACTTGAAAATCAAAGCTAGCACTAGGGTCAATTCCTATTTTAATGCCTGCGTATTCGCTATTGATGTATACAGATTCAAATCCTTTGGCTAAGTTTTTAATTCGAATAGAACCGTAATCAGACATCAGCTTTAATTTGTTGGAGATGGTTCCGAATCGGAAGCTCGTGTAATCTCCGTTTCCATCTGCACTACCTACATTTTCAGCTTCCACATTTCCATAATCTGTGTTGAAATTTAAGCTTTCAACATTTTTAAATTTAGCATTTGAGTAGTCTGCATTTAATTTCACAGATTGAGAATTTTCAATACTTAATTTTGAATAGTCTATGTTCACCGATCCATTTTTCATTGAATTGACACTTGAATTGGAACAGTAATCTAAACTAATTTTTGTGTTATCACCTCTTAAGTCTCCGATACTAATTTTACCATAGTCACAGCTAATATTTGCTTCTCCATCCAATTCACTTAAGCTGATGGCTCCATAATCATTGCTGAGATCCACATTGTTGGTCACAGGCATCTTGATTGTATAATCAATTTTGTATGAGATTTTTCGATTTCTCCCCCATTTAAACCAACTGTTCTTTTTTTCAAATACAGTTTTGGCTTCTACAAGGCTTGCAGAGCTGTTGAATTCTACATCAATCATCTCTAATTGATCTTCTACATTGCCCAAATCATTCCCTTTCACAGTAATCAATACATCAATCTGAATGGTGTTTTGAGACCAAGTAGTCACATTCACATCTCCATATTTGTTACTAACATCAAGGGTTGCATTGCTGTTTACTTTGAATGTTTTGTTGATTTCTTTGCTTCTCTCATGTTTCTTATTCCCTGTATCATTTGCTAAAGTTAAAGCAGGAACTAGGAATAATAACAGAGCTATTTTATGAATAGATTTCATTTCCTAAGGTTTTTGAGTTCTTGATTTGTTGAATTTGATTTAGTGTGTTTTGAAGTACTTCTAGTCGTTTTTGATAATTGCTGATCATTTCGCTGATTAAACTTGTATGATCGCCGCCATCGTTTAATTCTTTTAAAAATACTTTGTATTTGTCTTCGAGGTCCTCTAGTTTATCGAGTGCTTCCTCTATAATTTTTTCAGTATCTAAACTTCTACTTTTTTCTATCTCTTGAAGCTCTACATTAATAGTATTTACAAAATAGGTTTCTACTTCTTGCATTTTTTGTGAAGTATCACTTAAAGTTCTCTTTCCATTGATATTTTGCCCGAGAAAGAAACCAACCAGTAATACAACAGAGGCAGCTACACTCATCCATCCCCAAGATCTTTTCTTTTGTGGTTTTGCGCCTTGCAAACGCTTTTCAAAACGGTTCATATGACCTGAATGTGGTTCAAGAGTATTGAAATCGTTCTCCGTGAAAAAATTATGTAATTTATCTTCCATACAACTGTGTGTTTATCGTATCTTCTACTAATACTTGTTTTAGTTTTTTCTTTGCTCTTGAAATGGTTGTTCTTACGTTTTCGTTAGAATATCCCATAATTTGAGCAATTTCTTCATAATCATAGCCTTCAATTAAATTTAATGTCAGCGCTAACTGATAGTTCTGTTTCAAGGAATTGATTTTCTCCACAACCTGATTGGCTTTTAAGGAAGAATAATCAATCTTTTCTTCTTCTATCTCATAACTTGGAACTACCTCCATTTTTACTTCTTCATAGCGATTGTTCTTTTTCAATTGTGTTAGACTTTTATTGATGACAATCCGTTTCAACCAAGCTCCAAAAGTCACTTCACCTTTGAACATATACAATTTTGTGAAAGCTGTTAAAAAAGCTTCTTGCATAATATCTTCTGCCTCAAATTCATCGTTCAAAATTCGGTATGCAGAATTGTACATAGCCTTATAGTAGCTTTTGTATATCTGCATCTGAGCACTTTGATCAGATTTCTTGCAGCGATCTAACAGTTGGTTGATATGTTGATTATGAGCTTCCAAAGAAACATTTCTATACTAGAGACAATTCACTTTTTGGTTTGTGACAGTTTTAGTAATTAAGTTAAGATTTTAAATCATATTATTTATGAAAAGTAAAGTATATATAACAGCAAAAAAGATAAATAAGAAGCTCATAAAATAGCTTCCTATTCTTAAAATAAAAAATATCGATAAATTATGATGACTAACCTAACTCTAAGGTTGTAATGCCATACACTTTATTAAGTTCAATTTTAGGAGCTTCACCATAATACATTCTAATACAATCAAAAACATGCTCAGCTTCGTATTTTTGGACTAAAGCTAATGCGGATTTATTAATTAAAGGAACATCTATAAATAAACTTTCTCCCTCGGTAGCATTGAGGCAAGCCTTGTATAGTTCTTCAGCAATTTCGAAACTATCTGCAAAAAGAGGACAAACTTTATAACCATATTCTGTTTTTCGAATCATGGCATATCCTTTTAATTGATTGTTTTCTAAGTACTGAAACCTTTTGGAACTTGAGATTTGAAACCAATGCTTTAAAAATCGCTCTCTAGAAACTCCAAAGCAAGTTTTATCATAATTAACGATAGTGGAGAAATCTTTTGCTTGAATACTATTAATGGCTGGATGTAGTTGATATGTACTTCCTTTTTTCTCATAACGTTTATCTCCGAATGCAGTTTGAAAACCACCCTTTTGGTAAAAAGGTTGCATTTCTAGGGCAGCATCCATTCCAATAGAAGCTCCTTTTTTTAACCGTTTTAAAAGAGTATCCCTTCGCAAGTACCACAATTTTTTACCAAAACCGTGTGAACGAAACTCGGACTTTAAAATAAATAGACCCATAAAACCAAAATTTCCTTCATAAGAAACAATAGCTCCTCCACCAATCATTTCATCTTTTAAAAAACATCCAATAAAAGCATTAGGGTCAGTAGCATAAAAAGCTTTGGCATCTTCAATACCTGGGTTCCACCCTTCGTCTTTTGCCCAAGAAATTAATTTTTGAACACCTTCTATACCTAAGGTTTTAAATTGAAGATTATTTTCGTTTGTATAATTAGTCTTATCGTCCATCATGATAGCAACGAAAATAGTTGTTTTGTTCTCATGAATCAAGTTTCATGCTGACTTATCTAGAGTTGGCATAAGAATTGCCTTTGTATTAGTAGTAAAGCAATTCTAAATCTATTTTAATCACTGGTAGTCAGTTTTTTAAATTACATTTAGTTGTTTTTTGACCACTTTTTAGGTGAAGTATAATGTCACAATGACAGATAAAAGAGCATATGAGTAAATCGAAAATAGTAACACTAGACAGTTTGTCGCTTTCCAATATCTTAAATGAAGATTCGGAATTAATTCCGTTGATGACGCCTGAGGATGAAGAGATCATTAATAATGAAGATGTACCTCAAGAGCTTCCTATTTTACCTCTGAGAAATACAGTCTTATTCCCAGGGGTTGTGATTCCTATTACAGCAGGAAGAGATAAATCCATTGAGCTCATCAATGATGCGAACAAAGGAGACAAGGTGATTGGTGTTGTAGCACAGAAAAACGAGGAAATAGAAGTTCCTACGTCAAAAGATATTTATCAAACAGGAGTTGTTGCACAAATTTTAAGAGTGCTAAAGATGCCTGATGGAAATACCACAGTGATCATCCAAGGGAAGAAGCGTTTTGAAATTCTGGAGATGGTGCAAGAGCAACCGTATTTGAAAGCAAGAGTTCAAGAGGCACTAGAGGACAAAGAGATCGACGATAAGAAGGAGTTTGAAGCAATCATTGATTCCATCAAGGAACAAGCTTTGGAAGTAATCAAAGAGAATCCAATGCTGCCCTCAGAAGCATCCTTTGCGATTAAAAACATCCAGAGTAATTCCTTTTTGGTGAATTTTATTGGATCTAATATGGATCTGTCTGTAATGCACAAACAAGTTTTGTTAGAAAAGGACAGCCTGAAGGAGAGGGCATTACTTACCCTAAAGCACCTGAATAAGGAGTTACAAAAGTTACAGCTTCGAAATGATATTCAATCCAAGACGCGTTCCGATTTGGATCAGCAACAAAGAGAATATTATCTAAATCAGCAATTAAAAACGATCCAAGAAGAGTTAGGAGGAGTTTCCAACGATCAGGAGTTAGAAGAAATGCGCATCAAGGCCAAATCTAAAAAATGGTCTCAAGAAGTGGGCGAAACTTTTGATAAAGAATTGAATCGTTTGAGAAGAATGAACCCTCAAATGGCAGAGTACGGAGTACAAAGGAATTATTTGGAGCTCATGTTAGAATTGCCATGGGGAGAGTATACCGAAGATCAGTTTAATCTGAAAAATGCACAAGATATTCTGAATAGAGACCACTTTGGTTTGGAGAAGGTGAAAGAGAGAATCATAGAGCATTTGGCGGTTTTAAAGCTAAAAGGAGATATGAAATCGCCTATCATTTGCTTGTACGGACCTCCAGGTGTGGGAAAAACATCCTTGGGTAAATCTGTAGCAGAATCTTTGGGAAGAAAATACGTGAGAATGTCTCTTGGAGGACTGCGTGATGAAGCCGAGATACGAGGACATAGAAAAACTTATATCGGGGCAATGCCAGGAAGATTGATTCAGAATTTGAAGAAAGCAGGAACATCGAATCCAGTTTTTGTCTTGGATGAAATTGATAAGTTAGGACAGAGCCATCAAGGCGACCCTTCTTCTGCAATGTTAGAGGTATTGGACCCTGAGCAGAACACAGAATTCTATGACAATTATTTAGAAGTAGGTTATGACTTATCGAAAGTATTGTTCATTGCTACAGCAAATAACTTAGGTCAAATTCCATGGGCATTAAGAGATCGTATGGAAATCATCAATGTTACTGGATATACAATTGAAGAAAAGGTAGAAATCGCTAAAAGACACTTGCTGCCAAAGCAATTGAAAGAGCATGGTTTGGAAGCGAAGCATTTGAAATTAGGGAAAACCCAGATTGAGAAGATTGTTGAAGGCTATACAAGAGAGTCTGGAGTTAGAGGACTGGAAAAGAAAGTAGCAAAAGTTGTTCGATATGCAGCGAAGTCAATCGCTTTGGAAGAGGAATACAATATTGCCATTACCAATGAAGATATTGAGGAGATATTAGGAGCTCCAAGATTAGAGCGTGATAAGTATGAGAACAATGATGTTGCTGGTGTTGTCACTGGTCTAGCTTGGACGAGTGTGGGTGGAGATATCTTGTTTATAGAATCTATTTTATCGAAAGGAAAAGGAGGATTGAGCATCACAGGGAACTTAGGAACTGTCATGAAAGAGTCTTCTACCATAGCAATGCAGTACATCAAAGCCAATGCAGAGGAGTTTGGGGTTCATCCAGATATTTTAACTCAATACGATGTTCATATTCACGTTCCTGAAGGAGCTACTCCTAAGGATGGTCCTAGTGCAGGAGTTACCATGCTAACTTCTTTAGTCTCTGTATTTACTCAAAGGAAGGTAAAAAGTAGGTTGGCAATGACAGGAGAAATCACTTTACGAGGGAAAGTGCTTCCTGTAGGCGGAATCAAAGAAAAGATTCTTGCTGCGAAAAGAGCTAATATCAAAGAGATTATCTTATGCAAAGAAAATGAGAAAGATATTGCTGAAATTAAAGAAAGCTATTTGAAAGGCTTAAAGTTTCATTATGTAAGTGAGATGAAGGAAGTGATTGAGATCGCATTGACAAAACAAAAAGTAAAGAACGCTAAGAAGTTGATATAACAAAAATGCCTCTCAATTTTGAGAGGCATTTTTGTTTATGATTTTTTTACTTTTTGAGAAATAAATAAGCTAAAGAGTACAAAGCCTGTAAAGGCATAGAAGCCAAACAGCAACCCTGATTTATTCATAGTGAGAATGCCCATGGATTTAGTAATGGTTTGGAATTGATTTAACTGTTCATTAATCAATCCATCAAACCCTAAATAAGCCATAAAAAGAGCGATGACAAAAACATCGGCCATCGACCATTTACCCGTCTTAAATACAAACCATTTGATAATGCTGTTTTCTTTTAATTTTTTACTGTAGACATAAAACAGAGAGGAAATCATCTTCGATAGTGGCAATAAAACACTGAATAAAAAGACGAGCCCTCCTACAAAAAACAAATCCCACCTGTCTTGTGAAATCAAAAGGTCTACCACCTCTGTAATACTCTTACTTCTGTAAAATAGTACCTGATCTGTAAATTGAATCGTTTCGCCCATAAAAGCGAAATTCAATTCTGAGATACGAGCATCAATGGCAATCATAGGTAAGAACACGCCTAAGAAAAGTAAAAACAAACTGTACACAATAAATAGTACAAACTCGGCTTTTGTTTTCTTTTTTAGGAATAAGAGGGCTAATAAAAAGGTTCCGAAAATACTTGATAGAATGATCAAGTACATCTTTTTGGAAGTACTATTCTCTTCAATTTTAGATTCTATGATGGTCAAAGTATCAGATTTATTGGTGCCCTCATACTTTACAATGATATTATTCATGGATGTATAATCGGTAGCGAGCGTCGTATCGCTGGTATAATCATCCAATAATTTTTTGATATAATCTTCCATCATTGGACCATTATCGCCACTTAAAAATTGCTCGTATATCTGATCGGTAAAGAATGGAATTTGCTTTTTTACCTGCTCAAAGACTCCTGAAAAAGATGAAATGGACTTTAAAAAACTAGATACACCTCCTTTGGGTTCACTCTCTTTTAATGTTTTTTGATAATTATCAATCGCCTTTTCTAAGAAAATTGAGATCTGTTTTTTGATGGTCTCTTCATCCGTGTCTCCAATACTAAAATCCTGAATATTTTGAGCGATGACTCGAGCAAAAACAGCTTTCCATTCATCGGGATTAAACATCCCATACTTGATGTCGGAGAGCTCGACAAGATGATCGTTGTATTGTTGATTTAATTTTTCTTGATGATAAATTTGATAGCCAAAAAATACAGAGGCAGAAAAAAGGAGGGTTAAAAAAATTAGTCTTAAAGCTTTCATGGTTTTATTTGGTTTACTCAGCCTTAAGACTAATTTAGAGGTTTTTTGTTACGTATACTAATCGTTTTTGTGCAAATGCACATCCATTTGTGGGAATGGAATATTCAGTCCTTCTTTATCAAATGTATTGTATACGTTTTCATTCATATCGAAAAAGACACCCCAGTAATCTTCTGCTTTTACCCAAGCTCTTACAGCAAAATTCACGGAACTATCAGCCAATTCAGAGATACCAATGAAAACTTCAGGATCTTTCAAAATACGTTTGTCATCATCCGCTAACTTTTTAAGCACTTCTCTTGCTTTCTCAATGCTATCTCCATATCCAATACCTACAGTCCAATCTACTCTTCTCAAAGGTTCTGTTGAATAATTTGTCATGGAAGAGTTTGACAAGCCACCATTAGGAATGATAATTGTTTTGTTGTCTGGAGTCGTTAAAATGGTATTGAAAATTTGTATTTCTTTCACACTACCTGAATGGCCTTGCGCATCGATAAAATCACCAACTTTGAAAGGCTTAAACAAGAGAATCATAACACCGCCAGCAAAGTTTTGTAAAGTACCCGATAGTGCCATACCTACGGCCAAACCTGCAGCACCTAAGATAGCAATGAAAGAAGTCATTTGAATTCCTACCATTCCAAGAACACTAATTACAAGCATTACTCGTAATAGAATACCAAATAAGCTTTTAAGAAAAGGTTTTAAGGAAGCATCCATATTTCTTTTCTCTAAGAATTTGGAGAAGTTTTTCATGATGACTTTGATCACCCAGGATCCAATGATCCATACGAGAATGGCTCCTAATAATTTTGGACCATATTCAACGGTCATGTTGGTCATCTTTTCTAAGATTTTTTCTACGTCCATAGTTCGTTAGTTATTTAGGTTTTAAAGTATTTACATAGCTATGACCCAAAAGTAAGTAAGAAGTCACTAAATCTAAGTTAGATTTTAATAAAGATTTTGGAATGAGTACATAGTCACGCATTTTGGCTCCATAAGAGCGAAATTCTCCGGATTCAGGATGGTCTTCTAAAAACTTTTTTTGATCTTCTTTTGAAAGCCGGATTCCAAGCTCTCCTGCTTTGTTTAATAAGGAGAACATATACCCATTTGCTGAGGTATAAGGCATGGTTTTTCCTTTACGCTCAATGCCAGCTTTGGAAGCAATAGCATCGTAAAGTGCAAGCTGTTCTTCGTACATCTTTATTCTTTTTCTGGCATACTCTGCCAAATGATATTAAAGATTTTCCATTGATCGTTCACTTTGCCTAGATGAAAATAATCAATACCCCATTCTGCAGTTAACTTGGCAGATGCTGTTTTGGAATTCACATCATAAATTTCAATCTTTTTGGGTGAATTTTCTTTGACACTTTTACCGTCTTTGTTCCAACGTGCAGCCAAACGTACCAATCGATCATAGGACATCGGTAAGTTATCCATAAATTCTTTCTTTTTAGGATTGTACCAATAGCCTAACTTTCTTAAAGTGGTGTCGACACTTTTTTCAATTCTGGTGGAGTCTACTTGATACAAACCCTCTACATAATCCTCAATAGCCGCTTTGACCCCATTGTAGTCAGATTGACTCCAAGAGGTTTTTACTTCCTGATTTGAGTTGTTGTTTTCAGTATTCTTCTCGCAAGATGTGTATAACATTCCTACAGTGACTAAAGTGGTAATAAATAAAAAATTTCTCATGATTAACTTTTAAGAATTCTAAAGTTAGTAATTATAATGAGAAAACTAAGAAATTAGTGATTGGTAGAGTTGGTAGGTATCTTTTACAGTCTGTGAGATATGATAAACGGTATTGATACGCTCTTTTGCATTGTTGCCCATTGTTTCTCTAAGTTCATCATTATTAATCAATGAAGAGATTGCGGTGCCTATAGCTTTTGAATCTTTTTTTGGAACCACAATACCGGAGTTTTCGTCAATCAGTTCGGTGCAACCTCCAGCGTCTGTCATTACAATCGGTTTGCCAACGCACATCGCTTCACTAATAGCGCGTCCAAAACCTTCTTCTAAGGAAGTCTGTGCGTAGATATCGCTACTCTTTAAAATTGAGATGACATCGTACCTTCTCTCTAAGAGATGAATGTTTTTACCAATCGGACTATTGGCTTTCAGTTTTTGAAAATCGGCATGATCAGTATTGTCACCAACAAGGACATAATGTACTTCTTTATCAGTTTTTAAATGATAAGAGGATTCTAAGAAATATTTAGTGCCCTTTACTTTTCGATGATTTCCTACAAGGGTAACAACAAGCGCTTCCTTGGGAATTCCAAATTCTCCCATGTCTTTTTCTACTTCATGAGCAAACCAACGAGGATTGTATCCTTTGTATATTCTGGTGACCTTATTTTTTCTAGACCCAAAGAGTTGCTTTTTTACGTGCTCATATACATATTGACTGTTTGCTATAATAGCATCGACTCTAGAGTTCAGGTATGTCAAATAAGAACTGGGATCGTACCAGTGTAAACTGGTTGAACCAAAATAAGTGACGATCTTAATATTGGTTTTTTTTAGAGCTATTAAGGCGTTTCTTGTGGATTTCCCATCAATAGAATGAACCAAATCTATTTGATATTTGTCAACAAGTTCTTTTAAGTCATTGATAAAATCTTTATCGATGGATTTTTTAGGATATACTTTTTCGTAAGTAACTTTTTTGGCATTCAGGTTTTCTGCTACTTCATCAGAGAAATTTCCTATCAACAATGTGTTTACACCATATTCTTTCAACCCAATCATCAATTCAATTTGAGCTTGTTGAGAAACAAAAGGTTCGTTTCCACGTATGGTGAATAAGACATTCATAATCTAGTGATGCATTTTCTTCGCTTTATTCCAAAATACATCCATCTCGGCAAGTGACATGTCCGTCAGTTTTTTACCGATTTTTTCAGCTGCTTTTTCTAAATACTGAAAACGCTCTATAAATTTTTGATTGGTTCTCTCGAGCGCATTTTCTGGATTTACGCCAATAAAGCGGGCATAATTGATCATGGAAAAAAGAACATCGCCAAATTCAGAAGCGATCTTATCTGAATTTCCATTGTTAATTTCTGCATTTAACTCCGACAATTCTTCTTGAACTTTTTTCCAAACTTGATGTGGCTCTTCCCAGTCAAAACCAACTCCAGCTACTTTGTCTTGAATGCGATTGGCTTTCACCAGCGCAGGTAGGCTTTTAGGAACCCCTTCTAAAACCGATTTTTTCCCCTCTTTTAACTTGAGCTTTTCCCAGTTTTGTTTGACTTCCTCTTCATCCTTCACTTCAACATCTCCATAGATATGAGGATGGCGATCAATTAATTTTTCAGAAATAGAATTTGCAACATCTGCAATGTCAAAAGCCTGTTTTTCAGACCCTATTTTTGCGTAAAAAACAATATGGAGTAAGACATCACCCAATTCTTTTTTAATTTCCTCAAGGTCATTTTTTAGGATGGCATCTCCTAACTCATAGGTCTCTTCTATGGTTAAGTGTCTGAGAGATTCTAGGGTTTGTTTTCGATCCCATGGGCATTTCTCTCGCAGATCATCCATGATGTCTAACAATCGATTGAAAGCTTGTAATTGTTGGGATCTAGAATTCATTTTGTAGTTTATAAAGTTTAAAAGTTTTTTGTTAGAAAGTTTAGTTTGTATATATTTTTACTACAATTTTATTCTCAATTCTCAATTCTCAATTCTCAATTCTCAATTCTCAATTCTCAATTCTCAATTCTCAATTCTCAATTCTCAA
>JANQMD010000008.1 GCA_028280265.1 Flavobacteriaceae bacterium
AGACAATAATGTGAGTAAAGAGTAAAGAGTAAAGAGTAAAGAGTAAAGAGTAAAGAGTAAAGAGTAAAGAGTAAAGAAAGTTCGAAAATATATTTACAAGTATGTCATTTCGAAATGAGATTTGCAGAATCGATTGAGAAATCTCATTAATACAAACTCAAATCAAACAGATTGCTTCTCACGCCTTGCGTGATCGCAATGACACACCTAACAACTTTTACACTGAGCACAATCGAAGTGAACATCTAACAAACCTATGCAAAGCGAATGGACTTGGATGGTTGGATTTTTGTGATAATGATAGAAGGTACAATCAACATCAAAAAACACAGAACCAAGGTTCCTATGTTCAACAACACAAAGGAGAAGAAATCGATATAAACAGGAACTTCAGAGACGTAATAGTTTTCTGGATCCAAGCTGATCACTCCTAAATATTTCTGTATGAGCAGGATTGAAAAACCAATGATGTTTCCCCAAAAAAGTCCTTTTAAAATCAAATATGCAGCATTGTACAAAAACACTTTACGGATGCTCCAATTAGAACTTCCCAAGGCTTTTAAAACCCCTACCATTGGAATTCTCTCTAAAATTAAAACCAACAATGCTGTAATCATATTGATTCCTGCGATGATGATCATAATGGCAATGATAAAAAGGATGTTATTATCAAAAAGGTTCAACCATTCAAAAATAGCAGGATAATTTGCTGTGATAGTTCTAGCATTTAACCTTGAGTCTATTTCTCGATAGACCTCGATTCCTTTTTCTTCAAGTTGACTAAAATCTTCTAAAATGACTTCAAACCCTCCTACCTGATCACCTTCCCAACGGTTGAGTCTCTGTACTTCTCTCAAATCTCCAATCATCATATTCTTATCGAACTCTACAAATCCAGTGTTGTAGATTCCTTTCAAGATGTATTTTCGGTTCGATGGAATCTTACTCGTTGAGGATTTTAAAAAGGATACTCGAATGGTATCGTTTAGGCTTAATTGCAAACGATCGACCAGTGTTTTCGAAAGCAAAATGTCTCTTGTACGTTCCTGATTTAGGTTGGGAATGGCTCCTTCCACCAAATACTCTTTAAAAAAAGACCAGTCATAATCTGTAGAAACCCCTTTAAAAACAATCCCTTCAAAATCAGTTTTTGTACGTATCAATCCAGCTTTATTTGCAAAAACTTGCACGTTCTTAATGCCGTCTATATCCTTGAAATTTGGATAAAAGGGTTGATTGATACTAACTGGTACTACAGAAACATCGGAGTTATTATTGTCGTAATTATCAATTTGAATATGCCCTTTGAAGCCAGACATTTTATCGCGAATTTTTTGCTGCAATCCTGCTCCCGTAGCTACTGATATCATCATAATAACCATCCCCAATGCAATAGCAATAATGGCTATTTTTATTATTGGCGACGAAATACTACTTTTATACTCTTTGTCAGCAATAATTCGTTTGGCAACAAATAATTCGTAATTCAATTTGATGATTTTAACTGCACGTAAAAGTACGTATTTATTCCTAGCATTTTTCTTAACATTTTGCCTAAGTTCTTGTGCCCAAGACGGGGTTCAAAAAAATATCCTGACTGCTGCGGATCAAACAAATTTGTATCTCAAAAAGCTACAAGGAAAAAGAATTGCTGTAGTGGCGAATCAAACTTCTGTCATTCAAAGAAAAGAGAAAGGAGACTTCGACAAGCTCAGTCTGACAGAAAAGAGCTCTATATATATTCACTTGGTAGATAGTTTACTTTCTTTAAACATTGATATAAAAAAAGTATTTGCTCCTGAGCATGGTTTTCGAGGTAAAGCAGATGCGGGAGAAGTTGTAAAAAATGGTGTAGACACCAAAACCAACCTCCCAATTATCTCTTTGTATGGGAAGAATAAAAAACCGAACAAGGAACAATTAAAAGGGATTGATTTGATTGTTTTTGACATTCAGGATGTAGGTGCACGCTTTTACACATATATTTCTACATTGCATTATGTCATGGAAGCCGCTGCTGAATCGAGAATTCCAGTGATTGTGCTTGACAGACCCAATCCCAACGGTCATTACATCGATGGTCCAATCTTGGAAAAAGAACACAAAAGTTTTGTGGGCATGCATCCTGTTCCTGCAGTGTATGGAATGACCATTGGTGAATATGCGAAAATGATCAATGGTGAGAAATGGTTGAAAAATGGCGTCAAGGCAAAGCTTTCTGTCATTCCTTTAAAAAATTACACACATCAATCGGAATATAGCTTGCCTATTAAGCCTTCTCCTAATTTACCGAACGATGTATCCATCAACCTCTACCCTAGTTTGTGTTTTTTTGAAGGCACCAATGTTAGTGCAGGTCGGGGAACCAATATGCAATTTCAAATCTACGGTTCTCCTTTTTTAAATCATAAAAGCAAGTTTTCGTACACACCTGTTCCCAATGATGGAGCCAAATATCCCAAACACGCTCATATGATTTGCTATGGGGAAGATTTACGCAATCATACAAAACTCAACACTATCAATCTAGACTGGTTGATCAAATCTTACAAACAAAACTCAACGAAGAATTTCTTCAATGCGTTTTTTACCAAACTAGCTGGAACCAAAAAGCTTCAAAAACAAATTGAAGAAAAAGTTTCTCTAAAAGAAATCAAAGCTTCTTGGAAAGAAGGTTTGGAGAAGTTTCAAAAAGTGAGAAAGCAGTATTTAATCTACAACTAGTTATATTCTTTCAGCTTATCACTCGCTTTCTTTAATTCATTTTCAGTCAATTTGTAAGATTCATCCCTTATAAAATTCCATTTTCTAATATGATAACTTACCTCGTAAGCGCCAGAAAATTCAGTAAAAAAGTGAAGCTTATTTCTTTTTCTATTTATCTCTTTTAACTCTCCTACTAATTGCTTGTTTAGATTCAAAACTTCTTGATAGGAATCATTTAATGTATGTGAATAACTTATAGTATCAAAGTTTGTTAACAGACCATTTAATTTTGTCTTTCTAGTCCTAAAATCAATGGTATTGTAATTATTTTGTAGAAAATCAACTATCCTGATAGGTTTTCCCTGATTTTGCTTTTTACTTAAGTCTTTATTAAATCTTTTATCTATTTTATGTACTAGAATACCTTTTTTGAGTAGTAGTGCTTTATTAAGGTTTTCAAAGGCAATAGATATTTTCACATAATCCATTAGCCCTTCTCGTCCCGATTTCCAGTAGATTTCTTTTTTATCTTCTTGCCTATCTGACATTAATTGTGAACAATATTTTTCAAAATTTTCAAAACGATATACACTCCTAATTATATAATGAACGTTGACCAGCATTAACCATATTGTTCTTTCACTAGCGTAAGTTCTTTCATTGTAATATTGAGTTTCCTCGTCTCTTGTAAATGTAGTATTATAGCGAATCATTCAGCATTCGTTGGCTTCCGATATTTCTGAAAAGGTTGCTTTAACAGCTCCCACAAATTGCTATTGATAGTTTCATCGGGGAATGTATCGACTCCATACACAATTTTATCACGATCTAGATATCGATAAGTTCCAAACAAACGATCCCAAATCGAAAATATATTTCCATAGTTAGAGTCTGTGTAAGGCAATAAGTTATGATGATGTACCTTGTGCATATCTGGAGAGACAATCACAAAACTCAATGCTCTGTCTAGCATTTTTGGCAATCGTATATTGGCATGATTGAATTGAGACAATACCAATGAACACGATTGATATAACATCACAATTGCAATGGGAGCTCCTACAATAAAAACACCAATTAATGTAAATGTAAAACGAATCATACTTTCTAGTGGGTGATGTCTATTCGCCGTGGTTGTATCTACTTTATGATCTGTATGATGTACCAAATGCACCATCCACAGAGGCTTTATTTTATGCTCTACAAAATGTGCTAACCAAGCTCCGATCAAATCTAAAAGTAAAAGTCCTAGCAATACATAAACCCATAATGGCATTTCTGGCATCCAATTAATCAAACCAAAATCATTGACTGCTACCCAATCAGAAGTTTTTAGCAATAAAAAAGCTAGCGCAAAATTAATCACCACCGTAGTCATGGTAAAAAACAAATTGGGAAGTGCATGCTTCCATTTTTTATAAGAAAATTTATACAACGGTAAAATTCCCTCAAGAAGCCAAAAAAATGTAATTCCTCCTACCAATAAAGCACTTCTATGCGAAGAAGGAATCGTTTCGAAATAGTTGATAATCGTATCCAAGACAAAAATTTCTCCTAAAATAAGGAAAAATCACATGTCATTACGAACAAAGTGAAGTAATCTTATTAAGGCAAATACTGCTCTCTTCTGACAGATTACTTCGTCATGTTCCTAAATCTAATTTGGGGCAGATCTCGTAATAACAATTACATTAGCAATCGCTTTTTTAACTCTTCCACTATCTCATAAGTTGCTGGACAAATCTCTGTGTTCTTTAATGTAAGGTTGGTAATTTGAATAAATTTTTTACGGTTGGTATGTGGGTATTCTGCACAGGCTTTGGGACGAACATCATAAATATAACAACTGTTATCTTCCTGATCTAAAAATGGACAGGGAGCCGATTTTAACACCATAAAATCATCCGAATCACGAAGTAGATATTTATCTGAAAATGCATGAGCTTTCATTTTAAGGTGCTTCGCAATTCTTAGAATATCTTTTTCAGTAAAAATAGGACTTGTTGTTCTACAACAATTTCCACAAGACAGACAATCTGTTCTCTCAAATTCTTTTTCATGCAGTTCCTGCATGAGAACATCTAGCTTTTTGGGCGGCCTCTTTTTAAGCTTTTTAAAATATTTTTGATTCTCTTCATAAGCGTCTTTAGCCAACTTTGGTAAGTCTTCCAATCTTTTTTTCATTATATCCTCTTATTAAATTTTTCACAGGTTGGTTTGTCGATTGGTAAGTTAGTTGTAATACAAACTTACTTCTTAAAGACGTATTGCCTATCATAAAAGTAGCACAAAACATTGTTAAAAAATAAAAGCTATTCTTATTTTTTTAACACTTTTTCGATTCGTGCATAAAAACATCTTTAACTAACAATTTGAAGTTGCTTTTTTACCAGAAATAATGTGTAATTTTGCACTTCAATTTTAACCAATTCATGAATATTCAAGCACTACTTGAAGCGAAAGTCCAAGAGGGTTTCTTGAACCTTTACAATATAGAATTACCACAAGTTGAGTTTCAAGCAACACGTAAAGATTTTGAAGGTGATATTACCGTAGTTGTTTTTCCTATGTTGCGCTACAAAAAAGGAAATCCTGCACAGATAGCCGAAGAGCTTGGAAACTACTTGGTACAAGGAGTCGATGAAATTGATAGTTTTAACGTTGTAAAAGGGTTTCTAAATCTGGTTGTTTCAGACAGCTTTTACGCCAATTTTTTTAATACTATCTATTCTAATGCTAGCTATGGTTTTGTAATGGAATCTCAAGATGCTGTGATGGTTGAATACTCTTCTCCTAACACAAACAAGCCTCTTCATTTGGGTCATATTCGTAACAATTTATTGGGATATGCTGTTGCTGAGATTTTAAAAGCTGCTGGTAAGAAAGTTTACAAAACGCAAATCATCAACGATCGAGGTATTCACATCTGTAAGTCGATGCTTGCCTGGAAGAAATACGGAAATGGTGAAACTCCTGCATCAACTGGAATTAAAGGTGACAAACTGGTAGGTAATTACTATGTAAGATTCGACCAAGAATATAAGAAAGAGATTGCTGGTTTAATGGCATCGGGAAGCACAGAAGATGAAGCAAAAAAGCAAGCACCTTCTCTCTTGGAAGCACAAAACATGCTACGTAAATGGGAGTCGGGAGATGAAGAAACAGTTAACTTATGGACGACCATGAATGGTTGGGTGTATGATGGTTTCGATATCACTTATAAAAACTTGGGCGTTAATTTTGATACCTTGTATTATGAAAGCAATACCTATCTTTTAGGAAAAGATGTCATTGTCGAAGGGCTGACGAGAGGTGTTTTCTACAAAAAAGAAGATGGTTCCGTTTGGTGTGACCTTAGAGATGAAGGTTTGGATGAAAAATTAGTATTGCGTTCCGATGGAACTGCAGTTTACATGACTCAAGATATTGGAACTGCCATTCAACGTGTCAAAGATTACAACGATGTCAATGGAATGGTTTATACCGTTGGAAATGAGCAAGATTATCACTTTAAAGTATTGTTTTTAATCCTTAAAAAACTTGGTTTTTCATGGGCTGAGCAATTGTATCATTTAAGCTATGGAATGGTTGACCTTCCATCAGGGAAAATGAAATCGAGAGAAGGAACTGTTGTAGATGCAGATGACTTGATGATAGAAATGGCACAAACTGCCAAAGAAATTTCCCAAGAGCTTGGAAAACTCGAAGGTTATTCAGAGGATGAAAAAGAAGCTTTGTATAAAACCATTGGTTTGGGTGCTTTAAAATATTTTATTTTAAAAGTGGACCCTAAAAAACGAATTCTATTCGACCCACAGGCATCCGTAGATTTTCAAGGAAATACAGGTCCGTTTGTTCAGTATACCTATGCTCGAATACAATCCATACTCAGAAAAGCAGATTTTGATTACAATGCGACACTGAGTGAAGTTGAAGTACAATTGCATGACAAAGAAAAGGAGTTGATCAAACAGTTAGAAATTTATCCAGATGTGATTCAGCAAGCCGCAGCCAATTACTCGCCTGCCTTGATTGCCAATTATACCTATGATTTAGTAAAAGAATTCAACTCTTTTTACCAAAATGTCTCTATCTTAGGCGAAGAAAACGAAGACAAAAAAATATTTAGAGTTCAGTTATCAAAAAAAGTAGCCGATGTTATCAAATCAGCATTCGGTTTGTTAGGAATTCAGGTTCCGGGTAGAATGTAAAAAAAACAATCATGAAAAAAATTTTTCTTCTTATTATATTATTCTCATTGAGTGGTTTTTCTCAATCGAAAGGGAAAATCTATTTTAGAAACGGAACTATATTTGAAGGGAAAATCATCATACAATCTAGATCATTTGGTCTTACTGAAAAAACCGAGGTTATTTACTATCCAGAGCCAGGCTTTAAAGAGGCAAAAGGATTTAGTGACATTGAAAAAGTTGAGGGGATTTCTGATGAAACCAACAAAGTTACAAGTGTATTTTACTTTAAAAAACTCAAGAACAAAGAAATACTTATAGAAAGAATCAGTTCTAATAAAAATTTCGATGTCTTTATGGGTTACTATTCTGTTGGCGTTAGTGATTTGGTTCCTGGATTTTCTGCCATAACAACAGATCTTGAATACTATGAAGAGTTTTTCATAGGAAAAAAATATAATTATAAGGTAGAGAAACTACCTAGAAACACTAGAAGAAAGAAATATAAAAATATTGTACTCAAATATACTTCTGATTGTAAAAAATTCGTAGAAAAAATAAACGATGGTTTTCTCTCAGTAAAGAAAGACACTAGAAGTCATTTTAAAGAGTACGAGAAAATTTGTAATTAGTTTAGTCTAACGCTTTAAAAAGCTAAAGAAAATAAATAATATGAAATACGACGTATTAGTGATTGGTAGTGGTCCTGGAGGATATGTGACTGCCATTAGAGCTTCACAATTAGGATTCAAAACTGCCGTAGTTGAAAAGGAAAACTTAGGAGGGATTTGTCTTAACTGGGGCTGTATTCCCACCAAAGCATTGTTAAAAAGTGCACAGGTTTACGATTACTTAAAGCATGTAGATGAATATGGTCTAAAAGCGGAAGCGATTGATAAAGATTTTGAAGCCGTAATTAAAAGAAGTCGTGGTGTTGCTGAAGGAATGAGCAAAGGTGTTCAATTCTTAATGAAGAAGAATAAAATTGATGTTATCGATGGGTTTGGAAAAATTAAGACTGGAAAAAAGGTTGATGTAACCGATGCCAATGGTAAAGTAACAGAATTCAGTGCTGACCATATTATCATTGCTACGGGTGCTCGTTCTAGAGAATTGCCAAACTTGCCGCAAGATGGTAAAAAAGTGATTGGATATAGAGAAGCGATGAGTTTACCAAGTCAACCTAAATCTATGATTGTAGTTGGTTCAGGTGCTATCGGTGTTGAATTTGCTCACTTTTACAACTCAATGGGAACTGAAGTGACCATTGTTGAATATTTACCAAACTTAGTACCTCTAGAAGATAAAGACGTTTCAAAACAATTTGAGCGCTCTTTCAAAAAGTCAGGTATCAAAGTAATGACAAACTCCGCTGTTGAGTCAGTTGATACTTCTGGGAATGGCGTAAAAGCTACTGTAAAAACAAAAAAAGGAGAAGAAGTTCTTGAAGCTGATATTTTATTATCTGCTGTGGGTATCAAAACAAATATTGAGAACCTTGGACTGGAGGATGTAGGAATCATTGTAGACAGAGATAAAATATTGGTAAACGATTGGTATCAGACCAACATTCCTGGTTACTATGCAATTGGAGATGTGGTTCCTGGACCTGCACTAGCACACGTTGCTTCAGCAGAAGGAATTACATGTGTAGAAAAAATCGCTGGATTACACACGGAAGCTATTGACTATGGAAATATTCCTGGTTGTACCTATGCTTCCCCTGAGATTGCTTCTGTTGGACTTACCGAAGATCAAGCTAAAGAAGCTGGATATGAGTTAAAAGTTGGAAAATTCCCATTCTCTGCTTCTGGAAAAGCAAAGGCAGCTGGAACGCCTGATGGTTTTGTCAAAGTAATTTTCGATGCAAAGTATGGAGAGTGGCTCGGATGTCACATGATTGGGGCTGGCGTTACAGATATGATTGCTGAAGCTGTTTTAGGTAGAAAATTAGAAACTACAGGCCACGAAGTATTAAAAGCTGTGCATCCACACCCAACCATGAGTGAAGCTGTAATGGAAGCTGTAGCTGATGCTTATGACGAAGTAATTCACTTATAACTGAAGTCATTCTAAACTGACTTCAAAGTCTCATTGAAATCAGTTACTGAATATAACTTAAAAACCTTGCAATACTGAATCAAGTTCAGCATAAGTTGCAAGGTTTTTTTATGGCACCATATTTGCATTTAACAGATCGTTAAGAAAATTCCTACCACAATTTAATGCAACCCAACCGTTGGATTTAAGAGAGGGGAAATTGCTACAAAAAGATTTGTTAAGAAGCCGGAGTCCCTATCTTCGGTTTTTTATATATTTGGCCCATGGCTAAAACAAAATTCCTCCAGATAGTGCCTGTATTACCCTCGCAAAATATTCAAAGAGATGTCGAGTGGTATCAAAAATATACAGGTTTTGAACCCGTTCATGCTGGTGATATGTATGCTGTTCTCAAACGCGAAAATTTATACATCCACCTACAGTGGCATGCAGATAATATAATGGACCCCTTACTTGGAGGTTCTGTTATTAAAATCTTTGTGGATGACATTCAACCTATCTTTGAGGAGTTGGTAGAAAGAGGAACAATTAGACCAGAAAAGCTCAGAAAAAACACTCCTTGGAAAACACATGAGTTGGGCTTTTTTGACTTGAACAAGAATGCTATTTTTGTGGTTCAAGATGCATAGATGATCAAATTTAAAAGTTCCAAAAAAGTACTTCTAGAAATTGGCAAAGCCCTTCTGAAACTTCTCGTTGTTGGCTTACTTATTGGTTATTTAAAAGAGTATGATGGATGGATTGCCATTCTACTATTCTTAAAAGTCATTCATGTTGTTTATTTTCATGTTCTTAAAAAGCCCATCAAAAACTGGCCTCTACTATCTGGCATGATTTTTACCGCTGTGGTAGGTTTGCTAATTGAACTTTGGGGAGTGAGTTATGGACATTGGGAATATCATAAAGTATCTACAAGATTTCCTTTATGGCTCCCTTTCGCTTGGCTACTAGCTTTCCGATTTTTATACCAACTAGAATATCGGTTGCTGTTACAAATAGAGAAGCCCACAGTGAAGCATAAGCTAATACTAACATTTTTTATCTGCTTACTCTTTCCTACCATTGGCGAAATGATTACCATTTACCTTGGGGTTTGGACCTACTATCTTCCCTACCAATTACTAGGTGTTCCGTTTTATGCAATCATTACATTGTTGGCGATGCATACACTCATTTACCTGATTATTTCTTATGTCTGTAAAAGAATAGGATTTAAAGACCTTGTATTTACCGAAGCAGCTAACTCTTAAAACTGCCAGGCAACAATTCGAGTCACTTTATTTCCTTGGTTCATAGGAATTACCTTAAAACTCCTTGCTTTTAGTTTTTTTGCAGATTTTTGAAGGCTTTCAACGTTTTCTTTTTTAGAAACCAAGCTAGTAAACCATGTACTTACATCTTTATACAAAGAACTTTGGTATAGATAATTATGCAAAAAAGCTTTCTCTCCTCCAGGATACCAGAGTTCATTATTATTTCCTGAAAAATTTCTCACAGCATTGTTACCTAGATTTCTGGATTTTCGAGTATTAGCTCCTTTTGCTTCTACTTCTGATTTATAAAAGGGAGGATTGCAGATAACAGCTAAAAAAGAATCTTCTTCCTTTATGATGTTTTCAAGAATGCATTGCGAATCTTTTTGAAATCGCAGCTCAATTACATCATTCAATTGATTTTCATCGATGATCTTTTGAGCTGATACTAAAGAATCTCTGGAGACATCGCTTCCTACAAATTTCCAGTTGTATTCTGCATATCCTAACAGCGGATAAATACAAGTAGCTCCTGTTCCAATGTCTAAAATAGAAATACCATTCACATTACCGGAAGCTGTCAGCAAATCGTGAATATGATGTATATAATCTACCCTTCCTGGGATTGGTGGACATAAGTTTTCATCTGGAAAATCCCAAAATCCAATATTGTAATGGGTTTGTAGAAGACTTCTATTGAGTTCTTTTACTGCTCTCGGGTTGGAGAAGTCAATCGAAAGGTTTCCGAATTTATTTTCTGAAACAAAAGAATTCAAAGTTGAATTTTTCTGAATTAGTTTTTCAAAATCGTAACCGTTTTTATGCCTGTTCCTAGGGTGTAGGCCTTTTTTAGAATCCATTAGAGTTCCAAAATAGTAAATTCCAATTGCAATGGCTTTAGAGATGATTTTAAGGCTTCTATGAAACTTCCTCCATGCTCTAAATAGTACTCGGAGAAATTACGCTGACGTTCTTCCAAACTTTGATTAGGAAATAGCTGATTTTGTACTTCTGTAATTCGAGACACAAAATCGGCCTGCTTTCTTTTCTCTGCTCTCAGCAATCGCTTCTCTAAATTCTCCAGACCTTTTAATTGTTTTCTTTGCTGGGCATTAACAGCTCCTACAAAGGAAACATCAGTCTCTTCGGCTACTTTTTGCAGCATTAAAAACTGTTGCTCTAGAAGGGTTTTGGCGTCTAAGAAATTGAACTCAATATCTGAATTTTCTTTAACCTTTTTTGCTAGCAAATCATGTTGTTTCATAAAAATCTCTTCCAAAGAAATATGCAAATTTTTTAACTTTTTTGATTGCTTTTCAGAGACTACCAATACAGAATTTCTCAATAGAAGTATTGGAAAAGGAATCTCAACAGTATTGAAGTAATCTTTCAACTCCAACCAATAAGCCATTTCACCTCCACCTCCAACATAGCAGAGATTAGGAAGAATTACTTCTTGGTATAAAGGTCTCATAATTACATTGGGGCTAAATCTCTCTGGGTGATTTTCTAATTCAGCTAAAATTTCATCTTCAGAAAACACTAGATCTGTATCGTTGATGATATAATCATTTCCTTCTTTTACAATGCGTTCTCTTCTATTTTCTGTCAAGTAGAAAAGATTAATCTCTCTCGGATTGACTTGAACTTTGTATTCCTTTTCTAGGTTTTCAATAGTAGATGTCGTAGCCTTGAACGATGTTTGATTCAGCAATTCGTCTTTCACAACTGAGCTAAAAACTCTTTTCAATGCAACATCATCACCATCAATCACCACCAATCCATATTCCCCGAATAACTCATTAGCAATAAAGCGAGTCGCTTCCGTCAAGTTTGTATGCTCTACATAAGCTCTTTTGAAAAGAGACTGTAAATAATTTGCATTTCTAGAGCTCCCTAAATGTTTGGAAAACGTTTCAAAAACAGCTTGTAATCCATCTGTAGAAAATCTTCCTACTGCTCCCCCATCGGGGCGATCCCATACAACTTTACTCCCCTTAAAATTGAAATAATTGATTTCATCAAAATCATGATCCTCGGTGGCCATCCAATAAATAGGAACAAAATGTTGATCTGGAAATTTTTCTGCTAATTCTTCACACAAATTGATCACAGAAATAATCTTATACAAAAAGTATAGTGGCCCAGTAAATAGATTTAATTGATGTCCTGTTGTAATCGTAAATGTGTTCTTTTCTTTGAGAGAATTTATGTTTTGAAAAGTACTCTCAGAAACATTCTTCAGATTGGCATATTGCTTCAACAATGATTCCTCTAAAATTATTCTATTCTCTTTCGAAAAATACTTTTTCTCCTCAATCTGCTTGGCAAATCCATCATAATCGGGAAAGTTGTTGTAAAAAGGCTGAATATTTTCTTTCTTTTCTATGTAGTCAATCATAGTTTTAGAAAAGAATCCGGTTTGTTGAAAGGGAATATGCGTAATCTTCATAGGTTATTGAATTACGCGGGAGCAACAACACTCACAATCTGTGTTTGACATCATTTTGAAAAAATTTCTCAAAAATACTAAAATTTAAAACGTAGTATTTTTTACTTCAATAGTCTAACAAATTTTTAACTTCTTACATCTCTTGAGAATGCTTACATTTGATTTGCAACAAAATCACCCTTATATAGGTTTGGAACTTGTATAGAGGTCCAAGAAAAATCTTGCAAATAAGTAAGTGATAAAATAAGAATCAATTAGCATAAACTCAAACATAATGAAAATTAGAATTTTACTTCTCGTATCATTTTTTTACACATTCACATTTTCTGCTCAAAACATCCAATCCCCTGAAGAATTTTTAGGATATAAATTGGGCGAACGCTTTACTCGTCACCACAAAGTGATTGAGTATTTTACTTATGTAAGCAATCAATTAGGTAATGTAGAAATGGAAAAATATGGAGAAACCAATGAACATAGACCTTTGTATGTTACCTATGTTTCTTCTCAGAAAAACATCGATAATTTAGAGCAAATTAGCTTAGACAATTTAGGTCAGGCTGGCTTGAAATCTTCTACAGGTGATAACAAGGTGGCTATAGTTTGGCTGAGTTATAACGTACACGGTAATGAAGCTTCCAGCACAGAGGCCGCCATGAATACTCTGTACAAATTAGTGACAGAGAGAAAGTCATATTTAGAGAACACGCTCGTGATCATAGATCCTTGTGTTAATCCTGACGGACGGGACCGTTATGTAAATTGGTTCAACCAAGTAAGCAGTTCTCCATACAATCCTGATCAAAATGCAAAAGAACACGATGAGCCATGGCCAGGAGGAAGACCAAATCATTACTTGTTTGATTTGAATCGTGATTGGGCTTGGGCAACGCAAGTTGAATCCGCTCAACGTTTGAGTGTGTATAACAAATGGTTGCCTCACGTACATGTCGATTTTCATGAGCAATTTATCAACAATCCTTATTATTTTGCCCCAGCAGCAGAGCCTTTCCATGAGGTAATTTCAGACTGGCAACGTGATTTCCAAACGCAAATTGGAAAGAATCATGCAAAATATTTTGATCAAAATGGATGGTTGTACTTTACCAAAGAGAGCTTTGATTTGTTATACCCGAGTTATGGTGACACTTACCCAACTTACATGGGTGCCATTGGTATGACTTACGAACAAGCAGGTCATGGAATGGCAGGATTGGGAATTGACACAAATCACGGATATGAATTAACATTGGTAGATCGTATAGCGCATCATACTACAACTGGATTATCTACTGTAGAGATTTCCTCTAAAAACGTTGCAAAATTAAATACTGAGTTCAAGAAATTCTTCGACAACAGACGTTTAATGTACAAGAGCTATGTCTTGAAAAACGAAAACACTGATAAGACACAACGTTTGATTGATCTTTTAGACAAGCACGAAATTAATTACGAATACACCAAAAGCGGACAAGTTCGTGGATATAGCTATCAAACTCAAAAAGAAGCTCGCATGAACGTGACCAATAACGATTTGGTAGTTCATACAGATCAACCAAAAGGAAAAATGGTAAAAGTTTTATTTGAGCCCAATGCAAAACTATCAGATTCCCTTACTTATGATATTACGGCATGGTCTATTCCTTATGCTCATGGATTCAAGGCAATTGCTTCGAAAACAAAAGTAAGCTCAACCAAAGAGGTTAAAAGCAACACCGTTACTAATAGAGCAGATAGAGGTTCTTATGCATACTTAGCAAAGTGGAATAGCTTAGAAGATGCTACGTTTTTAGCACAAGTGTTGGACGCAGGTATTCGAGTGCGATTCACTGAAAAAGACTTTAATGTAGAAGGAAAATCCTATAAAAAAGGAACCTTGATTATTCTACGTCATGACAATAAAGACAAAGATTTTGATAACAAACTGGTTGCTCTAGCTAATAAATATGGACGTCAATTAACTGCTGTACAAACAGGTTTTGTGAGTTCTGGTAAAGATTTTGGATCCTATAGTGTGAATCCAATTAACAAACAAAAAATCGCTCTTTTGTCAGGTGAAGGTACTTCCTCGTTAAGTTTTGGAGAGATTTGGCATTTCTTTGAGAAACAACTTCACTATCCAGTTACCATCATGAACACTGGAAGCATGGGAAGAGTGAATTTGGACAATTATGATGTCTTGATCATTCCAAACGGATATTATGGTAGCGTATTGAATAAAAATGGTTTAGAAAAAGTAAAAAAGTTTGCTCGGTCTGGAGGAACTGTAATTGCTATTGGCGGTGCTTTGAGAAGTTTTGCTGATAAAGATGGTTTTGCTCTAAAAAGTAAAAAAGCGGGTGATGGAGACAAAAAGAAAGAATCGAAAGCAAATCTTACTCCTTATGCAGATTTGGAAAGAGCTGGCGCAAAAAATTTAATTACTGGAGCTGTATTTAAGAGCAATGTTGACGATACACATCCACTTGCCTTTGGATATGGAAAAGAGTATTTCTCTTTAAAATTAGGAAGTAGAACTTATGAATATTTAAAGAATGGAAGTAATGTTGCTTACTTTACAAAAGATGCAACCAATGTCTCTGGATTTGCGGGTAGCAAGGCTGTAAAAAACATTCCAGAATCGTTGATGATTGGTGAAGAAAGAAAAGGACGTGGAAGCATTATTTATTTTGTAGACAATGTACTATTCCGTTCGTTCTGGGACAGCGGAAAGTTGTTCTTTGTGAACGCATTATTCTTTAGAAATTCTGAGGATATTAAGAGGTAAAAATCTAATATAAGACAGACCTAGTGAAAAGCTAGGTCTGTTTCTTTATTTCTATAAAATGTAAAATACACTGCTTCTTAAAAGATTCATAAATGATTGCCCGATGTTAATGTATTCTTTGCCTGCCAGTAATCTGATCTACCTTAATCTTAAATACAACAGGGATTTCTTCTTTATAAATTTTACTTGAGAATTCACTAATAAAATGCAAATTACGCTCTTCTCGCTGTGATATTAAGTTTTTGATTCCTTTGGCAAACTGGCGCAAATATCCTTTTGAATTTGCTCCATCGATTTCTTCATAAGTACCATGTGCTAGTACAGATGTCCAATTATCAATATCCTTCATTTCCATAATATGCAGTGAAACATTGTTATTATTTCTCATAGCTTTTGTTTTATGTCCTTCAGAAGAGTATCCTAAAATGGTATCTTCTCCATCAAAATAATAGGTCATTGGTACAATATGTGGGCTATTCGAACTTATATAGGCAATGTTTCCAATATAATGGTTTCCTAATATCTCTTTACATTCCTTCTCTTTTAAAATAGTCATCATGGCGTTGCGATTTAGTTTTATGAAAATACCTCCTTTTTAGTATTTGAAATATGATATAAGTCATATACTATCATTTTTTTAACTCCTAATTTTGAGTAACAGTTCATTTAAAACGTAAATCTTATGAAACTAGATATCCAATTTGTACAGATGCCTGTAAGTGAGGCTTTAGAGGCATATACCAGAAAAAAGTTAGAAAAACTAAATCAGAAATATGATTCATTGATTCATGCTTCTGTGTTTTTTAAACTAGAAAACGATAAAACAGAGTATGGTAAAGTTTGTGAGATTGAATTGAGTTTGTATGGTCCACGAATTTTTGCAGCTGCCAATGAGATTCATTTTGAAATGGCCGTGAAACATACTATTTGTAGTTTAGAAAAACAATTAGTCAAACGAAAAGAGGCTTTTTTAACTTATTAGTCAGAGAATATTTTCATAAATCTCAGAAGGGTTTAAACTTCCCATGTTCTTTGGACGTGGGAGGTGTTTTTTACCCACTAATTCTTTTATCTATTCTTAGCTTTCTTAGATAAACTCAGTACAAGAGTTTAAAATGATGCTTGTCTGTCTAAGAGACAGAGATAGAATGACAGTTTCAAAGAGTCTTACATCTAAAAATCAAATTGTCTAACTATCCAGAACTAAATCACAATACCAAAAGCTTGTATCATAGTTTTTTTGTTCATTGGAGTCTTGATAGCAATTATCGTCGTCATTCTCATGCAAAGTATAAGATCTTAATAGCTTTTCTCCTATGACAAAATCGACAGGTTTTGAGAATATAGGTCCATCAAATACAAAAGTATGAAACTCTCCATTTTCTCCACACACATCTACATTATCAGGTAAATCTTCTATGAATTCTTCATCGATGATTCGCCCTACAAATTCTTTTCCTAACAATTTGGCATTCACACAAACGGTAATTGCTTTAAAACCCAATGCTAGAAATTCTTTTAACAATGCTTTTGTATCTAGTTTCCACAACGGATAGATTCCTTGGATGCCAACCTCAGCCAATTTAGCATCTCGATAAGCTTTTAGATCTTCTAAAAAAATATCCCCAAAAACGCCATCTGTATAACCTTGCTCAGTCAAAGAAGTCATCGCCAACTTCATCGTTTCGGAATAATCATCCATGGTTACATTGGCAGAAAAAGGAATCTTTTGTAAAGAGATTCCAATCAATTCAGCTTGTTTTTCCAGCAGCTCATTTCTCAATCCATGCATGGAAACACGCCCAAAATCTTCGTTGGTAGTAGTCACTAAAAGATCAATGGAATACTCAGGATTTTGAAGTATTTTATAGAGTGCCAATGCCGAATCTTTTCCCGAAGACCAGTTAAAGTATGTCTTTTTCATTATTTTAAATCTTTACGTATTTCTCCTATGCTGGCAAGTATTTGTAATTATCTCTATAAGTAGAAACAATTATTCTTTTGCATATTCCGTTCGTTTTTTATCTAAATGAATGAATAGTTAGTACTATTCTTCATAACTATGAAATAGTAATTGAAACTTTTCTCGTTCAATAGCTAACAAACTTAATTCTGTTTCTTCGTTTGCTAGTATAATATTTGCATTATTTATTAACATTTCTCTAAGTTTAGAATAGAGACTACGTTGACTTAATAAATGGTTCGCAACAAAAAATGGAGAGTGATCATAAAACTTGACCAACTCCCCACTTTAAACATAGGAAAACTTCTTTTATTTTTTGATGTATATTTTACAATCCCAAGGGCTTAGATTCAATGCTGTTTTGGAATTCAATTGTACTTCTTCATTGGTAAAATAGTCAATGTAATTTCCATCCAAAGAGAGGGTCTCTTGTACTTTTTTATCAGACAAATTTCCAACAAATACCACCTCTGCATCTCCTTTTTTTCTGACAAAGGCCAATACATCGTCTTGTGAGGTCAAACGAGCATAGTTTGCTGCGTCCTTTCCTCCGTTCAAGGCTTTGTTGGTGTTTTTTAGACTCCCCAATTGTTGAAGTAATTCCCACTCTTTTCCTTTGGTATGAGGAATGGAATCTTTTTCGAAAAATTTGAGTCGGTGCTTCATTCCATATTCTTGTCCAGAATAAATCAGCGGCATTCCTGGTGCCAAATAACTCAATGTTGTAAAAACTTTCCAGCTGTCTCCCATTCGCTCCTGAATGGTTCCGTTCCATGAGTTTTCATCGTGGTTGGTGACAAAAGTCATCAAGATATCATCCTCCTCATAACGATCGGCATCCTTGGCGTAATTCTCATCCCACTTTTTGGCATTTCCGTCTCCTTTGGCAATGTGATTCATGGTATGATGGCGGTCCCATCCATAGGCCATGTCAAAAAGTCCCTCGTGCATCAACTCAGGCTCCCAAGCTTCTGCCAACATAAATATTTCTTTCTTTTCGCGAAGCTGAGGAACGGCTTGTTGCCAGAAATCTGTTGGAACAGAGCCCGCTACATCGCAACGGAAACCATCGATTCCTTCTTCTGTAATCCAATACATCATATCGGCAATCATGGCTTTTCTCAAGTCTTGATTGTCATAATTCAAATCGGCCACGTCTGCCCAGCCTACGGGAGAGCCGTCTGCATTCAGAGGATCTGTAATTTCTCCTTTGCTGTTTTTTGTATAAAAATCTGGGTTGGTGGTGATCCAAGTGTGGTCCCAGCCAGTATGATTGGGAACCCAGTCTAGAATAACATAAATGTCATTGTCATGAGCCGTTTTTACCAAGTCTCTCAAATCTTCCAATGTTCCAAACTCTGGGTTGATTTTTCTAAAATCGGATACGGCGTAGTAACTCCCCAAGTATTTCGTTCTTTCTTCTTCTGGAAAATCAGCAGCAAACTTATCTCCAGTTGCTTTTCTTTTGGTTTCTGAAATAGGAAAGATCGGCATCAACCAAATGATCTTCACTCCTAAGTCTTTTAGTTGAGGAATGTCTTTTGTGAATTCCTGAAAAGTTCCCTCAGGTGAATATTGGCGTATGTTGGCTTCGTAAATCACCGCGCTCTCCATCATTGCTTCCGAAACAGGCGCAATGCTTTTTGGTACTGTTTTTTCTTCCTTTACCTCCGTTTTGCAGGATGCAACTAGCATGGTAAGGGCTACTAAAATGGTTAGCTTTTTCATCTATTTAGATTTTAATAATTGTTTCATATTCTATGTCAGTTCGAGTGTACAGAGTGAAACGAAGTACGTATCGAGAACTATTTAGCTCTTAAAATTCTTACCTGCCTGCGACAGGCAGGTAAGAATTTTATCAAAGTACACAACTGATTGTTTATCATGTGATTATTCTTCTACTCTTTCTAACAATACAAGATCGTTTGGGGAAGTGATGGTCACTTTTCCTCCTTTTACCTCTACGTCTTGATTTGAATACACGTCTCTCAACTTTGTCCCATCGGCAAAAACCGTCGCAACCTCTAACTTCTTCTCCCCTTTTGGCAATTTCAATCCAATGATGACATCATCCTTAAAATCTCCCTGCGTGTAGGTTCTGTGAAATACATAAGGAGACGAGGAAAGCACTCGATGAGATCCTGCTCCAATGGCTGGGTGATTTTTTCGATATTTTCCGAGTATTTGCCAATGCGCCAAAACATCTTTGTGGTCTTGATTTTGACTGATTTCATTCCAATTCATAAAAGACCTCAAAGTAGCATCTCCAATACTCCCTTCAATAACCAAAGAACGAGCTGATTCATCGCCGTAATACACTTGTGAGGCTCCTAAACCTAAAAGCAATCTGTTGGCTGTTTCCATATTTTTTTCTCTATTTGGATCGAAAGGCTGTCCGTCGTCATGAGAGCTTAGGTAGTTCAACAACCCATAACCTTGTAACTGATTCTTCAGAATGGAATCGTACTTGTGATACTCATCTTCATAGCTCATTTGTTGAGCGTTCCATTTGAATTCAAAATTGATCAAACTAGAAAATGCCTTGTCAAAATAGTCTACTTTTTTGTCGCCAAAATCATAAAATTTCCCTCCACTAATTCCATATCCATATACCTCTCCTACCAAGTAGAAATCGTTGTCATCCATTACTTTTTCAGGATGATCTGCTTTCCATTGGGCAAAGGCGACATCGCACTCTTTCTTAAACTCTTGCCATACATATTCTTCGGTGTGTTTTACCGTATCGACACGATAACCGTCAATTCCAAATTCTGTGATGTAATCGGTCAGCCATTTCATGATGTAAAACCTCGGTGCTCTCGGATATCCGGTTCTCTGGAAAAAGGCATCCAATTCTTTTACCTCTTCTTCGTAACGTCCTTCCGCTTTCCATTTTGCAACCAATTGTGGTGGTAGCGCTACTTCTTCGTTGCTCTCTGTTTTGATGTCTGGTAGATTCTTCACCAATGTACACGTAATGAAGTTCTGATAGCTATCGTAGGTACATTGGGGTTCTGTTCTTACCCAATCCGATGGCCAAACAGGATCTTTTTCTGTGACAGGTCCCGTATGATTGATCACCGCATCTAACAGAATTCGAATCCCCTGACTGTGGGCTGTTTCTACCAGTTCTTTTAGGTCTTCTTTGGTCCCATAATTGGGATCAATCGCTGTCCAGTCTTTCGCCCAATATCCATGAAAACCATAGGTAACACCTGTACCTTCGTCGGTACCTCCGTGAATTTGTTCTACGATGGGTGTCATCCAAATGGCATTGATTCCCAAATCTCTGAAGTATCCTTGTTTGATTTTCTGAGTAATTCCTTTGAGGTCTCCTCCTTCAAAGCCCCTTAATTTTCCCGTTTCTTTGGTACGGTCAAAGTTGATGTCGTTGGATGGATCGCCATTGTTAAAACGGTCGGTTAGTAAAAAGTATAAATTGGCTCCATTCCAAACAAAAGGAACTTCTTTTTTAGGAGGTTCGTTTTTTGAACAGCTAGCAAAGAGGCTTGCAAGCAACAAAGAGGCGATTATCTTTCTCATTTTTTGAGCTTTACGGTTATTTTTTTCGTTGAATTGGTATTCCAAACAACAGGAATACGAAGTGTTTTGTTTTGTGAGTCCCAGTCGATAGAGACTTTCTTATTTCCTACTTTTACTTTTGAAGGCTTCTTCTGAATATTGTGAACATTCAAATTGATTTTTTTCTGATTTGATTGAAACTCCTTACCAGTTTCAGCAGTCATTTTTATGATCAACTTGGTCTGTCCTAACTCACTTTCAAAGGAGAGAAGTTCATAGTTTCCTTCCTCAAAAGCTTTCGCAGTTTTTCCATCATCATTGTACAACTGACGCTTGCTATTTTTTACTGAGCTATCGTGATAATAATGTAGGTCTAAAGAGTTGGCATTATAATGCTCAGTTGTCATCATGGGTTGCGCCATGGCAACAAATGCACCTGATCTTACATAGGTAGGAATGCTATTTTTTACTGTTTTTACTGTCAATAACTGTCCGCCTCCTATTTTTTGATCTGTGTAAAAATCGAACCAATGACTTCCTTTGGGAAAATACACCTCTTGGGTGGCTTTTTTTGCTTCTACTATTGGGCTGACAAGAAAGTCTTGTCCCCATAAATACGTGGAAGCCACTTTTTCTAGCTTGGATTCTTCATCTTCAAAGAACAAAGGTCTCATTAACGGCCAACCTTTTTGATGGTTTTGAAAAGCAGTGTGATAGTTGTATGGAAGTAGCTTGTACCTCAACTCAATGGCTGTTTTTGCATGCTTTTTTGCCCAATCACTTCTAAAAACAGGTTCACTAGCTACTTCTTCTTGAGCGTGAGGTCGGTAAATGGGTTGAAAAACACCGTACTGCAACCAACGTACGTACAATTCATCGTCCAAATTGACACCAGCAAATCCTCCCAAATCTGAATGCATAAAACTCAATCCTTGCATTCCCATTTGAAGTGAAATTTCCATTTGACTCTGCAATCCGCACCAGGTTCGGTTGACATCTCCAGACCAAGGGACCATTCCAAAACGTTGTGAACCGGAATAGCCAGCACGCATTAAAATAAAAGGACGCTCTTTAGGAAACTCTTTCTGATAACCTTCAAATATCAATCGGGCCCAATCGTGTCCATAGGTATTGTGTACCTCATCTGCTGTTCCCGTAGCATGCAATAGCTTTGAAGGATGTACTTCGGGCTCTCCTAAATCGCCCCAAAACCCTCTAACACCGAGGCTTTTGATCTCTTTGTAAATATTCCAAAACCAAGCTTTTCCTTTCGGATTGTATATGTCGATCAGCCCAGTGTTCCCAAAGTAAAAATCATAGGTAAAAGGGTTTCCAATGCTGTCTTTGGCCAAAATATCTTTTTCAACAGCTTCTTTCCAACGACTCGATGTGGTCAACACAAAAGGTTCTGTAATTAAAACTGTTTTGACTCCTTTGCTGCTTAAGTTTTTTGTCATGCCCTTCATATCAGGAAAAGAATCCTTGTACACGGATAAATTCCCCATGGTTCCTTTAAGCTCTTTTCCAAACCAATACAAATCAAGAATGATGGCGTCTACAGGAATTTTTTCATCATGGAATTTCTGAATGGTTTGTTCTGTTTCTTTTTGTGAGTGATACCCAAATCGGCTCGAGAAATTTCCCAGCGCCCAGCGGGGTATCATAGGTTGTTTTCCCGTTAAATCGGTGTAGTTATCCATCAAATCGTACCATGAACTTCCTACCACGACTTGGTAAGTTTTTCTTCCTGATATGGTCTCGTAAATGAGCGTGTTTTCTTTGTGACTATCTAAATCCAAATAACCGATGGGCGCGTTGTCGAAATGAATGAGGTATTTTTTAGAAGAGACCACAATAGGCAATGTAAAATTCATCAACTCCGAATATGTTTCATACCCGTAATGTGCCTTGTTGTACAATTGCAATCGGTTTCCTCTGCGATTCATTCCCAAAGCCCTGGCTCCTCCTCCATACAAAACTTCATTGGGCGTTAGCTCAAACTGAAGCGTTTCAAAATCGTCATTTCTTACATATCCGTTCTTCTCAGCTGTTACTTTTTCTCCTTGGTACCAATAAGAGATGTCAAATGGTTTTTTGGTAATGACAATTGATAAATCTTTTGTTTGAAAATGTATGTCCGCATTCGTTTCTCTGTATTTGATATCGGAATACCTTTTGGATAAAACCACTGCGTGGGATTTCTTTGGTTTCTTTTCTTCCCAAGCTGGTAGAAAGGTGGTCTCAGAAATTTTGGGTGAATAAAACTGAATCTTGTATTCTCCATCGGACACTTTTACCCTTAATTGATTGTCACTTACGCTTGCACCTTGGTAAGTCCTTGGCTTGATATGCTCTTTGAATAGCCACACAATGGCCTCTTCAAAATTTGTACGCCAAAGCTTTTCGTTGTGCTTACCTTCAGGAACGACTTTGGATTGAATATCCTCAGTATTGAAACCATTATTTTTGAGGATGTTTACCATACTGTTCATGTCTTTGACAGTCTGACTGATTTCATCAAACGCCACATCACTTCCTTCTTTTCCTCCTGCTAAGAAATACATTTTTGTCTCTTTCACAGAAGCATTTGCTTTTGAAAAAGCAGCTACTTCAGGTGCAAACCAAAAGGCTGGAGAGAAAACTCCTATTTTACCAAAAACTTTGGGGTATTTTAATGCAGCATAGTGAGAGATCAAGCCTCCCATAGAGCTACCGATGATTCCTGTGTTTTTCTTATCTTTTAAAGTTTTGTATTTGCGATCTATGTAGGGTTTTAAAGTTTTTGTGACAAACTCTAAGTAGGCATCTCCTTCTCCTCCACCATACCTGCTGTTTTTCCAAGGAGAATATTCGTCCAATCGTTTATCACCTCCGTTATCGACACCTACAACAATAAACTTTAGATTTTTTTCTCTGAATAGCTTGTTTAAGGTTTCATCTACACTCCATTCTCCAGAAAAAGATGTTTTTTTATCGAACAAATTTTGCCCATCGTGCATGTAAATCACCGGGTAGGATTCGTTTGAAATATGATAATCAGGAGGTAGATACAGCCAAACTCTTCGTTTTCTGTTTAACTGTGGTATGTCAAACTCTTCAGAAATGACAGATACATTTTTAGCAGCCGTAGAGGCTTCTTCTTGGCTAAACAAATGTGACCAACCTTCTATCTGAAGTCTTATGGTATCATGGGACTTGGTAAAATTATGAATCCTGTTATCTAAACTCGTCCCATCTTTATTGCATTCTGCAGTTTTCCATGAGCCTTGTGTGAACTTGAACAAGATGTTGTTCGACTTTTGAGGAATCGTAATCGTATAGATGTCTCCTTTTTTCTGCAATTCATAGGCTGCATTTCCACCTGTCCAACCTTCAAAATCTCCTGAGATGAAAATAGTAGCATCTTTGGGAGTTTTCTCAGGTACCTCATCTACAATAATCGTGACTTGACCAAAGAGTGAAAACCCGATGAAAAGGAATGCGATGTGTATAAAATTCTTCACTTCAATTTTATTGTTTTGTGGTAAGTAATAAACTTCCCTTTTCTGTTAATTTGATCTCCTGATCCCATTCCATGGAATCTCCAGTAATGATATTTTGGAGTTTCTTCCCATCTAATCCAATTTCTTTAAATCTACTTAGTAATAATTGAACAGGTTGTTCATTTTTATTGATGATATGGACTACAGTTTCATCATTGTGAATTCTAAAGAGCACATACACTCCATCTTTGGGTGCAAAATGCACCGTTTTTCCTTCATGAATGGCCTTGCTATTTTTACGGTATTGCAATACTTTCGTCAAGAATGTTTGCATGTCTTTTTGCCTCTCGTCCATCCCTTCTCCAGTGAATGCATTTTTAGAATCTCCATCCCAGCCACCAGGAAAATCTGTTCGGATGAGTCCATGATCCCCCGGCTTGTCAAAATCATCCATTAAAATTTCTGTTCCGTAATAGATTTGAGGAATCCGTGGTAGTGTGAGCAAGTAACTCAGTGCCATCTTGGTATTGACAACATCTCCTTTGAGCTGCGTAAAAATGCGGCTCATATCATGATTGTCTGGAAAAATCATCACATCCTTTGGAGAAGGATAATGAAAATCATTGGCCAAGCCCTCGTAGATTTTCACCAAGCCTTTGTCCCAAGATTCCTTTTCGTTCAATGCCTCAACAATGTTCCTTTGCATGGCAAAATCCATGGTAGACTTTAAGTTGGATTGATATCCATCTTTGTTCTTAGCTCCTTCTTGCCAGTAGCCAATCAGCAAAGGATTGTAACTCCACTCTTCGCCTACGATTGAAAAATTGGGATATTCTTTCATAATGGCTCCTGCCCATTCACTCATAAATTCTTTATCTGGATACGGATAGGTATCTTGGCGGATTCCTCCTAGTCCCAAGGTTTCTATCCACCAAATGCTGTTTTGAATGATGTACTTGGCCATGAAAGGATTCCTTTGATTCAAATCGGGCATGGCAGCCACGAACCAGCCATCAGTATTCCATTTCTTGTCTATCTTGGAAGCATAGATATCTTGGTTAGAAGTTCTACGATGATTGGAAGTGTGCACAGTTTTCCAGTTCCAATTGTCTCTATTTTTCTCAAAATATTCTTGATCATTTAACCAATCATCAAAGGGTAAATCTTCCATCCACCAATGGTACAAACCGCAGTGGTTGGCTACTTGATCCATGATGAGTTTCATTTCTTTTTCACGCATCCTATCTGCCAATTTCTTGTAATCTACAACCGATCCAAATCGCGGATCTACCTGATAATAATCGGTCATTGCATAACCGTGATACGATCCCTGTTTCATGTCATTGGTCAACAAAGGAGAAGACCAAATGGCGGTGAATCCCATCTCGTTGATGTAGTCCAAGTGATTGATGATCCCCTGAATATCGCCACCATGTCTTTTGTAATCATGATTTCGATTCAGTTCGGTTTCATTCATTCCTACTACAACGTCGTTGTCTGGATTGCCATTCGCAAATCGGTCTGGTGTGATTAGGTAAATGGCATCAGTGCTATCAAAACCTTGTATTTGGTTTGAAGCAAATGCTTTTGATTTTAACTCATAGGTATGCTTTCGCTCTCGTCCGTTGGTATCTGTAAAAACAAGATCAAACTTACCGGGTTTTGTTTGAGCAGCTATTTCTAAATCAAGGAATAGATAGTTGGGGCTTTTTGCTTTGTGTGCCTTTTTAATGGACACTCCCGCATAATTCAAAGAAACTTTTGTGCTTCCTATCATAGAATCTTTTACCAGCAATTGTAGTGAAGAATCTTTAAATCCAACCCACCAATTTGGAGGCTCAACATGTTCCAAGCTAGCATTGGATATTGGTACATCACTCTCTGTTTTTTTTACTTCTACAACACATGCGGATAAAAGGAGAGAAACGATAAATATCCAAACTATTTTTTTCATTTTTAAACTGTTATTAAGCTATTCGGAGCAATTGATTTTTTGCTACCGTTCACTATGATTTGTAATCCTTGATCACCTTGGAGTTCAAATTTTGTATCGTCTTGACAAACTGACACTTTTAGTATTTGCCCTCTAAAGTTCACATTAAAAGAATAGGCTTCCCATTGCTCTGGAATTTGTGGTGTAAAATGGAGTGTGTCATTTTTCACACGCAATCCTCCAAACCCTTCCACAATACTCATCCAAGTTCCAGCCATGGAAGTGATGTGCAAACCTTCTTCTACTTCTTTGTTGTAGTCATCTAAATCGAGTCTAGAGGTTCTTAAGTAGAACTCATAAGCCTGATCCATTCGCTTCAGCTTCGCTGCCAATACACTGTGAACACATGGAGAGAGAGAACTTTCATGTACAGTAAAAGGTTCATAAAAATCGAAGTGTTTCTCCAATTCTTCTTGTGTAAAGTGATCCTCAAAGAAATAAAAACCTTGCAAGGTATCTGCCTGTTTTATGTATGGTGATCGTAGTATACGGTCCCAGCTCCATTTTTGGTTGATCGGTCTTTGAAAGGTATCCAATTCAGAAACAGTAATCAATTCTTTGTCTAAGAAGCCATCTTGCTGTAAAAACACCTGATGCTCCTCTGAATAAGGAAAATAGAGTGCATCGGCTACTTTTTTCCAGTCACTCATTTCTTCTTGTGAAATTTTTGTCCTTGCTTCTATTTGATTGTATTTCTCTGGTTGTTCAGAAGCAATTTCCTCAACACATTCTATTGCGTAATTGATGCACCATTGTGCAGCATAATTTGTATACCAATTGTTATTTACATTGTTTTCATATTCATTGGGTCCAGTAACGCCTAAGATGACATATTGATTCTTGGCTTTTGAAAACGTAGCTCTTTGTTTCCAGAAACGCGCCACACCAATCAATACCTCTAAACCTTTTTCAGCGATATAGCTTTGATCTCCCGTGTACCTTACATAATTGAAAATAGCAAAAGAGATTGCTGCATTTCTGTGAATCTCTTCAAAGGTAATTTCCCACTCATTATGACATTCCTCTCCATTCATTGTTACCATAGGGAAAAGAGCTGCTCCGCTGTTGAATCCTAGTCGTTCTGCGTTTTCAATTGCTTTGTCCAAGTGATTGAAACGGTATTCGAGAAGGTTTCTGGCAACAGTAGCATCTTTGGTGGTCATGTAAAAAGGAATGCAATAGGCCTCTGTGTCCCAATACGTGCTTCCGCCATATTTTTCACCTGTAAAACCTTTGGGACCTATGTTTAATTTCGCATCGGTTCCTAAATAGGTCTGATTCAGCTGAAAAATATTGAAACGAATTCCTTGCTGTGCTTTTACATCACCTACAATGGCAATGTCTGCCATTTCCCAGATTTTATTCCAAGATTGCTTCTGGAGTTCTAGCAAGTCATGGAACCCAAAGTTAATGGCCTTGTCCAACACACTTCCTGCAGCTTTTACCAAATCCGAAGACTTGTGATTTCTATCTGCCGTATACCCTCCATATTTTTGAATGCTTAGTGTTTCATTCTTCTGAATGGCTTTGCTGTATCGAAATCCAATTTTTAAATCAGATTGTTCTAAAGTGGGAGTGATTTTTATTTTTTGACCGTTCTGAAAAAGTAGTGATTCCATAAAGACACAGGTGTGAAAATGGGTCTTCATGGTATGTGCTTCGATAAAAGCTCTTTCATTTTCAGAGGAAATGTTTGTGACTTTCCAGAACTGGTCATCCCAATTGGAATCTTCATTGGTGATCCCAGCGTCTAAATAGGGAATGTAATGAATTGTAGCATCCGAGTTTAGCAATGTTATTTGATAATCAACGACTCCTAATTCATCTAAATCTAGGCTCAAAAAGCGTTTCGACTCCAATCGTACTTCAATACCATTCTCTAGCGTTGCTTCGCAAGTTCTGGCCAACCAGCCTTCTTTCATGTTTAGCTCACGGCGGAAGTTTTTTACTTCTGTACAATTCGCTAGATCGAACCTTTCGTCATTGATTTCTACATGAATTCCTATCCAATTAGGAGCATTTAAGACTTTTGCGAAATACTCTGGATAGCCATTTTTCCACCAACCCACACGAGTTTTGTCTGGGTAATACACTCCAGCAATATAACTTCCTTGAAAGGTAGCTCCTGAATAATCCTCTTCAAAATTAGCACGCTGCCCCATGGCACCGTTCCCTATACTAAAAAGGCTTTCAGATGATTTTATACGGTCTCGATTAAATCCTTCTTCAATGATACTCCATTCATTAGGTATGATATAATCTTGATTCATTTTATGTATGTTCTATGTTACTTAGGAGAGAAAAATATGATCTTTCCTATATTAATTTTCTATAATCTGTTCTATGAACTCTGTTGTGATGTCCTCAAAACTTTTAAAAACAAAATCAGCCTCAAACAAAACTTCTTTGTCTCCAATTCCAATAGCCATCATTGCAGCTTTTTTTGCTGCCTGAATCCCAGCTACTGAATCTTCAAAGACGACACATCTTTCTGGGGGAATCTCAATGGCTTTCGCTGCATTGAGAAAAACCTCTGGATCGGGTTTTGCTTTCACAACATCGTTTCCATCTACGATAGCATTGAAATACTGAATAAGATTCACTTTTTGCAAAATGACTCTTGCATTCTTACTGGCAGAACCCAATGCTACAGGTTGTTTCTTTTCTTTTAGATAGTTTATTTTTTGGGGGACATCTGGCAAAATCTCATTTTCATCCATTTGTGAAATATGATGTAGATAATCATTATTCTTTTTTGCCATGAGTTTCATAAACTCGTCTTGGGTAAGTTCTTTATTCCCCCAAGACAATATTTTTTCTAATGATTTTACTCTACTCACACCTTTTAACTCTTCGTTTTGTGTTTCAGTAAAATCGATTCCTATATCATTTGCCAGCTTTTTCCAGGCTAAAAAATGATATTTAGCAGTGTCTACGATGACACCATCCAAATCAAATATGAATCCTTTTTTATTCATTAATTTCTACTTTCGCATCATCACTTACTCTCAGTGTGAGAATTCCTGAAAGAATCATAGATATTCCTCCTACAACCAGTGCGTAAATGGGTTCACTATCAAAGAATGTTGTTAACATGAATCCTAAAATGGATGCAGCAACTATTTGTGGTATAACGATAAAGAAGTTAAAAACTCCCATATAATACCCCATTTTGTTTGCAGGCAATGAACCTGTTAACATTGCATATGGTATCGACAAAATACTTGCCCATGCAATACCCACACCAATCATAGAGACCAATAAGTAATCGGGATCAGAAATTAGGTAATACGAGATGAGCCCTATTCCTCCTAAAGTCAGGCATACTAGATGTGCTACTTTTCTACTTGTTTTTCTAGCTAAAATTGGAATTAAAAAGGCAACCAAAGCTGCAACTAGAAATTTAACTCCAAACAAGACTCCTACCCAATTGGCACCTTCATTATACAATTCTGACGTTGTATCTGAGGTTCCATAGATATGACTTGTCACACCAGATGTTGCATAAATCCACATAGAAAACATGGCAAACCACGAGAAAAATTGCACATACGCTAATTGCTTCATTGTCTTAGGCATGCGAAGTAAGTCTGTCATAATATTTACAAACCCATTGTCTGCATTTGATTTTCTCATTTGAGCTGCCAAAGTGAATAATAGTCCAACTAAAGCAATTCCTACTGACAATATGAAAAGGTCCTTTTTTAAGTCAAAGTAGACAATCAGCATGGTAGTTACCAAACCAATAATGAGCATTAAAAAGCCAACACTGGTTTGTTTTTTAATTGTAACTTCTTCCTGAGATTCAGTTCCGTGACCAGCTTCTTCTGACTTTTCAAAAGCTTCAAATTCTTCTGGTGGATATTCTTTGGATCTTAATACTGTCCACAGTACAGCTATAAAGAATAATGCTGCTCCTATGTAAAAACTATATCTTACCGTTTCAGGAATCACACCTTCAGGTGCTGTGTTTGAAAGTCCAAAAAGATCGTTAATTCCAAACCAGTTTTTGTCAAAAGCAAATGGTAGAAGTGATCCAACACCTCCACCTATACCAATGAAAAAGCTTTGCATTGCAAAACCAGTAGTCCTCTGTTCCCCGGGTAGATTATCTCCTACAAAAGCACGAAATGGTTCCATAGAGACATTGATTGAAGCATCCATGATCCATAAGGTTCCAATGGCCATCCAGAGTACTGGTGAGTTAGGCATCAGGCATAATGCAATGGAAGCTAAAATAGCTCCAATCAAAAAATAAGGTCGCCTTCTACCCAACTTTGGGTGCCAAGTACGATCACTAAAATATCCAATTACTGGCTGAATGATCAATCCTGTAACAGGTGCAGCTAACCAATAGACAGCTAGTTCATCGACATCAGCTCCTAATGTTTGAAAAATCCTTGAAGTATTTGCATTTTGAAGAGCAAAACCGAACTGTATTCCTAGAAAACCAAAACTCATGTTCCAGATTTCCCAGAAACTTAATTTACGCTTTTTCATTATCGTAATGATTAATTAATACTACGATAAGCGCTACGACTTATCTTAACTTTGAGTGGAATGTTAAATTATTGATAAGTCTTTTCTTCGGGGTAAAGTTATTAATTTTTCTGAAAAAACAAGAAAAAATTTAATTTTTACAAATTCTTACTTGATTCTCTTACTTTAATATTACTAGAAATTACCTTGGTTTTAGGAGGTATTACGTCATCCTTATTTTCTATTCTGGCGATAAGCATTTCTGCTGCTTGTTTTCCCATAGTATAGCCATATTGAACCACTGTGGTAATCGATGGGGACGAATATTCAGAGATCAATCCGTCTGTAAAACCAATCACTGAAATATCCTCTGGAATTCTCATCCCTTTCTCTTTAGCGATGCGAATTGCAATGGCAGCATAAATTTCATTCACCGCAAAAACAGCATCTATATTTTGTTCAAATAACTTCTCTATTTGTGATTGAATGTCTTTACTTTCATCCACACCTACCATCAATCGCGGATCTATTCCTTTTCCAACCTCCATCAATGCCTTTTTATATCCTTGACTTCTGTGCAAACCTACCGTTATGTGCTCTGGTGTGGTAGCAATTGCTATTCGTTCACAACCAGTTTCTAACAAATACTTTGTGGCTTTATAACCAGCACCAACATCATCTACAATTACTTTATCACATTCAATAGAATTGTGCGTTCTATCAAATAACACCAAAGGAATTTCATTGTGAATGAGTCTATTAAAATGATGAAACTTATTATTTTCCAGCGTTTCTTTAGCCAAAGAGACCAATAATCCATCGACACTCCCATTGGTTAGTACATCTATAGTTTCTGCTTCTTTTGCTTCGTTATTATTTGAAAAACAGACCATGATGTTATAACCTCTCTCTGTTGCTTCGTGTTCGATCCCTTTAATAACTGTAGAGAAAAAATGATGCACAATTTGTGGTAAAATGATCCCTATTACTTTAGTCTGTTGATTCCTTAATTGAAGTGCTAAATTGTTAGGTCTGTAGTTGTAATAATCTGCATACGCTTTGATTCGATCTTTGGTTTCCTGACTTATTTCATGACTGTCTCTAAGTGCCTTTGAAACCGTAGATACAGATACCCCTAATTCCTTCGCGATTATCTTTATGGTAATTTTTGTCTTCATATTTTACAAAGCTGATAATTTTATGAATGCAAATTTATTGATGTGATAAGTTAAAGCCCAAAAGTTATCAACACGAAAACGTTTTCGCAGCAATGACGGTACTTGAGCAGCTATTTTTCTTTCTATATTCACCCCGTGGAATGTAAAATTATTGTTAATCAATCATCTAAATTACAAGTATTATTTAACATAAAATAATGAAGAAAATTCAAATAATTTTATTCGGTATTCTTTTACTCTCAGCCTCTACAATGTTTGCACAACAAACAATGAGAGGTGTGGTAAAAGAAAAAGCTACAGGTGAAATTTTACCTGGAGTGAATGTAGTAGTCAAAGGGACTACTAGAGGTACTTCTACCGATTTTGATGGAAAGTTTGAGCTTGCGGATGTAAAAACTGGAGACGTATTGGTATTTACGTCTATTGGTTTTGCAACATTTGAGTTTACAGTAGCCCAAAACTTTAACATTACTATCGAACTAGACGAGGATACCGAAAAGTTAGAAGAAATTGTGGTTATTGGTTATGGAAGCGTTAGCAAAAAAGATGCAACGGGATCTGTGACTTCAATTTCTGCAAAAGATTTTAACAAGAGCCCTGTTGTGGGTGCAGAACAGCTTTTACAAGGAAAAGCTGCTGGGGTAAGAATTACCACTGCTGGTGGTCAACCAGATGCTGCACCAAACATCAGAATTAGAGGTGGATCTTCTCTATCTGCTAATAACAATCCTTTAATTGTAATCGATGGGGTGCCTATCGATAATACAAATCCAGCTGGAGTTGGAAACCCTTTCACTTTGGTAAACCCAAATGATATCGAGAGTTTCTCTATCCTTAAAGATGCATCTGCAACCGCAATTTATGGTTCTAGAGCATCGAACGGGGTAATTATCATTACTACTAAGAAGGGAACTTCTGGAGGTGTTAAGTACAATTTCTCTACGACTACTTCTATCGGGAGTGTGTCTGATAAGATTGATTTGATGGATGGGAATCAGTTTGCTAGATTTATTCAGCAATACCACCCTACATTGACAAATCGATTGGGAATTGACGACCCAACGACAACGATTACAGATGATCCAAATACATCGATCATTGAAGGGCGAATATTATCGAACACAGATTGGCAAGATCAAATCTTTAGAACGACGATTTCGTCGGATAATAATTTTAGTGTAAGAGCAAATTTATTTGAAAAATTGCCAACTCGATTCTCTTTAGGCTATACAAGGAATGAAGGTTTGGTAAGAACAAATGATTACGAGCGTTACACACTTTCCTTAAGATTGACACCAAGATTTATTCAAGATCGATTAAAAGTTGATATCAATGCAAAAGGTATTTATGCCAATAAGAATGCAGTAGATGAAGGTGGTGCTTTGGGAGGAGCTGTGAATATGGATCCTACAAAGCCTGTTTTTGATACTAACTCTAATAAGTTTGGAGGATATTTTCAAACAACAGATCCAAACAATCCACTTCGCTTAGATGGTCAATACAATCCTCTAGCGCTTTTACAACAAAGAACGAGACCTGAAAGTGTTTACAAGTTCTTAGGAAACGTGGAGCTTGATTATACAACTTCTTTCATACCTGAATTAAGAGCGGTATTGAACTTAGGTTTGGAAACATCTAGAGCAAAAATTAGAGAAGTTTTCTCTGACAATTCTTTGGCTACATATCGCCTTATCAATAATGATACTGATTTTGTATTTAACCCAGGGGTTAATTACGAGGAGAATCAAACCATTACAAACGTAACCATGGATGCGTATGCTGCATATACAAAAACATTTGATGAAGGATTCATTTCCAAAATTGATGCACAAGCAGGATATTCATATCAAAACTTTAGAAATGACGGGAATAAAGTCATTTATAGATATAACAATACAACTGGAATAAGAGAAGTTGAACCAAATCCTAACAATCCTACTAATAGATATTTCAATGAGTTGAACTTACAATCGTTCTTTGGTAGAGCGAACATTAACTTTACAGATAAATATTTATTGACACTATCCTTAAGAGTAGACGGGTCGTCATTATTTACAGCAAGAAACAGATGGGGTTACTTCCCTGCTGCGGCATTTGCATGGAAAGTGACTGACGAAGATTTCTTGGAAGATAGCGAAGTAGTAAATGACTTAAAAATAAGGTTGGGATGGGGAAGAACTGGACAGCAAGATATTACTGGTCTGGTAGGATTCTACCCTTCTACACCATTATTCCAGGCGGGTAGTGCAACTAGTCAATATTTATCAGGAGTAAACTTATACTCTGCATTGGCTTTCAATGAGAGGTTGACTTGGGAAAAAACAACTACATACAACGTTGGTGTAGACTATGCATTTTTTGACAATATGATTTCTGGTACTATCGATGCATACTACAGAGAAACTTCAGACTTATTAGCGAATACTCCTACATTACCAGGACAAGCTTTAGGAAGTTCGTTTGTACAAAATGTAGGATCAACCACTAGCAAAGGTTTTGAAATTGGATTGAGTCTTAATCCGATTAATACAGAAGATTTCAATTTTGAGATCAATTCCAATTTATCGTACACCAGAGCAGAAGTAACAAGTTTAAGAGATGTTACAAGAATTACAGCAAATGAATCTGGTTTGCCAGTAGGTACTGGAGTATTGTTAGGGTATCATCAAGTTGGTTTACAACCTTATTCAGCTTGGGTTTTTAAGCAATTACACGATGCAAACGGTCAACCTATCTGGGGAGCTTTTGCAGACTTAAATGGAGATAATGTAATTGACAATAATGATCGGTATTACAAGGCTTTACGACCCAATTGGACCTACGGATTTGGATTCAATTTCACATACAAAAATTGGGATTTGAGCTCTAGTTTTAGAGGACAAATAGGTGGACATGTATATAATGCAAGAAGATTGACTTCTGGTTGGAGAGATCGTCCCATACCTCAAAATTCAAATAGTCTAAGCAACGTGTTGGATTTCTTTAATGGTGCTGCAGATGTTAACATTGTAAACACCAATGGAAATGTAACCTTCTCTGATTATTACATAGAAGATGCTACTTTCTTAAGATGTGAAAACATTGTACTAGGACACCGTTTTAATGAAGTTATTAAAAATGGTACGCTTAGATTGTTCGGTTCTGTTGCGAATCCTTTTATAATTACCAATTATACAGGGCAAGATCCAGAGAACTTTAATGCTATTGATAATAATTTTTACCCAAGACCTACTACCTACACCATAGGTTTAAGTTTTGATTTCTAATAATTAAGATACAGAATTATGAAAAAAATAATCGTTTTGGTTTTAGGTCTATCACTCCTTACAACAACTTTTTCTGGTTGTATCAGTGATTTAGACACAAAACCTCAAGTAGAACTTACGTTAGAAGATCTATTGAGTCAAGACCCAAATGCTGTGACTGGTATTTTATCTAGACTGTACGCATCATTTGCTTTGTCTGGACCTAATGGACCTGGAAGTTCAGATATTGATGACAACGCAGGAGAATCTCCATTTTTAAGAGGAATCATCAACTTACAAGATTTCACTGCTGATGGTATGAAAAATCGATGGGGAGATGATGGTTTGGATCAATTAACCACTACATCGAACTGGGATGAAAATAATAAATTCTTTAGGTATTTGTACAATAGAATTTATTACACTGTTCCACAAGCAAATAACCTATTAGCTGTACTAAAAAATGTTAGTGTAGACGGTCAGGACAACGTACTTAGCGAAGTTCGTTTTTTAAGAGCTTTGGCTTATTATTACCTAATAGATACTTTTGGTAAAGGAGTACTGGCTACCGAAGATAATTTTGGATCTTCTGCACCACTTCCGCAAGCTACAAGACAAGAATTATTCAATTTTGTTGAATCGGAGTTAACTGCTATTGAGCCATTAATTAATAATAATAATGGTTATGGTAGAGCGAATAAGCATGTGGTAAACATGTTATTGGCAAAACTGTATTTAAATGCTGAAGTCTATACAGGTACAGCTCAATATGAAAAGGCTGCTGCTGCTATTAAAAAGGTAATCGATAATGGTGGATATACATTGGCGACCAATTTTGTAAGCCTCTTCTCTGGAGACAATGAAACATCTCCAGAGATCATTTTCCCATTGATTGCTGATGCACTTTCAAGTCAGAGTTTTGGGAATACCACCTATATTGTTAATGGAAGTGTGTCTACTGAAACTATGAATATAGCAGATTTTGGCACATCAGACGGGTGGTCTGGGCACCGAGCTTCTCCTTCTTGGTATGGTAAATTTTGCAATAATGGCGTAAATAATGTCACGGATTTAATGAATTGCCCAGACGACAGGGCAAAACTATTCTGGACACAAGGGCACAACTTTGTGATGACAGATTACAAGCAGTGGACCGATGGTTTCCCATCTATAAAATTCAGAAACACAAATTTCTCTGGTAGTTCAACCTCTACTCCATTTTCTAGTACAGATTTCCCATTATTTAGATTGGCAGATGCCTATTTAATGTATGCAGAATGCGCTCTTCGTGGAGCTACTAGTGCTGATGTTGCTACTGCATTGAACTATGTAAATGCAATAAGATCTAGGTCTAAGGCAGGTGCCATAACTCAATCTCAGTTAACATTAGACTTTATCATAGATGAAAGAGCTAGAGAATTAAACCTAGAAGGTCATAGAAGATCTGATTTAATTCGTTTCGGAAGGTTTACAGGTAGTACGTATATCTGGCCTTGGAAAGGAAATACTGTAAATGGAACTTCTATTCCATCTACCTACAAGTTGTTCCCTATTCCTTTAACAGCTCTCGGAGCAAATCCTAACTTAACTCAAAATCCTGGATATTAATTTTTAAGAAACAATAAAATGAAAAAAATATCAATTTACATAGTATCGTTTGTCATGATTTTAGGTTTCTTTTCTTGTCAAGAAAATGACGATCTTCAATTCATTGTACAACCAGACCCAAATGGCATTAGTTTTACCAATGCATTTTTAAGTGAATATGTAATTACTCCTGCTACTTCAGGAAACATTGCAGAACGCTTTGTATGGAACAAGCCTAGTTTCCCTGGGACTCCAACAGCAATTACTTATGAACTTCAAGTATCGTTAACTCAGGACTTTGCTACTCGAGAAATTTTGGGTACTACGTCAGAAACAAATATTGCAGTAACAGTACAAACATTATTAACTCAGGCTGCGAATGCTGGATTGGATAACGATCCTAATACACCCGCATTAAATAAAGGAGTTGTTTACTTTAGAATTAGAGCCTATGCTGGGAATGGAGGAACTGATGCTCCTCAGGTAATTTCAAGCGCAAAGAGTATGAACCTTACCTTACCTGAAATTGTAATTGGTTCGGGCGTACAAATCTCTACTTGGGGGATTGTAGGATCTGGATTTAACAATTGGGGTAATGGAGGGCCAGATGCCCCATTCTATACAACTGCTCAAAAAGATGTATTTGTTGCTTATGTTACCTTACTAACAGGTGAAATCAAGTTCAGACAGAACAATGACTGGGCGGTTAACTTAGGAGATACAGGTGCAGATGGAACCTTAGATGCAAATGGTGATAATATTGTTTCTACGGCGGGTAAGTATAAAGTAACATTAGACATCGCTAAAAATTCTTATACAATTGAACCATATTCATTGGGAATTGTTGGTTCTGGATTTAATAACTGGGGGAACAATGGACCAGATGCTGAGTTCCACTATGACTATACCACAGATACTTTCAAAGCTGGTGTTCAGTTACTAACTGGAGATATTAAATTCAGATTAAACAACGATTGGGGAACTAATTATGGAGATACAGGTGCAGACGGAACCCTAGATGCTGGAGGAGACAATATTAAATCTACGGCGGGGCATTATCAAATTACCATAGACTTCAATAAAAACACGTATAAAATCGAACAAAAAGACGTTTATGGAATTGTAGGTAGCGGTTATAATAATTGGGGTAATGGAGGACCTGACTTTAGCTTTACAGAGTACAATCCTGGATTGTTTATTGCCAATAACGTAACTCTTCTTACTGGAGAAATCAAATTCAGACTAAATAACGATTGGGGAACTAATTATGGAGATACTGGTGCAGATGGCACACTAGAGGTTAATGGTGATAATATTGCATCTACGGCAGGTAAATATCAAGTAATACTTGATTTTACCGACACTGCTAGTCCTAAGTATACAATTAAAGCTTTATAACATTTGAATTAATTCGTTAAAAACCTGTATTTCGATACAGGTTTTTAACTTTTTCTAAAAAAGAAAATTATGAAGAAAGTTACTTATCTATTGCTTTTATTTTGTCTTCCAATATTTTCTCAGGTAACTACTACCCCAGGAACTCCAACAGTGAATGATGAAATTAAACTCACATTAACAACTACAGGGACTGGATTAGACGGATATACAGGCGATATTTATGCACATACCGGAGTAACAGTCAACGGAAACAAATGGCAGAACGTTGTTGGAAGTTGGGGAAACAATTCAACACAGCCAAAGTTTACAAAGGTCAATAGTACTACTTACGAATTAACCATTACAACCAATGTTTACTCTTTTTATGGAGTAGCCAGTTCCAGCGTTATTTCTGAAGTAAATTTGGTTGCTAGATCTGCAGATGGATCGAAACAAACAAGTCCAGACATACACATACAAATCTTTTCTGCGGACTTGAATGTTCAAGTAAACTCCCCAGCAAACAATGCTGTTTTCAACATCAACGAAAGCACTACTATTACCGCTGATGCCACAAAAAATGCCAATATGGAATTATTTGTGAATAATAGTTCTATTCAGGCAACAAACAATGTAAAAACAATATCAAAGAATTACACCTTCACCTCAACAGGACAACATGTTATTAAGGCACAAGCAACCGAAGGAGGGCAAACGAAGTCTAATCAAATTTCAGTATATGTAAAAACAACTACTCAAAATGTAACGAGGCCTGTTGGAGCAAAAAATGGAGTCACTGTTAATAGTGACAACTCTGTTACCTTTGTTTTACTCGCGCCTCAGAAAAGTGATGTCTTTCTAATTGGGGACTTTAATAATTGGAGTCTCAATCAGAATTACCAGCTTAAAAAAGATGGGGATTACTTTTGGATTACCCTTAGTGGATTGGATGTAAATACAGAATATGCTTATCAATATTTTATTGACTATGCTAAAAAAGTAGCAGACCCTTATGCAGAAAAAGTGCTGGATGCATCCAACGATAAATATATTTCAACTACAAATTATCCGAATCTTAAAGCTTTTCCAAGCGGTGCTTCTGGAGTTGTTTCTACGTTTAAAATTAATGAAGCGAATTACTCGTGGCAAAGTGGTTCGTTTACAAAACCAACAAAAGAGAAGCTTGTAATCTACGAATTACTAGTAAGAGATTTTTCAGACAATGATAGTTATCAGGCTGTTATCGACAAGCTGGATTATCTTCAAAATTTGGGGATAAACGCAATAGAATTTATGCCTGTAAATGAGTTTGAGGGCAATGATAGTTGGGGCTATAATGTATCTCATTTCTTCGCTTTGGACAAAGCTTATGGGACTAAAAACAAATTCAAGGAGTTAATTGACAAATGTCATCAACGAGGGATTGCTGTCATTGTAGATGTCGTATTCAACCACTCCTACAGTCAATGTCCTTTATTAGAAATGTACGATTTCAATATTTCAGCAGGAACTACCTCTAACAATCCTTTTTATAATAACGATCATAACTTTCAGAACGGTGCTTTACGTTTTGGATTCGATTTCAATCATGATTCTGCCTATACCCAACAGTATTTTAAAGATGTAATGTCTTATTGGATCAATGAATATCGAATTGACGGATTCCGATTGGATTTCACAAAAGGGTTTACCAATACCTACTACCCTACTTCGGGTGATCAATGGGGAGATGCTTACAACCAAGGTAGAATAGATCGATTAAAAGACTATGCTAATTATGTTTGGAACAACCATGGAAATGATTTCTATTTCATCCTAGAACACTTGGCAGATAATTCAGAAGAGAAGGCTTTGGCTGATGCTGGAATGATGCTATGGGGTAAAATGACTGAAAATTACAACCAAAATACCATGGGTTATAGTACAAATGCAAATATCTCTTGGGGATATTACAAAAGCAGAACATTTACATCTCCAAATTTAGTTTCCTATATGGAAAGTCACGATGAAGAACGTTTGATGTTTAAAAACTTACAATTCGGTAAGATTGATGGGGGCTACAATGTAAAGAACTTAGCTACCGCCTTAAGCAGAATAGAAGCTGCTGGTTTGATGTTCTTTACGATTCCTGGACCAAAAATGATCTGGCAGTTTGGAGAGTTAGGATACGATATTAGCATTGATCAAAATGGAAGAACAGGTAGAAAGCCTGTAAAATGGGATTATTTTACCGTAACACAGCGAAAAAAAATCTACGATGTTTTCTCTACGCTGATCGCTTTTAAAAAGCAGCATGACGTTTTTTCTACACAAAACATTACTATGGATGTTGGTGGTTTGGTAAAAAGAGTGAATTTGAATCACGCTTCCAATGATGTAGTGATGGTGGCTAATTTTGATACAACTTCAAGAACAGTGAATCCAAATTTTTCAAAAACAGGAACATGGCACGAGTATTTCTCATCATCCATGATGAATGTGACGAATACTTCGCAGTCCCTGACTTTACAACCAGGAGAATATCGTTTGTATAGCACGGTTGCTTTTCAGAATCCTCTTTCTACAGAGAATGTAAGCACTTTAGACAATAAACTTGTTTTATATCCGAACCCAGCTAGTAATTCATTTCTTTTGAATAAAGATGCTCAGAGTATTGAAATCTTTGATGTGTCAGGTAAAAAAATCATGAGAAAAACTCAAGTATTGAATAGGAAGCCAGTAAACATTGAAACCTTATCAAAAGGTATTTATTTTATAAAAGTAAAATTAGACAGCGGAACAGCTATTAAAAAACTGATTAAAAACTAAATCACGAACAGCTGTTGAAAACGAAAGCCCTATCAAAATTTTGATAGGGCTTTGTTATTACAATTAATAACTCTATATATCAGAGATGTTTCATTACTGTTTGATGAGTTTTGTAGACATTGATTTTTGTCCATCATTCACTTGCAGTATATAAATACCTCTCTGTAATTCAGATACATTGATCGTATTTCTTGCTGCAGTTCCCTGCTTTACAGTCTTACCAATAACATCTACAATTCTATAGTTTAGGTTTTCTGCTTTACCAAATTGTACTTGGATGTAGTTCATCGCTGGGTTTGGATAAGCTCTTACTGAGATTGGAGCTTCATTTCCTAAAGTATCTCCAGTAGGGTCGTTAAAGATTGTAAAGCTTGCTGAGCCAGCAGTGATGTTTACAGTATAATCTTCTACTTCTCCATCTCCAAAGTCCTCACAAGCAGTTGCATTTGAGTTGTATTTCATAGAAACACGCATTCTAGTGCTTCCTAAAACAGCATTGGATGGTACTGTAATGTTTGTTGTTAAGTTTCCTGCGCTAGAAGAAGAACCATTAGCAACTCTTTCGCTTGTTTCGAACGTACCATTTTGGTTATAATCAATCCATACATTCCAGAATTCAGTATAAGAACTTCCAGAGAATCCAGCACTAATCGTTAATTGATTTGTACTACCTTGAGCTACTGAAGCTACCTCAGAGGTATAATCTCCATATCCTCCATCAGCACCAGAAGAATTGGTCATTCCTCCTAAAGCAACATAATCGATCCATTCATAAGTTGTTCTGTTTCCAGAAGATTCGCAATATTCTACAGGAGCTCCAAGAGTTTGAACGTTTACGGTATTACTAGCACTAGAAACATTATTAGCGGCATCTTTAGCTCTTACTGAGAAAGTATAAGCTGTATCGGCAGAAAGACCTGTTACATTGTATGTAGTCCCTGTTACTGAAGCTATATTAGTAGCCCCTTGGTATACATCGTATCCAGCTACACCTACATTATCTGTAGAAGCATTCCAGTTCAATGTTACTGTCGTCTCTGTAATATTAGACGCTGCTAAGTTTGATGGAGCTGTTGGTGCTTGTGTATCTGAACCTGTAGTTACAGCAGTCACAGATAAATCATCTACAGCAATATCACTAGACCATCCATTTCCTGTAACACCTACAATTCTTAGTTTTACATTTTGACCCAAATAAGCTGCCAAATTAACACCTATCGCATTCCATTGGTTTCCTTTATTTCCTGAATCTGTCCACAGATTTGTCCAGTTAGTACCGTCTGTAGTTGCCTGAATAGTTAAAGAACCTACATTGCTACCATACATATGATTTTTGAAGCTGAAAGTAGCTGAAGACTTATTTGATAAATCGAAACAATCACTTTCTAAAATTGCTGTCGCATTTCTACCAATCTGACCAGGACTGTTGTTGGTTGATGCTTCTAAGAACAAGTAGAAAGATCCTTCATCTGCAGAGCTAGGCCCTGTATTGTTCGATGGAGTACTTCCACTTTTACGTACCCAGTTTCCATCATCACCAGTTACTTGCGTCCATCCATCGTTAGACTCAAATCCTTCGCTATAAGGGAAAGAAGTCACTGTATTTGAACAAATAGATGGTGCTGCTGACGTAGTAAAGTTTACAGACGCACTGTATGCAGAATTTCCACCTGTACATTTGCTACGAACTTGTACTTCATATTGAGTAGAAGCAGCTAAACCTGATAAGTTAGTCGATGTTGAAGAAACTGCATTGGTAGTCCAAGAACTTGTTCCTGTTTGACGATATCTTACATCATAAGTAGCATTTGCAACCGATGACCAGCTTACTGTTGCTCCGGTATTGCTTACTCCACTTGTAGAAACTCCAGTAGGTACTGTTGCATTACAAACTGGTGGTGTACCCGTAATTCCTGTAACGATTAATGAGAAATTTTGACTTCCACCTACTAAAGAACCTTTGTTGGTAACAGTAATCGTATAAGATCCTGAAGCTCCAGAAATATCTACTCTTTCATAAGGATCTACGTTATTATCTTGTTTTGAACTCGTTGTCGGAGTTGTTAATTTATAGGGGAAGTAAGTAGTGCCTCCTTTAGTAATACGAATATCTAAGTCATTTACTAAAACCGGAGTTGTTGAGTTCACAGTTGTTACTGCAGTTCCTGGTCTATCTGTCCAAGAAATTGAAGCAAATAATGGGTTAGACCCATCAGAATCTACATTAATAACATAAGACTGCCCTGAGTTTAATGTCAATTCTTCGACTCTAGACTGATTTCCATTATTCGTAATGGTTTCTGCTGCTCTTTTTGCATTTAGCAATCCCCATCCAAAAACAGCATCTGGACCAGAAGCACCTGCATCATCTGCAGTATGTAAAGCCAATCCTTTTAAAGTTGCTGCTCTCATAAAGCTACCACTATTTAAGTTCTTGTAGTGCTCTTGTAAAAGCAATAAAGAACCTGTAACATTTGGTGAAGCCATAGAAGTTCCAGAAATCGTATTATACGCAGAATCACTATTGTCATACGTTGAATATACGCCTGTTCCATTTCCAGTAATGTCTGGCTTAATACGCATATCGTCTGTAGGTCCTTCACTACTTGAACTATTAATAGCTACAGATACTAAATTTCCAGATGCATCTACATTAGCATCCTGAGCATTCGCAACTACTAAGTTGTTCTTAGATGTAGAATGTCCAGTTAGCTTATCCCAACCTGAACCTCCAGTTGGATTTTGATTTGCCGTATTGTCATTTCCATCATTTCCTGCTGCAACCACCATTAAGTAATTAGGAGCGTTGAACATGATATCATCCCAATCTCTTGATTCAGCAATATAACCTCCAAAATAAGATTGTGGCAATTGTACCTGGCCGAATTGGTTTCTAAAGGCATAACCATAAGAGTGATTAGACAATAACATTCCATTAGAAGCTTGAGTTGTCGCTTCCGCTTTGTCATTATTCCAATCTGCAGTTCTAGCCTGTGCATGAGGCGCCATTCCTTTTGCAGCAGCCTGTACTCCAGATGCTACAATGGTTCCTGTAACGTGCATTGCGTGGAAACTGTTTCCATTCAATGAAGACCCATCGATAATAGATACTCTGTTGTTTCCTCCTGCTCCGTCGAACTCTTGGTGAGAAGGTCGTGTTCCTCCTCCATCCCAAACATAGGCTGTCATTCCTTGTCCCATTAAGCTTAAACCTAATGATCCTCCAGAATTTAAATGGTTTGTTCTAGTAGATCTTGCTGCGTCTACATTGAACGTAGTGTAATAAATAGGCTTTCCGTCTACAACTCTTTGGAGTTCTAACATACGACCGTCTTTTAGGGTAATTCTCTCTTTCCAACCTTTTTGTCTGGCAATAATGCTCGCCTGGCGTCTTTCTGTCTTACCTTTTTCCTCAAGACGTTGTTGAATAGTCTCAAGTTGTTGTAAATCATACTGACTACGGATTTTTTCTTTTTCTTTCAGGTTTTGTGCATTCATCTGAAAACTCAATCCGAAAAGAGCTCCAGCTAGAACAACCCTACTTAATAAGTACTTGTGTCTCATTGTTTGAATTTGTTTAGTTTTTACTTATTTTTTTGATGTTAATAAAAGCTTAAAAAAACAACAATAATCATTATTTATCTTAATTTTTTATCAAAATCACATCAAAACTAATTTTTTAATACATATAATTCAATACCCGAAAATGGTGAATTTTACTCTCCCTGTTTTTGGGGAGGCTAAATTTTTGTACCAAAACACAAACCCAAGTGAGTACTAGGGTCGAGTTAAAAAGTCTAGAATTGTTTCTGTTTAAATTTAAAAATGAAGAAAAAAATGAAGTGTCAAACTATAACAACTTAATTACAAATTTCAATAAACTTTTAGCAATCAATTAGGTAAAAAAGAGAAGAAAAATAATACAAATACCTCGATGAATTTTTCTTGATCATTATTCTTTGGTGTGGGTGTTCTTTGGATCGAGTAATAAATAGGTTTTCCTTGATCTACTTTTTGAAGTTCATTAATACGACCATCTTTTAAAGTATCTTTTACCTTCCACCCCTTTCTTTTGGCTACTTCAACAGCCTCTTTTTTTTCTTTTAAACTTCTCTCTAAAAATACTTTGGCCATCTTTTTAAGTTTGATGTACTGAGTACTGTCTATCATTCGGTTCTCTTTACTTTTATTTTGTGCATTGAGTTTAGGCGATACTCCTATTGATAAAAAACACAAAACCATTAACAACCATAGAAGTGTTAAAAAATTATCCATCTGTATTGAAGTTTTCATCATCAGTGCTAAAATAATAGCATTTTAGCACTTATACAATCCCCAAAAAGAGGGATATTATAACAATCTAAAACTCGTAAGAATTTTCAAGCTGAGCCTATCGATATTCTCATCTTTTAATGTAAAAAACAACGATTTAAAGGCGAATTACCGAAAAATCCTAGCCAATTTCTATTTTTCAAGAAAAAAATAAGACTCTGTGTTATTTAGTATTAAAAATAAACACAAATCAATGACAATCAATGTTTTATAAATTAGTATTGTTGAAAATCCGCTTAATACCCTAACAAATATTTAACACCCATTAAAAAATAATATTGTATTTTTGTTAGACACAAAAAAGAATTTAATTTATTAATTTACAAACACTTAAAACAATTTGCATATAATATATATACTAAAAATAAAATTGTTTTTCTATGTTAATTAAAACATATTTGGTATTTTTATACTATATTAACGTGCGCAAGAGTTTTTGAGTGCTGTACAAATTAAAGTAATTAATTATAAAGTTTAATGACTTATGTAGTATGTACTAATACTAAAAATAAACCACTATGTTAACCCTCTCTCCCAAAAAAAGTTTCCTTTTGAATCGCGATATTTCGATTGCGGTTTTTCATGTCAATCTTAACAGATGTATTAACAAAATTTACCATTATTCTATTTGGTATTTTAGACAGCGCTGTCATTTATTTTTCCAGAGTTAATAACCGTCAATAACCACAAACCTTAAAAGGGCATGGTTAATTTCGCTATTTGAAACTCTACAAGGAATAATAGGACAATTGTACTTTTTCGTGTTTCCAAAAACACTTAAAGGTCTCAAATAAAAAGACGCAATTTCACTACATCACCCCACATGAAACCACAAGAAAAAAGAAATATTAGAATCGGAAAAGTTCTATTCGACAAGGATAGAACCAATTTTCGTTTTACCTTTGTTTTGTGCATTTTCACCCTTTTCTTCTTAACAGAAAAAACACATGGGCAACAAGGATTTCCTTGTGAGGTTGGATCGTTGAGTTACGAGTTTTATGATTTGGTACCTTCAGGAACCACTGTAAACAATATCCCTACTACGGGAGCAGACGCTACTGGTACGGTGAGTGATTTTAACGTTGTTAGCTTACAAAATCGTCATACTCCTGGCCAAGGTGACACATATTCAATCCGTTATACAGGGTATATCAATATTACTACCGCAGACACGTACACCTTTTACATAAATTCTGATGATGGCTCCAGGTTGTCTATTAATGGAACTGATGTTGTTACCTATGATGGACTACATGGGGCGTGGAATGAACAGAATGGTCAAATTACACTTGGGATAGGATTACACCAGATAACTATTCTGTATTTTCAAAATCTTTTTGGAAGATCTTTGGCTGTCAGTTATGAGAGTTCCACCATCGCAAAGACAGCACTTCCGTTTTCTATTCTTTACCCGCTAGCAGGAGCCTGTAACACAGATACAGACGGTGATGGAGTCCCTAATTTCTACGATATTGATGATGACAACGATGGAATTACAGATGCAGTAGAAGGCGGAGGGTATGGTTCCAACTTATTAACAGAAGGAGGGTTTGACGGTTTAACAGCCACCAATTTTGGAAATAATGCAGGAGCTTCCATAAGTCCTTGGGTACTAGAATCTGGAACCAATACTAATCTTATAAGAGTAGATGGCCCTGGAGGTCAAACCTATGCTCCAGATGGCCCTGAATTTGATGCCAGAGGTGGAGCAGGGAACTATTTCGATGTATTTAATTCAGGAGGTGTTATTTACCAAACTTTTACACTTGCTCAAAAATCAGTGGTCCAATATGGTGGTTATTTTTCCTCCCGAGGGAGTGTATCAGGAAATGGCCAAATATCTATTTATGCAGGGACAGGATCAGGTGGAACACAATTATCCACCACAGGATCCATTAACTATACCAGCAATAGTAGTTGGACACTAGCTTCTGCCTCCGTGTCTTTACCCCCAGGCACTTATTCTATGGTTGTAAATCTTGGTGATTCCGTAAGCTTTGATGAAGGGTATGCATTTGCTGCTCCAGATTTTGACTTAGATAGAGTTCCTAATTCTTTGGACATCGACTCTGATAATGATGGTATTTTAGATGTCGTAGAGGCACAAACTACTACAGGCTATGTAGCACCTACAGGAGCTGTGGGTGTTAATGGATTGTACAATATCTACGAAAATAACGATACAACCTCTGCAACAGGACTTACACCTATCAATACCGATGCAGCATCGGAAAATGTAGATACTCCAGATTACCTAGACATAGATTCCGATTCCGATGGAATTCCAGACAATGTGGAAGCACAAAGTACAATAGGGTATCAAGCACCCTCTGGAGTGGTAGGAGCTAATGGACTACATTCTAACTACGAAGTGAATGATGGTTTTTCTACAACAGGATTGTCTCTGTACAATCATGATAGCACAGACGAACCCGATTATAGAGATACCAATTCGGATAACGACGCGCTCACTGACATTCTTGAAAATGGAAAAGCCAATACTACCAACGGAGGAGATAGTGATTTAGACGGACTAGACGATGCCCTAGATTCAAATTCAAATGCCAGTATTTTTGATCCAAATGACAACGTTAACAACCCCCAAACAAACTTACCAGATACTGATAATGATTTGTTAACAGGAGGGGACCTTGATTTTAGAGATGATGTATTGGGCTTAGACACCGATGGAGATAAAATCCCTGATGCAGTAGACATAGATGATGACAATGATGGGATTTTAGATGCCACCGAATTGAGTGCATACAATTCAGTTATAGGACGCCTCAATTATGAGTTTTACGATTTAGCACCTTCTGGAAATACTGTCAACAATATTCCCACTACGGGGGCTAATGCCACAGGGACCGTTACAGATTTTAACGTAGACGCCTTATGGATGGCGCATTCAACTGGAGTGGGAGCTGATGATACCTTCTCCTTGAGATATACTGGTTTTATCAATATTACGGTAGCAGATACATATACTTTCTTTTTAAACTCTGATGATGGCTCAAAATTATCAATTAATGGGACAGACGTGGTTACCTATGATGGTATACATGGGGCAGATGGTGATGAAGAAGGTAATATTGCTCTTTCTGTGGGACTACATCCCATAACCATTTTGTATTTCGAGAATGATGGAGATGATAGTTTGTCTGTAAAGTATCAGAGTTCAACCATCACCAAGAGAGCATTACCATTTTCAATTCTGCAAACTTCAGGTCAAACGTTAAATGACTTCGACGGTGACGGGATTTTAAATCATTTGGATTTAGATTCTGACAATGATGGAATTTTAGACAATATTGAGTTTCAAACCAGCTCAGGATACAAAGCCCCAACGGGATCTGTGGGAACCAATGGATACCTAGACATATACGAGACAGCTCCAGATAGCGGTGTGGCAGCCAACAACCCAGTAAATACAGACGTTGCCACAGAAACTGGAGCGGGTTCTATGGTAACTCCAGATTACATGGACATTGATTCCGACAACGACGGAATTCCAGACAATGTAGAAGCACAAGCAACTCTAGCCTACATAGCTCCTTCCGGAGTGGTAGGCATCAATGGTTTAGACGCCTCCTATGAAAACTTAGACACCTTCACCACTGGAGGTATTCCTATCGTGAATACAGACGCTCTAGACGAACCCGATTATAGAGACCTAGATTCCGACAATGACGGAACTACAGATGTCAATGAAAACAATGCTGGAAATGTCGTAAGCGGTGGTGATAACGATGGAGATGGATTGGTCAATAATTTTGATGCAGACAACGCAAACTACGATGTTAATGACAACATCAACACACCTTCTACAGATTTACCCGATGCAGACAGCGATGTCAACTCTGGCGGAAATGTAGATTTTAGAGACGATGTAACTGGTTTGGATACAGACGGAGATAAAATCCCTGATACCGTAGATATTGATGACGACAACGATGGAATTACAGACATAAACGAGTTAGCACAAGTTTCAGGATCACTCAACTATGAGTTTTATGATGTATACCCCTCAGGAGATACCGTAGACAATATTCCAACCACAGGAGCACTAGCAACAGGAACTGTGGGTAACTTTGATGTTGACGCTTTAAAAAATATCCATACCCCAGGTCAAGATGAAGCATTTTCTATTCGCTATACCGGCTATATTAACATTGCTACAAACGAGACCTATACTTTTTACATACAATCTGATGATGGATCTAGATTGCTTATCGATGGTCAAACAGTGGTGAATCATGATAATTCGCACAGTGCTTCAGCTGAAATATCCAATACGGTTACACTTACAGCAGGCATACACAGTTTGATGGTATTGTTTTTTGAAAATACTTTAGATCAAAGCCTCACCATTAGATATTCTAGCCCCACTATCTCTAAAAGACTCCTCCCTTTTTCCTCTCTTTATCAAGCCTCTACCAGTTTTGACACAGATGGAGATGGAGTGAGCGACCACCTAGACATCGATTCAGACAACGATGGAATCGTAGACAATTACGAAGCTCAATCTACAGCAGGATATGTTGCCAAGTCGGGTATCGATGCTGATAGAGATGGATTGGATGATGCTTACGATGACAATGTAAGCGGAGTTGCCAATTCCAATGGAATTACCAGAGCTGAATTTATCAATACCGATGGTGACGCTCTACCCGATTACAGAGATATTGATGCCGATGGCGATGGAATTCCAGACAATGTAGAAGCGCAAGCTACCTTAGGTTATAAAGCTCCTAATGGAGTGCCCGGCGCAAATGGTTTAGACTCTGCCTACGACTTTACAGACTCCTTCTTGTCTACTGGACTGAGTACCACCCTCATCAATACTGACAACGATGCCGAACCCGACTACAGAGACACCAATTCAGATGGTGACGCAACCAATGATATTGCTGAAAATGGAGAAACACCCAATAGCTCCAGTGGATCCGATACAGATAACGACGGTTTAGACAACAACTTTGATAATGTATCTGGCTTCGATGTAAACGACAACGACGACACTCCTGCTACCTCGCTAGGAGACCTAGACAACGATCTAAATGCAGGCGGAGATGTAGATTATAGAGACAACCTCTCAGGAATTGACACAGACGGTGATGGCATTGTAAATTTGGTAGATATTGACGATGACAACGATGGAATTCTAGATGTTGTAGAAAATGGCGGTGTAAATACAGATAACTTATTAGCACAAGGTGGCTTTAACACTGTGTTTACAGTTAATGCTTATGGGGAGTATTTTTCTGGAAATCTATCTCCTTGGATAAGAGGACCTGGATTTACTAACAACATTCTATTCGTTGATGGACCTGGAGGGCAAAACATTCCTTCCAACGGACCTCAATTTGATGCACGAGGCGGAGTAGGAAAATATATCACTACGACTGGCGCAGGTCATATTTATCAAGCCTTTACACTTCCTGTGAGATCGTCTATTCAATATGGCGGTTACTTTTCTATTAGATCAGGAGTAGCAAGAAATGGTCAAATATCCATTCATACAGGCTCAGGAGCTAGTGGAACACAAGTATCTACTACAGGGTCCAACAGCTACAATAATGATGCTAATTGGACACTAGTTTCTAACACTGTGGTTTTAGACCCCGGAACCTACTCAATCGTAGTAACCATGGATCAATCGTTAAGCTTTGATGAGGGTTTTGTCTCTGTAAAATTAGATTTTGACAAAGATGGCATACCCAATGCCTTAGACCTCGATTCTGATAACGATGGTATCTTAGATGGGATAGAAGCGCAAACTTCCAGTGTATATGTAGCACCAACAGGTCCTGTGGGAGCGAATGGCTTGTACAATATTTACGAAAACAACGACACTCCTTCTGCAACAGGGCTTACTCCTGTAAATACCGATGTTGCTACAGAAACAGGGACAGGTTCTCTGGTTACCCCAGATTATCTGGACATTGATTCCGACAACGATGGGATACCCGACAATGTTGAAGCCCAACCC
>JANQMD010000044.1 GCA_028280265.1 Flavobacteriaceae bacterium
GATACTTCTGTAAATAATTCCTAGCTAGGGTTAAATCATCTGTGTGTATTCGCATAAACAAAATAATAATTTTGTCAACGAATTATCTAACCTTTACAAGTTCGAGTGATTTTGAATGCTTACTGAGTTTATCGAAGTAAGATGAAAAATCGTATCGAGAACAGGTTTACAATTAAAAATTCTTATCTGCCTGCTGCACTGTCTGCCTTGCATAGACGACAGGCTGGCGATAGGCATTAGACAGGTTCTCGATATATCACGCTGTAGCGTGACACTCGAACTGACAGAATTTCATTAAAATGAATAATGGGTATAGGATTGTATTTATAACATAAATTCTAATCTGTAAACGGGTTGATCTTCTTCATACTCAAACAGCTTTGAGTAATCCATGACATTAGGAATGTTGTCTAATTCACACAAATAAGTAACCACAGCACACAAACCATTGAATAGAGTTTCTTTATCTCTTGGGTTTTGAGGTTTCGGATTGTAGTGGCATAGTGGAGTTTTAAATCCGCATGCTTCTAAAAAAATCTTTTCTATTTGCAGAAGTTCTTTGGGAGAATAGCCATTAAATTTTCTATCCAGTCGTTGGTGAACAGTTCCGATATAATTCAATTGTAAAGATCCGTGTTCGTTAGACAAATGTTTCCAGGAATCGTGATTGTCTAAAATATTTCCTACTGCACATGCAGTACAATCTTCTGGGTCTAGGGTATTGTTATGAAAAGCGTTGTATAGCTTAATTAAGGCCTGCTCGAGTCTTTTGGGAGTGTTCATAATCATCTTCATTTCTTTAGCTTCCTAAATATACGAAAGAAATGATTTGAAACCGAAGAGATGAAATGTAAAGTTTTGTAAAATAATGTGAGTTCGACTTAAGAAATAATCTCTTATCTAAATTCATTTATTTGTAAATCAGTAATTTGGATTGTATTGTCATTCCTGCGTAGGCAGGAACGAGAATGACACCTATTTTCAAATAAAAATAATGCAACTACCTGACTATCAGAAACAATTATCTCAAACTCACGTTAAAATATGAACAACCAACCAACCAGAACGACTCAATAGGACCAGTCATTTAGAGCTATAGCTAATTTTTAAAGAACTTTTTTGTGAGCGTAAATTGACCAAATTTCATCTCCAAAAAATAGAGCCCTTGAGCTAACGAAGCAATCTTTAATTGGTTCTCGTTTGAACTATTATTATTGAAAGATGCTGTTTTAACCAATCTACCCTTTAAGTCATAAATCGAAATATCGTTGATAGCGGTTTCAGCTTTTATGTTTAAATAGTCATTTGCAGGGTTAGGGAATATTTCAACACTTGTTTTTGAAAACTCATTGGTAGATAAAGTAGTATCAACATTCATCAAATAGATCTTAGGCTTAGCGTCAGACAGTGCAAAAATTTTATCTTTCATAAAAATAAATTTATCACAGCAAGCAATTTCATCTGGATTGTCAATTATTTTGTTGGTTGAAATTAATGTCCAATTACTCCCTCCATCTGAAGTTGCGTACACATCTGTTTGACCTGTAACACCATAAGCTTCTAATTCATTAAAAAAGTGATAACGACCAATAATTTCAATACCAAAGCTTACAGAAGACCAATTCTTCCCTCCATCAGTAGTCTTATATTGACCCATGTAAATAAGATCCTTACTAACGGCATTTATTTCATCAATTTGTTTGCTGCCAGGATAATTAATGTTCTCCCAGGTGTTTCCTGAATCAAGAGTTCTATATAAATCGCCATATTGAGTACCAACAAAGCCTACTTGATCATCTACAAAATATATTTTAGTAGCATCCACACTTTTTATTACATGCTCCCAGACCCCATTTTTTCTCCTGTAAACTCCATCATCGTTACCCCAACCGCCAGCACCAACAACAAAATATTCTGTTGCTGACTTAATCCAGCAAGACTTAGTGCCCCATTGAGAATTGATTGATGGAGCTGCAATAGTTGACCAATTGGTTGCATAATTATTAGAAATTCGAAGAACATTACTAGTTGCGAGGTCGATTTTAGCAGTTATAGCATCTCCGTTTTTATTGTAATGGATACATGCATTTCCACGATAATTCCAATTTTGCCTTGTCCAAGTATTCCCTCCGTCAGTTGTTTTATACCTTGGGTTATATCCTGTATGATCAATTCCAATAGCCAATCCATTCATCTTGTCGGAAAGAGAAATGTCTTTAAAATAGTCTGTTCCGTGGATGGTTAAGCTCGTGTTGATCCAAGAATTTGATTGGGAGTAGCCGACTCCGTACAATAACAAGGTTAGCATTAAAAATAAATGAGTTTTCATGGTTCTTTGTATGGCTCGTTGCGTGTTCAGTTAACGAATTTAGTAAATACAAACTGAATAGAAAATCTGCAAGGATTTTTAGAAGCGATGGTCTGAGCCAGTCGAAGTATAATCAAATCCGCTGACCAGAATAAGGCGATAACACCTTAAGTAAAATAAATGTGCTGTGAATAAATTTTGGTTACACATTGTTAGGTAAAGTATTTTTAATATTTAACGCAATATCATTTAAAATACGTCTAACTTCCTTATAGTTCTTGTTTTCTAAAAAAAGAAAAGTTTCATACTTTAAAATAAACTTTTTTTCCCTGTTACTATATACAAGATTTTTTCCTCTTTTTTTAAAGTCAATTTCTTTTGCTTTTAACTTGGCATATTCATTATTGATTTCGTCTTTGTTAACATCAATAACTGAACACCTATGAGAATCATCATTTCTTATTTCTCTTAATTTAGTTATTTCTTGTTTGTAGTATATTTTTTTGTCAAAAAAGAATTCTTTTTCATATAGATAGACTAGCAAATTTATATTCAGTTCGCTTATTTTTTTGAAATTATTTTTGGCATTATTGAGATCTTTATATCTCTTCTTAAATGATGGATTATCTAATAAAAGATGCTCAAGCAAATGAATAAAATTAAATTTAGACCAATAGTAATAATTCAATAGGTTTTCTATTTGATGAAAAGCGGAAGTGCAGAAGGATATAAATTTATCGTTTTCAGTTTGATTATTTATTAGAAGTATATGTTCCATTTTATGGTTGTCACTAACTAATTTCTCTTTTACGGCTTTATTTTTTATAAAACTGTAATCTATTAAGTTATTTAATAAAGTATATTTTTCTACTAATTTTAAGGAAATGTTATTATCGATCCCTTTTATTTGTTTAATAAACGAAATATGCCCTAATAAAACATTTTTAAAGGGATATTCTTTCTTGCCAGTCGGCTGATGGCTTCTAAAAATACGTTCTGCATAATTCAACCCTCCTTTTTCCCAGTTGTTGAGCATTGCCCTGACTTTTTGTAAATATTCTCTTTTTATATTTAATTTTTCGTTAACTATCAATCCAGTAACTTGTTGTCTTTGCATTGAAGTTTGCAGTCTTGTTTTATTATTGTTAAGTTCAAAGTTTTCAGATTGAATAATTTGTTCAACTTTTTCAATAAAACTAGAGTTAATAAGGATATTCTGATTACTCGAAAATGTTAAGTCATCGGCATATCTAGTATATTTAATATTAAGACCTAGACATTCTTTCCTAATCTTTGTGTAACAATATTAGATAGTATAGGTGAAGTTGGGACACCTTGTGGAAGATGATTTTTATAGGTGCAAATATTGGCAATTAGAAAAGATATTCTTTCCCTTTCATCTTTCAGGTTGAAGGGGTTTAATTCTAAAACTACTTTTATTCTTCTAAAGTTTATTGAAGGAAAGAAATCTTTAATATCTAAATTTAAAACATAGTTTTTATTAATGTGAGGTTTTGCATTTCTTATTATTCCTTTTCCAAACAAAAAACCGTTTGAACTATAATGAGAATAAGGTTCGAAAATAATTTGTAGTAAATAATTAATCAGTTTTTGCACCCTTTTTAAGAGTTCATCTGGTGATTCAATCGTTCTTTCTTTTCCACTTTTTTTCGAGATAATAAACTGTTTATATCTTTTATCTTTAGTTATTGATAAGTGGTATAAATACTTTGAGTTAATTGGTGCGAATTTGTTTTTATTTTGAAGATTAGTATTATTCCTCTCAATAAAATTTAAAAGTAAAGCAAATTCATTGACGGTATTAATTTTATTAAATCTTTGAACAACTTTTTTTTTGGAAATTTCATCTAAAAAGATACCAGACATATTCTCTTGTGTATGAACTTTAATAAGTTATAAATCATAATTTAATAATAAGAATTAAAAGAGAGATTACATTATATATAATAAGTGCTATAAATAATTTGAACTTAAAAGATATAATAATTAAAAGTTAACCTGAAAAAGAGTCAACTTCATTTAAATCCTCACTTTAGGATTGACATTTCGATATCGCAATGCATAATCAATATTCTGGTATCTTTCTTATTTCTATTTTTAAATTGTTCTAGTTTATATTTTACCAACCCCTCCCCAAACGAAAGGAGCATTTATTTTTACTTTGTTTAAACTCAAGCGTAGTGGTATAAATACCTTTGGTTTAAGTACATATATTTAAAAACAATTACAGAAAGCATACGCGAAGTATCTTTCTCTTTTTCATGATACTGAGAAATTCTTCGCTACACTTCGACAATACTTCGACAGGCTCAGTATGACATCTCAGTGCAACTCAGAATGACAACCAGTATGAACGTTACGTTTGGGGACGTAGTTTCTTTTTTGTGGGACAGTTAAAGATAGAGAAAAAAGTGATAATACTTGACCTAGTATTAATTTTCTAAAAACTTTTGGAGCAACTGACGCACTTTCTCTGGAGATTCTATTTGATATTTAGCCTTTGTCTTGGTAAAACCTACCTTGATGGAAGTAGCCCAATTTGGCACTTCTTCAAACATATATTCATCGGTCCAGTCATCGCCAATAACAGTGATAAAATCGTAATCATCTTGTACCAATAATTGATTGGTCGCGCGTCCTTTGCTTACATTGCTACTCTTAATCTCTATCACCTTATTCCCTTTTAAAATAGAAAGTCCATTGTTAGCGACCATACTTGTTAACACGGTATTCAACTCAATCGTACGGCTCTTGGCTAGTTCAGGATCGGCGGTTCTGTAGTGCCAGGCCAAAGAATAATTTTTGGATTCTATAAATGTTCCAGGTGTACGATCTACAAAAGTTTCCAAAATAGGCCTGATACTCTCCATCCAATCATTCTTTAAACGCTCTAAAGCCGTCCAATTCCGATCTTGGTACAACCAAACACCATGATCAGTTACTAAGGTGTACTCTTTATCTCCAAACCATCTTTGAAAAGTCTCTTTGTCTCGTCCACTAATCAAAACCACTCTGGTATTTTCCTGACTTTGCAAGCGATCTAAGAGATCAAATAATTCTTGATCGGGTTCTGCATCTTGTGGATTGGCTTTAAAACCTACCAAAGTACCATCGTAATCCAAAAGTAATAGCCGTTTCTTTTTTTGATGAAATTGACCTACAATCTCTTTTTCATAAGCACTGGTGAGTTTTTTTACCACAAATGCATTTTTGGGCTGTTTTGCTTCTTCTAACGACTTCAAAAATTCCTTTGCCCATTTTTCTACATTGTACCGTTTCAAACGCTTTTGCAAAAACTTCATGCGCTTCTGTTGCTCTTTTAACGGCATTGTTAATGCGCGTTTCAAACTATTCGCAAAATCTTCAAAGCTATTCGGGTTAATAAGTAACGCCTCATTCATTTCTTGAGAAGCACCTGCCATTTCGCTTAAAATTAAAACACCGTTTCCTTTTGTACGGGTTGCGACATATTCTTTAGCGACCAGATTCATCCCGTCTCTAATGGGAGTGATCAACGCAATGTCTGAAGAAATGTAAAGGTCTATCAAATCATCAAAAGGCAAGGATCGATAGAAGTACCAAATAGGTGTCCAGCTAACTGTTGCAAACTTCCCGTTGATACGACCGACCAATTCATCGGTTTCTCTTTTTAATTTTTGGTATTGCGGCACATTTGATCTTGAGGGTACAGCAAGCATCACCAAACGAACTTTTTCCTTGTATTCAGGAAACGTATCTAAGAAATATTCAAAGGCTTTGATTCGATTTGGAATTCCTTTCGTGTAATCCATACGATCGATAGACAAAATGAGCTTTTTGTCTTCTAGGGTGTGTTCTTCCAGTCGTTTTTGTAGTTCGGACTTCTCTTTAGGTTTGCTATTGTGTTCTACAGCAGCGCGATAAAACTTATCATAGTCAATTCCCATGGGAAAAGAATCTACTTTAATAATTCGATCGTGATAGCTGATGTTGTTAAAATTCACATCAAGTCGTAAAATTCTTTTTACAGAACTTAAAAAATGACGTTCATAGTCGTATGTATGAAAGCCCAGTAAATCTGCTCCCAACATTCCTTTCAGCATTTCTTTCCTCCAGGGAAATGTCCGAAAGATCTCATAAGAAGGAAAAGGAATGTGCAAAAAGAAACCAATGGTAGTATTGGGCTTTTCCTGCTTGATAAGTTGAGGTAATAATAGCAACTGATAGTCGTGAACCCAAACCGTATCTCCGTCTTCCAAATGCTCCAAAACAACTTTGGCAAATTTTTCATTGACGCGCCTGTAAGCTTCCCATTCTTGTTTTTCAAACTCTGTGTATTCCATGAAATAATGAAAAAGAGGCCACAAAGCTCTGTTGCTAAAACCTTCATAGTACTCTTCAATATCATCATTGGTTAAGGGAACAGAAACACATTTTTCTTCTCGTATTCTCTGATTTGCCTTTTCGGAAAGCTCAGCATGTAAGGCACCTTCAGGAATTCCAGACCATCCGACCCAGATGCCGTTTCCTTCTGTATGAACAGATTTCATTCCTGTGGCTAAACCACCTACACTCGGAGAAATTTCTAAGGAATCTTCTTGAATCGATACCTGTAAAGGCAGACGATTGGAAACAATTATTGTTTTATTCATAAATGCAATTTGCTTGAACAAATAGGATTTTGTTAATTTAAAGAAAAATATAGAGTTATCAACCTTAAAGTGAAAGAGTTTAATGGATAATTTGGATTATGGTATTATAGGAAATTGTAGAAGCGCGGCATTAATCTCTAAAACAGGCTCTGTAGATTGGTGTTGTTTGCCTCAATTTGATTCGGCTTCTGTTTTTGGAAAATTGCTAGATGAAAACATTGGAGGTTCCTTTGGTTTTATTGTAGATGACAGTTATACAATCAAACAATATTACATAGAAAATACAGTGATTTTGGTGACACATTTTAGCAATGGTCTAGATGCTTTTGAAGTTCGAGACTTTATGCCGAGGTATTACAAGGAAAATGGAACCTATCATGCTCCTCCAGAGTTTATTCGTTACATCAAATACATCTCTGGAAAACCTACTGTAAAAGTGCAATACGATCCAAAATTAGAGTATGCTAAGGGAGAAACCAATACCTACATCAAAAATGATTTTGTGGTAAGCTTAACCAACAAAGAATCTTTTGATACCTTATTTCTATACACAGATTTGAATAAGAAATCGATTGTAGATGGAGATGAAATCACATTGACATCCGATCACTTTTTCTTGGTAGGATATAACGAAAAATTATTTGTACCCACCTTAGAGAAGGTATTCTTGGAGTATGAAAGAACGAAGGTGTATTGGTTGAATTGGATGGAAAGAACACCCACTTACAAGCGTTACAACGATTACATTGCCAGAAGTGCGATGACCTTGAAATTGTTGAGTTATGATAAAACAGGAGCTATCTTGGCAGCTGCCACAACCTCATTGCCAGAAACCATAGGAGAGGTAAGGAATTGGGATTACCGTTTTTGTTGGATCCGAGATGCTTCCATGGTGATTAAAGTCATTTCTCAATTGGGACACCAAAACATAGCGAGAAGGTATTTGAATTTCATCATCAACCTGATTCCTGATAAAGATGAAAAATTGCAAATCATGTATGGAATCAATGGTGAGAAGAAGCTAACAGAAGAGTTCTTAGAGCATCTATCTGGATATCGGAATTCGAGCCCAGTTCGAATAGGAAATGCAGCCTACAAGCAAAAACAAAATGATATTTACGGAATTTTGATGGACATGATTCATCAGCTTTTGTTGAATTTTAGTAATGATATTGAAAATGGAGAAGAACTTTGGAACATTACCAAAGGAATTGTTTGGGTGGTCAACAAACACTGGCAAGAACCCGACAAAGGTATCTGGGAATTTAGATCCGAAGATCAACATTTTACTTTTTCCAAAGTACTGTGCTGGACAGCAGTAGACAAAGCTATAAAAGTAGCTAAAATGCTGGGGAAAAAGTCAAAACTGGCTCGTTGGCAATTGCTGGAAGAAGCCATCCGAGAAGATATTATGGAGCATGCTTGGAACGATAAAGCACAAGCCTTTACACAAGCCTATGGATCGGAAGATTTGGATGCATCTGTGCTATTGATGGAGTCTTATGGGTTTATAGAAGCAAAGCATCCAAGGTATGTGAGTACGGTAAAAGCCATAGAGAGAGAATTGTCGAATGATGGCTTGTTGTATCGTTATAAGAACCAAGACGATTTTGGTTTGCCCTCATCATCGTTTACCATTTGCACTTTCTGGTTTATCAATAGCTTGTACAAAATAGGAGAGGAAGAAAAAGCGATTCAACAGTTTGAAAAACTATTGTCCTACAGCAACCATCTTGGTTTGTTTAGTGAAGACATCGATTTTAAATCGAAGCGTTTGCTAGGGAATTTCCCACAAGCCTATTCACATTTAGCGTTGATTGAAACAGCGATTAATTTATCAAAAGTCACCAAAGAAGAGAAGGTAAAAGATACACTGGCTTAATTTTGCTATTCGATGATTTACTTAGATTCGTTTTTAAGTTTCTTAAGCGTAAACTCTGCCTGTGACATAAATTCTTCTAGGTAATTAATAGAAACACGATAGTGGACAAAATAATAATTTGCAACTCTGCTTTTATAGTTAGGGTTGTCTAATGTGTATTCAATGAACTGATCTAAATTTTTGCGCAGAACATAGTCAGGATACCAGGTATAATTATTCTTCCAGTTTGAGAAATTATCTTCTATATCTTTCACCATATAATCATGTAAAAATTCAAATCTACCAATTGTTAATGTATAAAACTCAGTTAAAGAAATCTGCAAACTATCTTTAACGGCATCATCATTTGCATAATTCTTTAGTAAATTAAAGCCACGAGTAGAAACAGAAACTCTTGGTGCGTATGTGATCAAATTAAAGTACGTCGAATCTGCATAATCTTCTTTGGTAAGCTTATTATCAAGAACATGCTTTAGATAAGGTTCTCTTTTTTTATACAAGTCTATAATGCCATTAATATTAACAATATCTGATTCTAAATCTTTCGTAATGATTCCATATATAGTTTGAGTCTTTTTTTCTTCGTTCCTCTTTTCATTCCAATTGTTGACCTGAAGTGCAATCAGAATTCCAATGACAACCAACAAGATTTCTCCAATGGCATATTTAAAGTACTTGCTTATTTTGTTTTCTTGGATTAGTGATTTACGGATATGTCTGAAAAATTTAATCATGATACAATGGATTCTGTCATTCCTGCGTGTCAGACTGAGCCTGCCTTGTCGGCAGACAGGCGTGTCGAAGTCAAAGCAGGAATCCGTTTCACAATGGACTTAGATTCCGCATCACACTTCGAGTAACCTCAGTGTCCGTGCGGAATGACAAATTCAAAACTTAAACTTTACTCCTTCTTTTTTAATATCAACGCAGGAATATTCAATGATCGGTATAAACTATTATACGCTTTCATTTCTGTATTGATAATGGCGTCTCTTTCGTTCTTGTATACGTTCCAGTCTTTCATCAAATCATTGTAACGTTCCTTAGCTCCTTGAGTCACTTTTGGATCAGCCTGATCGATGTAACCCTTTAGCTGAATCAATTGTGCATTCAATTTATTATTGAAATTAATGACATCTTGGAAGGTCTTTTGCTTGGCTTGAATCAAGTTTTCTTCCCATGAATTGATGCGTTTCAGTAAATCCTTCCCTTTCTCTAAAAGCGATTTTGCATCTTCATTCTCCTTTAACAGCTTTGCGTAATTGTTTAATTGCGATTTTGCGGATCGCATTAGATTCACAGACTCATGCATGTCTCTGAGCGTATTTTCAATATTTACCAACATTTCTTGTTGCTCTGAGAAATCCTGTGGTGTCGATTGAACAGCAGGATTGGGTAAAATGGTTGCTTCTGTTTCTACAGATTCTTCTCCTAATGAGAGTTTTAATGTATACTTTCCTGGAGCGACACTTGACCCTCCGTGACCGCCAAATACAAATACTTTATTGATGGCAGGAATGGCTTCACGATTGAAATCCCAAGTAAATCGATTGTATCCTTTTTTAGCAGGTAAAATTTGTGGTCTCGAAGGTCCGCCTGGCCATGATTTGAATCCTTTCGGTTTTTTGTTGGTATAGGTTCTAATGACTTTTAAACCTTGTAAAACTTCTAATTTTAAGTCCAGCGTATCTACTTTCTTATCGAGATAATAATCAAACGTAACTCCACTTCTTGGGTTGGTACCTTGTCCGGTGGCTCTGGAAACACCCCCAAAAATTCGGTAGTGATCTTTGGGTTTGAATATTTTTACAGACTTCTTTTCTTTGGTCATGCCCTGAAGTGCCCCTAAATCATCTAAGATCCAGAATCCACGACCCGAAGTTGCGATGACCAAATCGTTGTCCTGAATAATCATATCATTGATAGCGACTATTGGTAAGTTTAACTTGAGACGCTGCCAATAAGCACCGTCATCATTAGAAACATACAAGCCTGTTTCGGTTCCTGCATACAACAATCCTTTTCGTTTTCTATCGGCTCTTACCACACGCGCAAACCCATTAGGATCGTCCAAACCATTGACAATTTTCTTCCACGATTTCCCATAGTTGGTTGTCTTGAAAATATAAGAGTTGAGGTCTAAAGACTTGTATCTCATCACGACCACATAAGCAGTCGCGGGATCGTGCTCTGAAACATCAATGCTATTAATAATTCCGTCTTTGATTCCTTTTGGAGTAATGTTTTCCCAGTTGGATCCTCCATTTTTAGTAACATGTAACAATCCATCATCTGTGCCTGCGTACAAAACCCCTTCTTCATGTTGTGATTCTACCAAAGCAGTAATGGTATTGTAGTTTTCTCCTCCAGCAGCTTCATTCGTATAAGGCCCACCGCCAGGACCGTGTTTGTCTTTTTCATTTTTGGTCAAATCAGGACTTACAGTTATCCAACTAGTCCCTCCATTAGTAGTTTTAAAAACAACATTTCCTGCATGATAGATGGTTTTCCTATTGTGAGGAGAAGAAATGATAGGGGCGTTCCAGTTGTAACGATATTTCGAATCTTTAGGAGCAATACTCAATCCTAATTCTGGATACTCTTTGATTGATTTTTGTTCTCGGGAACTTTTTGTCCATTTGCTAATGTTCCCCTGATAAGTCCCACCATAAACAGTCTCTGGATTGTCTGGATCAAAAGCAATGAAAGCACTTTCCCCACCAGCGACTGAATACCAATCTTTCCAGTCTATTCCACCATCAGTTGTTCTACTAGCAATGGCAATGGCTGAATTGTCTTGCTGACCTCCATAAACATAGTAAGGAACTTGGTTGTCGGTAATGACTCTATAGAATTGAGCAGTGGCTTGATTTTGTTGTGTACTCCAGCTTTTTCCACCATTGAAAGAGATGTTGGCACCTCCATCATTTGAGTTGATCAAATTGGTATTGTCGTTTGGGTTGATCCATAAATGATGGTTGTCTCCATGAGGAACAGGAATGTTTGAAAAGCTTTTTCCGCCATCGATAGACTTCATGACAGGAGCATTTAACACATAGACCACATTCTCATTTTGTGGATCGGCAAAAATTTCCATGTAGTACCAAGACCGTGCAATATTCACGCGATTCCTATTGACTTGTTTCCACTTTTTTCCTGCATCGTCAGAACGATAGACACCTCCTTTTTTACCCTCTGCTTCAATCACAGCAAATACGCGTTCTGGATTGGCTCTCGAAACTGAAATTCCAGATTTTCCGAAAGCTTTTGGTAGGCCAATTTTCATTTGAGTCCAAGTGTCTCCACCATCGATTGATTTGTACAATCCAGAGTGTTCTCCACCAGATTCCATATACCAAGGATAACGACGGTGTTGCCACATTGAAGCATACAAAATACGTGGGTTTTTCATATCCATAGATAGAGAAGAAGCACCGGTTGTATCATTTACAAATAGGATTTGCTCCCAAGTTTTCCCTCCATCATTAGTTCTGTAAATACCTCTCTCTTTTGTAGGTGCATATTGTGCACCTTGGGCAGTTACATACATAATGTTAGGATTTGTGGGATGGATGATTACATCGGAAATATGGCGAGTTTTCTCCAATCCTACATGAACCCAGGTTTTTCCAGCATCCATGGATTTATAAACACCATCTCCCATAGAAGTCATGACACCACGGGCAGCATGCTCTCCCATTCCAACCACGACAATATTGGGATCACTTTCAGAAACTGCAATAGCACCTACAGATCCTGTTTTGAAAAATTTATCAGAGATGTTTTTCCAAGTAATACCACCGTCGGTTGTTTTAAACACTCCTCCTCCGGTACAACCCATATAGTAGGTGTGAGGTTGACCAATAACTCCTGTTGAGGTCACACTTCGACCACCACGAAATGGGCCAATATTTCTCCATTTCAATCCGTGGAAAAGAGAATCTGTCACTTGTATAACAGGTCCTTTTGCCTTCTTCTTTCTTTTTTGAGCATGATTTGTGACTGGAATAAAAAGTAGACAAATCAGGAGGAATTTTAATGCTTTCATCGGTTTGTTTTAGTTGTTATATTATTGAAGTATTTCATCAGTTTTTTCCAGATTCGGTTAATCGGATAATCTCATGAATCATTTGTAAAACTCCTTCCTCTTTTACTGTATTTAGATTATTTTGTAGATCTCCGGTTCTTTTATTAATGAAGTTTCGGTGTTGTTTACTAAAAAAAGCCTTTCTATTTTCTGGGTCATTATTTGAGTCGGGATCAAAACTTTTTCGAGCCCAAGGACCATATTCATTGAATAGAAAATTCATGGCAAATTGCTCTTCTTCCAGATAATCCGCTAAGACGTCTTTCCATGAGATGAGATTTCGCCTTAAAGCATCGTCCTTAATTAAGTCGAATGAAGAGGAGTTTAGGAGCGCTTCCACAGCGCCATTTTTGGCATTGAATGATTTATTTCTCCAAACGAGACTGTTGTAATATCTGACACTATCTCTCAAATAGGCATTTTCTTTCGTGATGATAGGATTGTTGGGGTCGAATTTTGACATGATGATTGACAACCTTTGACCTGCATGGTAACTTACTTTGTTGTAGCTAATGATAGAATCTAACTGTGTTTTGTTGGATTTGAAATCTAAATTAATTTCCCTTAAAAAAGCCTGTTCTTTTTGTATTGCTTTTTTCTCTTCACTCCAATTATTAATATACAGGGCAATTAAAATTCCAATGACAACCAGAATAATTTCTCCCAAGGCATACAACAAATATTTACCAACCTTGTTATCTCTGATCATATCCTGACGTATTTTTCTGAAAAACTTTATCATGTTGCAGAGGGTTTTGTCATTCCTGCGGAGGCAGGAATCCAATCTGCGATCCATTTGGATTCCGCATCAAGTGCAGAATGACAGAGAAAGGTTTTTATCATAAGTCTGGTTGGGTTAGCTATTAGTGTAACCACGTGTTAGTTTGTTGCAAGAATCTTACCTTGTTAAAATTACAACTTTTTTCTGTTTTCCTCCAATTTGCGTCAGCGACTTAAAATCCTTAGATTCGTTTTTGCTAAATCAACTAGATGGGCTGGATATCGTACCTCATCATTTTAATCATCGTTGTCGCTGTTGTAAGTATTTTTTTATATTTCTTTCAGGAGCGTTTTCTATTTCATCCAGAAAAGTTACCCAAAGATTTTGTCTTTCAATACGAGAATCAGAAAGTAGATGAATACAATTTAGAGCTCCCAGACGGAGCGATTATCAACGGATTGCATTTCAAATCGGAGAACCCCAAAGGAGTGGTGTATTACCTAAAAGGAAACTCGAAAAGTATCAAAGGATGGGGGAAATTTGCGGTCGATTTTACACTCCATAACTTCGATGTGATTATGATTGACTATCGCGGTTTTGGAAAAAGTACAGGCAAGCTAAGTCAGGAAAGTATGAAACGGGATGCCTTGTATGTATACGATAAAATCAAGGAGAAAGTAAAAGAACATCGGATCATTGTTTACGGACGTTCGTTAGGAACTGGCTTGGCAACCAAAGTTGCTTCTATGAACAACCCTAAGACACTCATTTTGGCATGTCCGTATTTCAGTATGTCTAAAAATGCGAAACGTTATTTGCCTCTTGTTCCACTAGGTTTAGTCATGCGCTATCGGATGCCTACTTACAAGTGGATGAAGTATGTAGATTGCCCCATCAATATCATTCATGGGACGAATGATCGAGTGATTCGTTTTAAATCTAGCTTACGCTTATCAAAGTTGAAACCCGACTTAACCAAATTGTACCCAATCATTGGAGGTGGACATAAAGATTTGCATAATTACGAGAGCTATCACAGAGCTTTGGAAGAGATTTTGAACTCAGAAGGAAGAGTCGAAGTAGACAGAGAAAAAACGAGTATTGATTTTATTCGGACTAAAAAGAAAAAGAAATGATCAGGAAAGTAGTCTATGGAATCCTCATCTTTTTGGGAGTAGGGTTGTTTCTTTTCTATGTTTTACAAGAGCGTTTTATTTTTTTAAACGGAAAAAAATTATCTAAAGACTATGTATATCAATTTCCTCAAGCTTTCGAGGAGGTAAATATTACGGCAAAGGATCAACAAACGATCAATGGACTACATTTTCAATTGGAAAATCCAAAAGGAATCGTTCTATTTTTCCATGGAAACAAAGGAAACTTAGAGCGCTGGGGGAAAATTGTTCCTTACTTATTAGCGTATGATTACGAAGTATTGGTTGTCGATTATCGAAGTTACGGGAAAAGCACGGGAAAATTTCATCAAGAAAAGATGTATCAAGATGCTTTGGATGTGTATGACTATGTGAAAAATCAGTTTTCAGAAAGTCAAATTGTTGTTTATGGACGTTCCTTAGGTGCGGCATTTTCCGCTTATGTAGGGGCAAATAGAAATCCAAAACACATCGTACTAGAAGCTCCTTTTTACAATCTCAAAAAAGCGGTTCACAATTACTTTCCTTTGGCTCCTACATTCTTATTGAAATACTCATTTCCTACAAATGAAATCCTGCCTAATGTGAATGCTCCAGTTACCTTTTTTCACGGAGATGAAGATGGCGTAACCTCCTTTGAAGAATCGAAAGAATTATTTCAGCTCACTACTTCAAAACAAAAAGAGTTTGTTACTATTTCAGGAGGAACTCATCATAATTTGAAAGATTTTGATGTTTATCAGAAGAAAATGAGAGGGCTATTAGAATGAACTCATAATTTTTAGAGCTCACATTCGTTATGAGAGTATGAAAAAGAAGTTCATAATTTCAGTTTTACTTATCGTTGTATTCGTTGTTGGAGTTTCTCAATTGAAAGGCGCACGCCCAACAATAACTGCCATCAAAACAGTGTTTACCAAGCCAAGCTTGATTGATAAGAAAGGAACAACAGTGAAAACCAGGGTAAAAGTTCCTGAAGGTTATAAGAGAGTTCAACATAAAGAAGGGTCATTTCAAGATTTCATACAAAATTACCCATTGAAAAAGTTTGGCTCCAAAGTAATTAATTATGACGGAAGTGAATATTTTTATCAGTCGGGTCACTTTGGTGTTTTGGAAGTGTCGGTGCCAAAAAATGGATTACAACAATGCGCTGACGCTCTGATTCGATTGCGATCAGAATATCTTTGGAAGAGAGACAAGAAAAGTAGAATAGGGTTTGAATTCACCAGCGGACATTATTGTTCATGGCAAAAATATGCGAAAGGATACAGACCTAAAGTCAAAGGAAACCGAGTCTCATTCCATAAGATAGCAAAGAAAGATTTTTCGAAGGGAAATTTTTACAACTACTTGAATTTAATTTACACATATTCTGGAACTTTGTCTTTGTATAATGAATTGACAAAAATTACTTTATCAAAACAATTAAGAATAGGTGATATGCTAGTCTACCCTGGAACTCCAGGACACATTGTGATGATTGTAGATGAGATAGAAAATGAACAAGGAGAAAAACGCTTCATCTTAGCACAAGGAAATACACCTGCTCAGAGTGTTCATTTGTTGAAAAATCCTAATGATGGAGATGTAAACCCTTGGTACAAGTTACAGGTTGGTGAATATATAGAAATTCCAGGTTATTATTTTAACAAAGCTAAGTTCATCCGATTTAAGGATTAATTAGAACCTTCAAAATCCCTTTTGTTGTTTCCTTTTTTTCGGATAAAAACTAATTTTTACATCGTATTTTTGCAACATGTTACAAGCACTTACAGAGCAAGAGCTTCATAATCTTGCTATGAACATTGTTGGAAAGAAACTGCAGGAAATGGGTTATGAATTCGTGGCTGTCAATTCCAAATTGAAAAGACACCCTCAGTTTGTTCTCTATAAAAAAGGAGAGCCCACTATTTTTGTTTTAGTAAAGGTTACCAAAAACATTCAGCATCCAGAATCGTATGATGTATTATGGATGGAAACATTTAAAGAACACGCAAAAAAATCAAATGCAAAGGTTTGGTATGCAGGAGTAGGCATTGCCAATGCAGAGAGTGTTGATTTACCTGTTTTTAAAGATCAACCTTATTATGTGGCGTTTGAAGATTTTGTGAAGATATTGGAATAAAAAAAGCGCCTTACAAAGGCGCTTTTTTATATATAGACTTTTATTTACTCAGCTTTTTGCTCTAACAAATCAAAGAACTGGCCAATTTTTGGCATGATAATAATCTTTGTTCTTCTGTTTTTGGCTTTGTTAGCAGGGCTGTCATTTGGAGCTAAAGGAACATAGCTACTTCTTCCAGCAGCAATTAATCTGCCTGGTTTTACTCCATATTTGTATTGCAATACTCTTGTAATTGCAGTGGCTCTTTTTGCAGATAAATCCCAGTTATCTTTTAAAACTTGATTATCTGCTTTTATAGGAGTATCGTCAGTATGACCTTCAATCATTACATCCATTTCAGGTTGATCTTTTACAACAGTTGCTACTTTTTCTAAGACATCAAATGCTTTTTCAGTGATGTCATAGCTACCACTCTTAAACAAAAGCTTATCTGAAATAGAGATAAATACCACAGTTTTCTCAACATTAATTTCAATATCATCATCATCAATTCCATCTTTTAATTCTTTCTTTAAGTGAAATGCTACAACCAAATTCAAAGAATCCTTCTTAGAAGCTGCAGATCGAATTCTATTGATGTACTTATCTTTCTTGCTTAATTGAGAAAGCGTCTCCTTGATGTTGTCATTCGCCCCTTTTGTTAAAACGGTTAAATTATCAACATACTCCAATGTTTTCTGTTTGTCTTTTTTAAGTTCTTCAACAGTGCTTTCCAGTGTCGTTACCTTTCCTTCACTCTTCTCTTTTTCGATCAAACACTTTGTCAAATTATTTTTAACAGCTAGTAATTCATCTTGTGCTTTTTTATGCTCAGCTTGTAAGGAAGCATACTCTTTTTTTGATACACAAGAGCTTACCACAACAGCACAAAGAAACATTAATAAAAGTTTTCTCATTTTTATCGGATTGAAATTAAGATTGCACAAATTTAAAAATAAAGAACAGAAGTAAGTACCGATTAACAATTATTTATGAACGATTTATGAGAATTTTATGGTGTATCTTTACACTCGATTATTCAAAAAAAATGAAAATAAAATTCTTTAGAGTTCTACTAATTTCTCTTGTTGTTTTAGCAGGGTGTAAAAAACAAGAAACTTCAGGTGTTCCAATGAAATTGACGGGTGCTGTTTTTGGGACAACTTACAATATTATTTACTACAATTCTTCAGAAAATTTTCAATCGGAAATAGTAGGATTATTTGATAAAATGAATGCTTCGTTATCTACCTACATTCCTAATTCAGATATTTCCAAGATTAATAATGGAGACCAAGATGTAGAGGTTGATGCTTATTTCAAAGAAGTGTTTTCCAAATCTCAGAGAATTTTCAAAGAAACGAATGGGTATTTCGATCCTACTGTAGGTAATCTGGTAAATGCTTGGGGATTTGGTCCTGAGAAGCCTATCAATAATTTAGATTCAACTAAAGTAAAAGAGTTAATGCAATTTGTTGGTTTTAATAAAGTAAGACTCGAAGGGTCTTCGATAGTGAAAGAGCATGCAGAAACCTATTTTGACTTTAATTCTATTGCAAAAGGGTTTGGAATTGATGTTGTAGCTAGATTTTTGGAGTCAAAGAAAATAGATAGCTATTTGGTAGAAATTGGAGGAGAAATACGGACCAAAGGATTGAAACCAGAAAATAAAGAATGGACCGTTCAACTCGATGACCCAAATGTAGATGGAACTAGATCAGCGTTTACTTATTTACAAGTAAAAAATCAGTCTATGGCTAGCTCAGGAAACTACAGAAAGTATCGAGTTGCTAAGAGTGGCGAAAAATTTGTTCATACGATCAATCCTAAGACAGGATTTGCTAAAGAAAGTAACCTGTTAGCAGCCACTGTGATTGCGAAAATGGACTGTGCAGATGTAGACGCCTATGCAACGGCTCTCATGGCTATGGGTTATGAAAGGTCTAAAGAGTTTTTAGAATCAAGACCAGAACTGAGTGTCATACTCATATATGTAGATAAGGAAGGGAAGATAAAAATCTTTAAAAAAGGAGAAATAAAAGAGTTGTCAAGTTAACTTTTAATTTTTGAAAACCACAGGTAGAATTTCACCTTTCATAAGGCGATATTTATCTGCCAGTTCTGGCGAAATCTTTACCGTATAATCAACCTCATCTACTTTAAACCCGATAGAACGAAGTTTGTCAAAGTAGTCTCTGCCGTAAACTCTTACATGGTCGTACTGTCCAAAAATCTTAGCGCGCTCTTTTGGGTCAGTAATGGAGTCATCTTCAAATGTTGTTGCACGATTTAAATCCTGAGGAATTTGAAAAATCCCCATGCCTCCTTTTTTCATCACCCGATACAATTCTTGCATCGCCTTGGTATCATCCGGAATATGTTCCAATACATGATTACAAAAGATGACATCAAAAGAATCATCTTCAAAAGGGAGAACCGTAATATCAGCTTTCACATCCGCAATGGGAGAATATAAATCAGCCGTTGTATAGTCGTGACCCAACTTTTTAAAACGTTTTAAAAAACATTGCTCTGGAGCCATATGGAGTACTTTTTTCTTAGAAGAGAAAAAGTCAGTTTCATTCTGCAAATACAGCCACAACAGGCGATGACGTTCTAGAGACAGCGTGCTGGGAGATAAAACATTGGGGCGTTGGGTACCGTATCCATAGGGAAGAAATTTGCGAAAACTTCTCCCATCAATGGGGTCGGTGTAGGTTTTCCCTTTTAAGTAAAGAGCAATGAAAGGGCGAGCTACATAACTTAATTTAATAAGTATGGGTCTTGGAATGGTGTTTAATATAGTTTTAAAAAGCCTCAAAATAACATTATAGATAATCTTCTCTTACAGGAGAAAAAACATCTGTGATCTCGCAATAGGTAAGAGCTTTCCCAGAATGTTCTACATGAGGAGGAATGACAGCAATTTTACCAGGCTTGTAAGTTTTTGTTTTTCCATCTATAGTTAATTCAAAAGAACCTTTGGTAACAAGTGCAATTTGTTCGTGTAAGTGAGAATGCAAAGGTAGTTCGCTGCCTTTTTCAATTTCCCAATAAGCAATGGTCATTTGTTGAGAATGCACAAAACGAGCCTTAAAACCTGGGATAATTTCCTTTTGAGTTATTTGATTAAGTTCTCTTGTAAACACGTAAACAATTATAAAACAAGTTGATTCTGTCTGAATTCTTCCTCTTCATCACTCACAATACCCAAAGCATCGTAGATGTATTTAAAAGTAGATAGTAACTCGGGTTTTCCATTCACAATGGCTACATCATGCTCGAAATGAGCACTTGGTTTTCCGTCTTTTGTTAAAATGGTCCATCCATCACTCAAATGATTGATTCTATGAGTCCCTAGGTTAATCATAGGTTCTATAGCAATAACCATCCCTTCTACAAACTTTTTTCCTCTTCCTCGTTTTCCATAGTTGGGCATTTCTGGATCTTCATGCATGGTTCTCCCTAAACCATGTCCTACCAACTCTCTTACAACACCGTATCCGTGTTTTTCACAATGTCGTTGAATGGCGTTTCCAACATCTCCAACACGATTGCCAACTTTTAATTCGCGAATACCTTCATAAAGACTTTCTTTTGTAATGCGAAGTAGTTTCTCTGTAGCTGGATCAATCTCACCAACAGGAAACGTATAGGCATGATCTCCATAAAAGCCATTTTTAAGGGCACCACAATCAATGGAGATGATATCTCCTTCTTCAAGAGGTTTGTTATTTGGAATACCGTGTACTACCTGAGCATTTGGACTCATGCACAAAGTATTTGGGAAATCATACAAGCCTAAAAAACCAGGAATGGCACCTTGAGAACGAATGTAATCCTCTGCAAGTTTATCTAAATACAAAGTGGTTACTCCAGGCTTTACCTCTTTGGCAAGCATCCCTAGGGTTCTAGATACTACCAATGCGCTTTCACGCATTATTTCTATTTCTTCTTTGGTTTTTACGACAATCATAAGCTTGTTAAAGCTGCAAAGATACTTTTAATTTGGAGATATTGAAACAGGATGATTTACCTTAGGAAAGAAAACAAACCTCTTTTCTTTTTTATTTCAGGCTTGTAATTAAAGATTTGTTGGTAAATCTCTGGCCAACCAGGGAAACCACCTACATTTCGATCATCAATAAAGAGATCCGCGTGAATTTTGCGGCTAATTTTGCCATCAAATTCTTCCTCAGGATAGTTTTTGTTTACGGCATAAAATTCAATGCCATTTTTCTCACAAAACTCTACGGCCTCTCTCAACTTTTTCCCATTTCTGTACGTCCATAAAATCAAACGATGTCCTTCTTGCTGCAATTTGTGCATGGTTTCAAAAGCAAAAACCATCGGCTTCCCAATTTTAGGATAAGCATCTTCAACGATGGTTCCGTCGAAATCAATGGCAATGATCAAATGGTTGTGAGGAAGCATTATTTCTGATAGGTGTGTTTATACGATTTGCCTTTTAGAATCTTTAAAAAGTCTTTTTCTATACTTTCTCTGGCATGTTCAACATAGCGGCCTATTTCTTTTCCGTTTCTAAAAAAGATAAAGGTGGGAGTGTGCTTGATATTGTATCCTTCTTGTAGATTATCAGGCGTCTTTTTTCCTCTGGTGATACCGATCATTTTGTAGTTTTTCTCGAAATCGAAACCAGTGAGTTCCATCAATTTATAAAAGTGAGGTAATTCCCTCTGGCTATCATGACACCAGGAGCCAATGAAAGATTTTATTTGAACACCTTCCAGATATTTTTGTATCTTTTTGAGAAACTTCTTCTTAGGTTCGTATTCATCGTAATGAGAAACAAACCAGTTTTTATATTTTCCTTGCATAAAATCGGACTTGTCGAGAAAACCAATAAGGTTTCCATTCCGATCTTCTTTACTCTGTCCATAGGAAATAGAAATAAAAAGTGAGAAAAATAAAAAAAAGAAGATTGTTTTTTTCATATAAAAGTTATCGGTCGTAAGAGTGTTTGTAGGGCTCTCCTTTCAAAATTTTAAGAATGTCTTTTTCCATGGACTCTCTAGGATACTCAACATATCTGCCAATTTCTGCACCAGTCCTGTAAAAAATAAACGTAGGAACTCGGATAATATTTAGCCCCTCTTGTAGATTGTCTGGAGTGCTTTTTGTTCTGTTAACAGCAACTAGTTGAAAATTTTTATCGAAGTCGAAATTGGCAGCCTCCATAATTTTGTAAAACCTTGGTGTTTCACGCTTGCTATCTCCACACCAAGTTCCCATAAAACATAAAACAGAAATATCATTTAAGTTTTTACGAATTTCTCCTACGACTAACATGTCAGGTTTGTAGTTTTTATAGTGGTATTCAAACCAACCTTTGTATTGCTTTTGCAAGAAATCTGACTTTTTTGCATAACCAATTAAGTCTCCAGTATTGTCTTTAGGCACTTGCGCATTTAGAGGAAAAACTGAAATAGTAAATACGAGTAGTAGGATTATTTTTTTCATATACATTTATTTCATTGAAATTGAATTTAAAACTGAAATCGAATTCGAAAACTTTTCAGATTCAAGTTTGAGTTCAATTTCACTATCTATTTTCTTTTGTTGAGACTATTATCTTTCAAATGCCTAATCCCTCAACGAGGGTTATAACAGTGATTTTTGAGTCATCTCTTCAGGCTGATCTACTCCCATTAAATCTAAAACTGTAGGAGCAACATCTCCCAAGATACCATTTTTTATGGATTTTATCTCATTGTCGATTAAGATAATAGGTACTGGATTGGTGGTATGTGCTGTGTGAGGCGTTCCGTCTGGGTTCATCATTGTTTCGCAATTTCCATGATCTGCGATAAGAATAGTAGTGTAACCATTTTCTAGTCCGGTATTGACAACATCTTTGGTGCAATTGTCTACAGCTTCACAAGCTTTTACAGCCGCTTCAAAAACACCTGTATGACCCACCATATCACCATTTGCAAAATTCAAACAGACAAAATCAACATCGCCTTTTTCCAATTCAGTAACAATCGCATCTCTGATATCGTATGCACTCATCTCAGGTTTTAAATCGTAAGTAGCTACTTTCGGAGAAGGGCATAATAAACGCTTTTCTCCTATGAATTCCTTTTCTCTCCCGCCAGAAAAGAAGAAAGTAACATGAGGATATTTCTCAGTTTCTGCAATACGAATTTGCTGTTTGTTGGCTGATTCTAAAACTTCACCCAGCGTATTTTCAATATTATCGTTGTTGTAAATCACATGAATATTCTGAAAAGTCTCATCATAATTGGTCATGGTTACAAAATACAAAGGCAACGCATGCATATTAAACTCATGCTTGTCTCTTTGACTCAAAACATCTGTTAATTGACGACCTCGATCTGTTCTGAAATTGAAGAAAATAACCACATCATCCTCTTGAATAGTGGTTTTTGGATGTCCAGCCTCATCAACCATCACAACTGGCTTGATGAATTCATCAGTGATATTTTCATCATAACTCTCTTGAATACTTTGCAGTGCGTCGGTAGATTTTTTTCCAACTCCATTGACCAAAGTATCATAGGCTAGTTTTACACGTTCCCACCTTTTGTCTCGATCCATAGCATAGTACCTACCCGTAATGCTTGCTAGCTCACCAGTAGAATTTTTCATATGCTCTTGAATGTCATTGATAAAAAACTTTCCAGATTTTGGATCACAATCTCTACCATCGGTAAAGGCATGAACAAAAACATTGGAAAGGTTATTTTCATGAGCGGCATCTAACAATCCTTTTAAATGATCGATATGAGAATGAATCCCTCCATTGGACACCAATCCTAAAAAATGAATATTCTTATTGTTCTCTTTTGCATATTCAAAAGCTTTTGTCAATTCAGTCTCCTTAGCAAGAGTTTTTTCTCTCACGGCAATGTTGATTTTTGCGAGATTTTGATAGACAATCCTACCAGCACCCAAATTTATATGCCCAACTTCGGAGTTACCCATCTGTCCTTCAGGCAAACCAACAAATTCTCCATCGGTTCTCAACTCAGCAGTGGGAAATTTATCATAAAGTGAGTTGATAAAAGGAGTTTTTGCATTGTATATGGCAGATACCTTTGGGTCTTGCGTAATACCCCAGCCATCCAAGATCAATAAGATTACTTTTTTGTTCATTCTTTAGTACGATTGAATCGTAAAAGTAAGAAAGATTTACGGGTAAAAATTAAAATTTTGCGAAACCGATGAAGTAGATCAAAAGGATCATGAGGATGGTAACAATGACAATATTACGAGTCATAATTCTCCGATTCTCCCTTTGAACTTTTTCGCGTATTTTTTTTAACTGATATGGAGTAGCCTTTTTTTCGAAATGTAACTCAGTTTTGTACGTATGATCTAAAGCTCCACTGTCTTTTAATTTTTTGATAGCACTTTTTCGATCTCTCTTATTGTTTTTGAGAGTAGTTTTCATAGCACTGATAACTCCAGATAACATCATAGCAAGAAATTTAGATTATAAATATAAGTCTTTTATGTAATAAAAATGTTACAATAATAAAAGGATAGTTAGCTCTAAGTTTGTAACTTTATAGAGCTACTAAAATCATTACTAGCTTAATTCTATCTTAAAAGAATAGTGAGTAAAACAGAAACAAGAAAAGACGAAATTATAAAGGTCTCGGCGAAATTATTCAAAGAGAAGGGGTATAGTGCTATCACTATGAGAGATATTGCAAAAGCAATGAATATCAAAGCTGCTAGTCTTTATAACCATATCAAATCAAAACAGGATCTTTTAAAAATCATTATTATCTCGATTGCAGAAGAATTTACCATTCGAATGCAGGAAATCTCTTCTTCTGAAAGTACGAGTATTGAAAAACTACAAAAGATCATATCACTTCATATCGATATTGCTTATCATTATCCATACCGAATGGGTGTTTTAAATAATGACTGGATGCATCTAGAGGAAGAATTAGAATACTATCTAGAACTTAGGAATAGTTATGAAGACAACTTTAGAAGTATCGTTGAATCTGGAATAGAAAGCGGTGAAATGATCGATACCAATACGGAAATTATTGTATTTTCAATCCTATCAACCTTACGATCCTTATATCTCTGGATTCCTAAAAAAGAAGCTCTTAAGCCAGAAGAGCTGACTAAAAATTTAACGCAAGTTTTGATTAGCGGGATACAAAATGATTAAAATAAATTTTGTACTTTTGAAATCGAAACTAACAAATGTTAGTTTTTAAAATAAATCAAAATAATTGGTTGATTCATGGCTGAATTTCATTCCATAAAAGTTGCAGAACTAACTAAAGAAACTAAAGATACGGTTTCGGTCACGTTCGATATTCCGGAACATCTTCAACAATCATTCGAGTTTATTCAGGGACAGTATTTGACATTGAGAAAAATGATCAATGGCGAGGACATTCGTCGTTCCTATTCGTTGTGTACAAGTCCTTTGGAGAATAAATGGAAGGTAGCGATCAAGAAAATTCCTGGAGGAACCTTTTCAACCTATGCCAATGAAGAGCTGAAAGAGGGAGATGAAATTGAATTGTCAGAACCCGCAGGCTCATTTTATGTAGATGTAGACAAAGAAACATCAAAAAATTACATTGCCTTTGCTGCAGGAAGTGGAATCACTCCCATGCTTTCGATCATTAAAACACATTTGCTTTCAGAGCCTAATAGCACATTTAAACTATTCTATTTAAATCGAACTGTAAAATCGATTATCTTTAAAGAAGAAATAGAAAGTCTTAAAAATCAGTTCTTTGGAAGGTTTCAGGTGTTTTATTTTTTGACCAAAGAGCAACGAGACATTCCCTTTTTGAATGGTCGCTTTGATACAGAAAAGTTAAATGTCTTAACTAAGACATTTATCGATATAGAAGATACGAATGACTGTTTTATCTGTGGTCCACAAGAAATGATTTTCTTGATTCGAGATCACCTTGTTGAAGCAGGACTTGATGCAGAGAACATTCATTACGAATTATTTTTCTCTGGTGATTCTAAAAAAGATGAAAAACATATTGCTGAAGTTTTAGAACAAAAAGTCGATGGAACTGAGGTAACCATTATAGATGGTGGAAAAGAGTTCCACTTTGTGATGGAAGAAGATTTTGATAACATTCTGGATGGAGCTTTGGCTGCAGGAGCTGATTTGCCTTTTGCCTGTAAAGGTGGAGTTTGTAGTACATGCAAGTGCAAAGTTGTAGAAGGAAATGTAGAAATGAAGATCAATTACGCTTTGGTAGAAAGTGAAGTAAAGCAAAACTTAGTATTAAGTTGTCAAGCAGTACCTACAACAGAAAAAGTCGTTGTAGATTTTGATGTTTAAAATTTAGGTATCAGATAATGTAGCATAAAGATATTAACGATTGGAGATTGAAGAACTTTGATTTAAGAACAAAAATCAAACATCAACAATCTCAAATCAACAATCTCAAATCATTATGAGTGAAGATCAAATAAAAAAATTAGAAGCAGAGTTCGAGGCACGTATTGCCCGTGATGAAAAGATTGAGGCAAAAGATTGGATGCCTGAAAAGTATCGAAAGACACACATCAGACAAATTTCACAACACGCACATTCAGAAATTATTGGAATGCTTCCAGAAGGAAACTGGATCACCAGAGCTCCTTCTCTCCGTAGAAAAGTAGCTTTGTTGGCCAAAATTCAAGATGAAGCTGGGCATGGATTGTACCTCTACAGCGCTTGTGAAACCCTAGGGATTTCAAGAGAAGAATTGTATGATCAACTGCATTCAGGAAAAGCGAAGTATTCGAGTATTTTTAACTACCCAACCCTTACTTGGGCGGATATGGGAGCCATTGGTTGGTTGGTAGATGGGGCTGCAATTATCAATCAAGTTCCATTGTGTAGTACGTCATATGGTCCGTATGCAAGAGCCATGATTCGTGTTTGTAAAGAAGAAAGTTTCCATCAACGTCAAGGTTATGAGATCATGATCAAATTGGCCAACGGAACTCCAGAGCAAAAAGAAATGGCGCAAGATGCCTTGAATCGTTGGTGGTGGCCAAGTTTAATGATGTTAGGGCCAACGGATGATAAGTCAGTACACACAGAACAATCCATGAAATGGAAGTTAAAGCGTAAGACCAATGATGAATTGCGTCAGCAATTTATTGATCAGACCGTTCCACAAGCCGATTTGATAGGACTTACAGTGCCAGATCCAGATTTAAAGTGGAATGAAGAGCGCCAGAGTTATGACTTTGGGGAAATTGATTGGGATGAATTTTGGCAAGTAGTAAAAGGTCATGGACCTTGTAACAAAGAACGTATGAACGCCAGAGTCACAGCATGGGAAGAAGGAGAATGGGTGAGAGATGCTGCCATGGCACATGCAGAAAAAAAAGAAAGTAGAAAAGTGAAAGAAGTTGTTTAGAAAACTTGAAGTCGAGTTTGAAGTCGAAATTGAAACTGAGATTTAAACTTCAAGTTGAAAAAGTGAAAAAGGAAAAATAAATTATCAAAAATAGCTATGAAATACGATTTAAGTGAACGATTAGAAGATTATGCTGCTGATATAATTTTACTATTCGGTAAAAAACCAAGTTCTTTTGCTGGAGAATATTTAGCAAAGCAATTAATTAGATCAGCATGTTCTTCTGCATTAAATTATGGAGAAGCATTAGGAGCAGGAACAAATAAAGATAAAGTTAACAAACTTAGAATATGTCTAAAGGAGTTAAGAGAATCTTTGAGGAATTTAAATATTCAAACAAAGTCAAAATTGATCTCAGAAGAAAGCCTAAGAACTTTAAAAGATGAAAACGATCAATTGATTAGGATTATAGTAACAAGAATTAAAAATATAAATTAAACTCTTCGAATTCGATTTCAAATTCGAACTCAATTTTGTGATTTATGAAAAAAAACTGGCCTCTTTGGGAAGTATTTGTACGAAGCAAAAACGGATTAGAACATCGTCATTTTGGAAGCCTACATGCTGCTGATGCAGAGATGGCACTAGAAAATGCGAGAGATGTATATACAAGGCGTAATGAAGGTGTAAGTATTTGGGTGGTAGAGTCAAAAAACATTACTGCATCCAATCCAGAAAATAATGGTGAATTGTTTGAGCCTGCTCAGGACAAAATATACCGTCACCCGACGTTTTATGATTTGCCAGACGAAGTAAAGCATATGTAGAATTTGAAGACGAAATCGAAGTTGAAACTGGATTTGAATTCGATTTTTCGATAGAATAAGTAAATTATTAAAGATAGCTATGAAAAAATACGATTTAGATGATCGATTGGAAAACTTTGCAGCATCAATAATTAGGTTTTATAATGACAAACCAAAGACTTTTGCAGCAGATTATTTAGTGAAACAGTTAATCAGATCATCTTGTTCCTCTGCTCTCAACTTTGGAGAGTATTTAGGAGCAGCTAGTGATAAGGATAAATCTAATAAATTAAGAATTGTTCTTAAGGAACTTAGAGAAAGTATTAGAAATATAAATATTCAATCTAAAGCTTTCATATATGAAGAAACAGAATTGGAAATATTAAAAAAAGAAAACGATGAATTGATAAGAATTGTAGTGACGATTTTAAAACGATACTAATTTCGTCTTCACTTTCATCTTCAATTTCGTCTTTATACTTATGAATACAAACTTATATAATTACATACTAGGTATTGCAGATAACTCATTGATTCTCGGACAACGATTAGGAGAATTGTGCGGACATGGTCCCAGTCTTGAAATTGATATTGCTTGTACCAATATCTCATTGGATTTATTTGGTCAGACTAGAAGTTATTACCAGTATGCGGCAAAGATCAAAGAAGAAGGAACTACAGAAGACGATATCGCTTTCTTACGTAGAGAAAGAGAATATATGAATCTATTATTAGTAGAGCAACCTAACAGAGATTTTGGACATATCATGGCAAGGCAGTTCTTGTTTGATGTGTATCATCTGTTGTTGCTACAGGAGTTAGAGAAAAGTCGTGACATGACTCTGGCAGCCATTGCTAAAAAATCCATTAAAGAAGTGAGTTATCATTTGCGTTTCTCTTCTGATTGGATCAAACGATTGGGTGATGGAATCGAAGAAAGTCATCAAAGAGTACAAACTGCAATAGATTCATTGTGGACCTACACAGACGAACTGTTTCATCAAACGGAAGCTGATAAAGTCATGATCGAAGAAGGAATTGGTGTAGATGTTACAAAATTTAAAGATGACTATTTAAAAAGAGTAACTGCTATCCTAGAAGAAGCAACTTTGAAAATTCCAGAAACCAAATGGTTTCAAAAGGGAGGAAAACAAGGAATTCACACAGAACATTTAGGGTATTTATTAAGCGATTTGCAGTACATGCAGAGGACCTATCCTAATATGGAGTGGTAGCAAGTATCATGACAGCAACAGAACAACACATAGAAAAAGAATTGGTTCCTATTTTGGAACAAGTCTCAGATCCGGAAATTCCGGTTTTGTCTATTATGGACATGGGAGTGGTTCGTTCTGCTATTATTGAAAACAACGAAGCCAAGATTCAAATTACTCCCACCTACAGTGGTTGTCCAGCGATGGATGTCATAGGAGATGATATCAAAAAAGCATTATTAGACGCGGGATATCAATCGCAAGTCGAATTGATTCTCTCTCCTGCTTGGACAACAGATTGGATCACTCCAAGAGGTAGAAAAGCATTGGAAGATTATGGAATTGCGGCACCTTTGGATCCAATTTCTGACAAAGCAGTTCTTTTAGAAGATCAACGCATAGTGAAATGTACAATTTGTGGATCTCAAAACACAAAACTAGTCAGTCAGTTTGGCTCTACAGCTTGCAAAGCCTTGTTCAAATGTGACGATTGCCAAGAACCTTTCGATTATTTTAAATGTCTAAAATGAAAAAATAATGAATAACCAATATTAAATATAGAATGATGAAATGTTCCAAAGAAGTTAACTTTGAATTTCTATATTCAGTATTCGATATTCAACATTAAACTATTATGAGTACAACGATTCAATTAACCGTTGAAAATAAAGTAGCCGTTATCACATTGAACAGACCTGAGGTGTTCAATAGCTTCAATCGAGAAATGGCATTGACATTGCAAGATACTTTTGACGCTTGCGAAAAAAATGATGATGTAAGAGCCATTGTTCTTACTGGGAATGGAAAAGCTTTTTGTGCAGGACAAGACCTAAAAGAAGTCACTTCTCCCGAATTGAATCCAGGATTTAAAAAAATATTGGAAGAACATTACAATCCTATTATCACAAGAATTCGTGATATTAAGAAACCAGTAATCGGAGCAATCAATGGGGTAGCTGCTGGAGCTGGAGCGAATATTGCTTTGGCTTGTGATATTGTTGTGGCAGACGAAAGAGCCAGTTTCATTCAAGCATTTAGTTTGATTGGTTTGGTGCCAGATAGTGCTGGAACCTATTTTTTACCGCGTTTGATTGGATTTCAAAAAGCATCTGCTTTGGCAATGTTAGGCGATAAAATTGGAGCCGAAGGAGCAGAAAGAATGGGTATGATCTATAAATGTGTTCCTTCAAATGAGTTCCAAGAAACCATTCAAAAATTGGCTTTAAAATTGGCTAATATGCCTACAAAAGCATTAGGAATGATCAAAGAATTATTCAACAAATCCATGACGAATAATTTGCAAGAACAATTGGCTATGGAATCAAAATATCAAATTGAAGCTGCCCAAAGTGAAGATTATGCCGAAGGAGTTGCAGCGTTTATCGAAAAGAGAAAACCAAATTTTAAAGGAAAATGAAATAATGAATATGTAATACTGAATAATGAAGTAAGAAGTTTTCAGTTTTCAATATTTTAAAATAAAAATTGCACGTTATGAAAAGAAAGTACGATCTTGAAGAAAGGTTGATTCAATTTTCAATTAATATTATTGAACTTTGTAGACAATCAACTAAAAGTTTTGCCTCAGAACATTTAATCAAGCAGATTATTCGTTCCTCCACATCTTCAGCATTAAACTATGGTGAAGCTCAAAGCGCAGAGTCAACGAAAGATTTTCAGCATAAAATGAAAATTTGTCTGAAAGAACTGAGGGAAACATTGGTCAATTTGAAAATTCAAAAAGGAATTAACTCGATTGATAATAAAGAAAATTTAGAAAGAGTTCTCGTTGAGAATAATGAATTAATAGCGATTTTCGTTTCAAGCATTCGAACATCGCAAAACAAAAGTAAATAACGAATATTGGATAAAGAATACTGAATTATAAAGTAAGTTTAAAATAGAACTTGGATATTCAGCATTCAGTATTCGATATTCAACATTCATAAATATGAACGTAGGAATTATAGGTTCAGGAACCATGGGAAGCGGCATAGCACAAGTAGCAGCTACTTCTGGGTGTAAGGTAAAACTATATGATACCAATCAAAATGCTTTGGACAAAAGCAAAAATGCTTTGGAAAAAGTATTGAATAGATTGATTGAGAAAGGACGAATTGACGAAAATGAAAAGTCGAGAATTCAAGGAAATATTTCCTATGTAAATTCCTTGAAGGATTTAAACGATTCTAACTTAACTATTGAAGCAATTATCGAGAACTTGGATGTCAAACAAAAAGTGTTTGCTGATCTAGAAACCTACGTTTCTGATGATTGTATCATAGCATCCAATACCTCTAGTTTGTCCATTGCATCAATTGCCTCGTCATTACAAAAGCCAGAGCGCTGTGTGGGAATCCATTTTTTTAATCCAGCACCATTAATGAAGTTGGTCGAAGTGATTCCAGCGATCCAAACCTCAAAAGAAGTTTTAGATGCATCAGTTGAAACCATTACTTCATGGAAAAAAGTAGTAGCTGTGGCAAAAGATACTCCTGGGTTTATTGTAAATCGTGTGGCAAGACCTTTCTACGGCGAATCTTTACGAGTTTATGAAGAAGGAATCGCAGATTTTGCAACCATAGATTGGAGCCTAAAAACACTTGGAAAATTTAGAATGGGACCATTTGAGTTGATGGATTTCATTGGAAATGATGTCAACTATACAGTAACTGAAACAGTTTTTACTGCCTTCTACTTTGATCCAAGGTACAAGCCTGCATTTACACAAAAGCGTTTTGCAGAAGCAGGATACTTAGGAAGAAAATCAGGAAAGGGATACTACGAATATCAGAATGGTATGAGTAGTGCTGAATTTATTTCAGCATCTGCTATAAAGGATGATGAACTAGCACAACGAATTTTTGATAGAGTTTTGGTAATGTTGATCAACGAAGCTGCAGATGCATTGTTCTTGAATATTGCTTCTGCTGAAGATATTGACAATGCCATGACCAAAGGAGTCAACTATCCAAAAGGATTGTTGGCTTGGGCCGACGAAAAAGGAATTGATTGGTGTGTCAACCAATTGGATGCCTTATATGATGAGTATCATGAAGATCGATATAGATGCAGTCCGCTATTGAGAAAAATGAATAGAGAAGGGAAAACGTTTTTTTGTTAGTAATTAGCAATCAGGTATTTGGAATTGGGAATGAGTAATAAAAGTAAATATCATTTTAAGTTTGAGGATTTAAACGTTTATCAAAAAGCTTTAGATTTTGGTGAGTTGGTAAATGATATAGTTAAAGGTTTTCCTAATCATGAATTATATGCTTTATCATCTCAATTCAGAAGAGCTGCAGATTCAATAGCATTGAATATTGCAGAAGGTTACCCTGGTTCAGATGCTCAATTTGTGAAACATTTAAACTATGCTATTTACAGCTCAAATGAATGTGTTAGTTGCAGTACCAAAGCTGTAAGGCGGAATTACATAAGTTTCGAACAAGATGAAGAAAACAGAAAACGAATTTCTGAATTAACAAAGATGATGTCATCTTTGAGAAAGAAAATTATTGAAAGAATGAATACCTAATGCCTAATCTCTAAAATCAAATGCCTTTAAGCGGAGCAAAAATTCCATACAAAATGCTAAAAGATGATGCTTACAGCCAATGGTTGGGTATTGAGATTTTAGAAAGTCAAATTGGTCGTGTGAAAGTTGGGATGACGATTCGAAAAGAGATGCTGAATGGCTTTTACAAAGCTCATGGTGGAATCAGCTTTGCTCTGGCAGATTCGGCGTTTGCCTTTGCAGCGAATACACATGGAAAGCACGCGCTTACTGTGGAGACGTCGATTAATCATATAGAAGCATTGAACGAAGGAGATTACATCACCGCGGAGTCGGTGATAGAAAAAAAGAACAACAAATTAGGCTTCAATATCATTGAAGTAAAACGAGAAGAAGAACTAGTTGCCTTGTACAAAGGTGTCGTTTATAGAACCCAAAAAGAATGGAAAAACGATTAACGATTGATGATTTTTGATTGGAGAATATAGACTTGAAAATTAAACAATCAACAATCAACAATCTCAAATCAATATGAAAGAAGCATATATCATAGACGGTGTTCGTACACCGATAGGAAATTACAAAGGAACCTTATCAGCAGTAAGAACAGATGATTTAGGTGCTATTGTCATTAAAGAACTCATAGAACGTAATACAAACATTCCCAAAGATGCTTACGATGATGTTATTATGGGTTGTGCCAATCAGGCTGGAGAAGACAATCGGAATGTAGCGAGGATGTCATCCTTACTTGCGGGCTTGCCTTTTACGGTACCAGGGGAAACAATCAATAGATTGTGTAGTTCTGGACTTTCGGCAATCATTCAAGCAAATCGCGCTATCAAAGCGGGTGATGGAGACTTGTTTATTTCTGGCGGGGTTGAAAACATGACGCGGGGTCCTTATGTAATTGCAAAACCATCGAGTGCCTTTGGAAACGATTCTAAAATGTACGATTCGAGTTTTGGATGGCGATTTGTCAATCCAAAAATGCATGAAATGTATGGGACTGACGGAATGGGAAATACAGCTGAGAATTTGGTTGAGAAATACAATATTTCTAGACAAGATCAAGATGCTTTTGCCTATTGGAGTCAGATGAAAGCGAGCAAAGCTCAGGAGAATGGTCGTCTAGATAAAGAGATTGTTTCTGTTGAAATTCCTCAGCGCAAAAAAGACCCAATCATCTTTTCAAAAGATGAGTTTGTAAAACCAACAACCAAAAAAGAAATCCTTGCAAAGTTACGTCCTGCTTTCAAAAAAGAAGGAGGAAGTGTAACAGCAGGAAATTCATCCGGATTAAACGATGGGGCCGCGGCTACCATCGTAGCTTCCGAAGACGCGGTAAAAAAATACAATCTAAAACCATTGGCGAGAATTGTAAGCTCTGCGGTGGTGGGAGTTGAACCAAGGATCATGGGAATTGGACCCGTACAAGCATCCAATAAAGCATTGGAAAAAGCAGGGTTGACCATGGATGATATAGACATTATAGAGTTGAATGAAGCTTTTGCAGCGCAAGCTTTGGCTTGTACAAGAGCCTGGGGATTGGCGGATGATGATCCAAGATTAAATCCAAATGGAGGCGCCATAGCTATTGGTCATCCATTAGGCGTAACCGGTGCGAGAATAGCTTATTCAGCTGCACTGGAATTACAAGAACAACAAAAAAGATATGCGTTAGTAACCATGTGTGTAGGTGTAGGGCAAGGGTATGCTGCTATTATAGAAAAGGTTTAAAATTAAAGATTGAAGATAATCGATTGGGGATTTAAGAATTGCGAGTGACTTCAACAACCAAAAATCGTTAATCTACAATCTCAAACAATAAGAGATATGAACAAAATTCCACATTACGTCCAAGGACAATGGATAGAAGGGAAAGAAGAAGGAGCTCCTATTCATGACGCCATTACTGGGGAAGTCATCTCCAATATTGCCATAGAAGGCTTGGATATTCCCGAAATTCTTCAATACGGAAGAACCAAAGGAGGAGAAGTGCTTCGAAAAATGACTTTTCAACAGAGGGGGAATATGCTGAAAAAACTAGCATTATACCTTACCAAACGCAAGAACGAATTTTATGAGTTAAGCTATAGAACAGGAGCCACTAAAATTGATAGTTGGATCGATATTGAAGGAGGTTTCGGAAACTTATTTGCCAATGCATCCTTGCGAAAGCTGTTCCCAAATCAATCGTATCATGTAGAAGGAGATCCTATTGATCTTTCCAGAGGTGGACGCTTTATGGCGCACCATATCATGGTTCCTAAAAAAGGAGTTGCAGTTCATATCAATGCCTTCAACTTCCCAGTATGGGGGATGCTAGAAAAGTGCGCGGTCAACTGGATGGCAGGAGTGCCTGCTGTTGTTTTACCGGCACCATCTTCATCGTATTTAGCAGAAGCAGTTGCCAGAGTCATTATTGATTCTGGAATTTTACCAGAAGGGGCTTTACAGATTATCAACGGAACCGTTCGAAATATCTTGGATACAGTTGAGTCTCAAGATGTGGTAACATTTACGGGATCTGCGGCCACAGGCCGTCTATTAAAAGCACATCCAAGAATCATTCAAGAAGCGGTGCCATTTACTATGGAAGCGGATTCTCTAAATGCATCGATCCTTGGTGAAGATGCAGTACCTGGAACTCCTGAATTTGATTTATTCATCAAAGAAGTTCGGAAAGAAATGACGGTAAAAGCTGGACAAAAATGTACCGCAATACGCCGTATCATCGTTCCTGAAAATTTGGTAGAAGATGTTCAAATCGCCTTAGGAAAAGCATTGGATAAAGTAACCATTGGAGATCCGAGATTGAAAGAAGTCCGCATGGGTGCATTGATCAGTAGGCAACAAGTAGAAGCGGTTCGCAACTCCGTACAGGATATTGCCAAAGAGGCAGAGATCGTTTACGGAAGCTTAGATAAAATAGAAACGATTGGAGCCGATGCAAAGAAAGGAGCTTTCATCAGTCCAATTTTATTAAGAACCAACAATCCTTTTGAGAATATTGCTGTTCACGAACGTGAAGCATTTGGTCCAGTAAGTACCATTATGCCATACAAATCATTGGATGAAGCTGTAAAATTGGCTCAAATGGGTAAAGGTTCTTTGGTATCATCTATCGCTACGTATGATGACAAGATTGCGAGAGAATATGTAGTGAATGCAGCGAGTCATCACGGTCGTATTTTGGTATTGAATCGTGAAAATGCCAAAGAAAGCACGGGTCATGGTTCTCCACTACCTACTCTGGTTCACGGAGGTCCAGGAAGAGCTGGAGGAGGAGAAGAAATGGGTGGAATGCGCGGTGTGAAACATTATTTACAGCGTACTGCAATCCAAGGCTCTCCTACTACGTTGACGGAGATTACTGGGATTTATCAGCAAAACGCAAAGTACAAAGAATCCGAACAGCATCCATTCAAATACCATTGGGAAGATATTCAACCGGGAATGTCTCTGAAAACACACAAACGTACCATTACGGATACTGATATTCAGAATTTTGCAAATCTAACATGGGATCACTTCTATGCACATACAGACATCACTTCTCTGGACGGAAGTATTTTTGAGAAGAGGACAGCACATGGATATTTCATCATCTCAGCCGCCGCAGGATTGTTTGTTCATCCAAACAAAGGACCCGTTTCTGCAAATTATGGCTTAGACAGTATCCGGTTTTTAAGGCCTTTATATCATAATGATACCATTTATGTTAGATTGACTTGCAAAGAAAAAGTTGATCGTGATGTCAATAGTGCAGAGCATCCTAGCGGTATTGTAAAATGGCATGTTGAAGTATTCGATGCTAATTTTGAAAACCGTCCAGAAAGCCAAAAAAGTGAAAAAGATAGTCCGCTAGTTGCCGTTGCTACTATCCTAACCATGGTTCAAAAGAAACAAACCACCTTTGTGGAAATGACGGAAGAAAAAATACAAGAATGTTTAAATAACTTAAAAGCGGATGCAAAACCAGCTTGGGGAATTATGACGCCTCAACACATGATTGAGCATTTGGAATTTACCTATCGAGTAGCTTCTGGCGAGATTCAAGATTTTGAGATTGCTACACCAGAAAAGATCTTAGAGAAAGTTCACAACACATTATGGAATTATGAACCGTTTCCGAGGAACTCCCAATTCCCTTTGTTAGAAAAAGACAAGCTAGACGATTTGAAACATCAAGATTTAGCGACAGCTATTGAGAAGTTTGTGGAAGCAAGAGAAGATTATAAAACATTTTTTAAAGAAAACCCTGAGGCAGTTTTGAAAAACTATGTCTTCGGAGAAATGAATAGATACGACTGGTATTTAATGGAAAGAAAACATTTGAATCATCACTTTGAGCAATTTGGACTAATGAATAGTTAAAATCAATGACTATTATTGTCTTAGTTCTTCTTAAAAAGAAATATTAAAAACTGATTAAAATTTGAATTTATAGATTAAGTAGTATTTTTTTTAATCATGAACTTTTCCTTAACTTTGACAAGAGAGGTTATAAATGGTGTTAAATGAGTTTAATTTTCAAGCAAGTATCGAAAGCTATCTTGCCATCTAATTAATACAAAATTTTTAACAAAACCTATTTCTTACAACCATCTCAAACACGCAATATCACTAGAATTCAATCCTTTTAATTCGAGCATTGTTTAACTATTTTAAGTTAAATTTTTTTTCATAGTAATTATGAGATACCGTTTATTAGGATTTACAATATGTTTTGCTTTGATATCTTTAAATTATGCATTATCGCAAATCTATACTTTTACACCAGATATAGGGCAGTGTGCTAAGAATGTTATATTAGGCGCCACCATTAATACCTCAGAGACCGACGGAGGTGGAGTTGCAGATTCTATTGATTTAAATGATAATGATGGTATTTTAGATAGTAATAAAAGTAATTGCTCATCTTTAATTTTAGGGGAAAACTTAGCAGTTAATTCGGGATTTGAGTCTGGAAATACGGGCTTTACCTCTGATAATAATTATTTTGGAGACTGCTTTGGTTCTCCCCAAAATCAAACTGCTAATTACTATTCAATAGTAAATGCAGGAGGAAATGCTAATAATTGTAATGGTGGTTGGAATATGACTGCATTCGAAGGTGATAGATTTGGGATTTTTGACTTCCCCGAAGCAAATATACAGCAGACATTTTGGCGTCAAAAAATAAATATTGATCCAAACTCTCTTTATTTCTTTTCAGCATATTTTAGTAATGTATTGTCCGTAAATGATGGATTAGTTGGTGTTGCTCCTGTATTTGCTTTTTATGTTATTGATGATAACTCAGGTGTAGAATCTTTCTTAGGGCAATCAGATGCTCAAATTGATTTGGCCAGAAACTCTAACGGTTGGCAAGAAGCAGGGTTTCAATATACTACAAATGCTTCAGCAACTTCAATAACAATAGAAATTCGTAATGTTTCTTTTGGTCTTATAGGTAATGATGCGGGAATGGATTTAGTAAGGTTTAGAAGGGCTACATGCGATACTGATGGAGATGGAGTTACAGATTCCGTTGATTTAGATGATGATAATGATGGTATTTTAGATTTAGATGAAGGATGTTTTGAGGAGTTTGGATGGGCAACATATGATACACCAACGGGCAATAGTGTAACAGGAATAATAGGAGATATACAGTTTACTTATACATCTAATGTAAATTTGGACTTAACTCCTGATATTTTTTCGTCTGGATTATCGTCTGGTTGGCCTACTCGATTTAATGTACCTCAAAATAGCCCATCAATAAGAAATGTAACTATATCCTCCAACGTCTTAACGTTTAGTACACCAGTACGAGATCCAGTAATTGTTTTTGCTTCTATAGGTAATAATATTTCTGCTTCTGTAGAGATGTCAGATCCTTTTATCATAGAATTCGCTGAAAATGTTAACCAATTAACTCCTACCAGAATTCAAGGTACTGAGGGGTATGCTATTTTAAGATTTTCTGGAACGTATAATAGTTTAAGTTTCGATTACTTGGCAAATGAATTTTATGTTAATTTCACTTTTGGAGTAGTATGTCAAAATTTTACCTGTAATCAAGACAGTGATAACGACAATATTTTCGATCATCTAGATATTGATAGCGATAATGATGGCATTCCTGATAATATTGAGGCGCAATCTACACTAGGTTATATTTCACCAAATAATGATGATGCAACAACTTATACTGCTAATAGTGGGGTAAATTCAGCATACATTGGTGGGCTAAGACCTGTAAACTCTGATACCGATGCTATGCCCGATTATCTAGATACAAATAGTGACAATGATTGTCTTTTGGATGCCGAAGAGAATAACGAAACCAATGTTGCCATTTTAGGGATAGATGCAGACAACGATGGCTTGGATGACAGCTATGACGATTTTATTTCTGGTCCTCCACATGATATTAATGACGATATCAATAATCCTGCAACTAATTTACCCGATATTGATAATGACCTCGCTTCGGGGGGTGATGTTGATTACAGGGATTTTATAGAAATTACCCCAAGTTTTACAGTCATAACTGCCATTTGTGAAGGCAATACCTTAATCTCATTACCCACTACGTCCAACAATGGCATCACAGGTACTTGGTCACCAGCATTTGACAATACCACCACAACAACCTATACCTTTACCCCAGGCCTAGGTCAGTGTGCTACTACCCAAACCTTAACCATCACGGTACTAAACACTCTTGATGTACCTGTTTTTAATGCTGTAGCCCCCATCTGTGAAGGCGATACCTTAGCCGCATTACCTACTACGTCTAATAATGGTATTACTGGTACTTGGTCCCCTGCATTAGACAATACCACAACAACAACGTATACTTTTACTCCAGATGCAGGGCTATGTGCTCCAATCCAAACCTTAACCATTACGGTAAACACTCCTGAAGCACCTGTCTTTAGTATTATAGCTCCCATTTGCGAAGGGGATACCTTAACCACATTGCCTACCATATCCAACAATGGTATTACAGGTAGCTGGTCGCCAGTATTTAACAATACCGCCACAACTACTTATACCTTTACTCCAGATGCTGGACAGTGTGCTATAGGTACACAACTAACCATTGATGTCCTAAGTATTACTTCGTTAACTGTAGAAGCAGAGGTTATACGCAATAATTTTGATAATACGGCAACGGTTATGGTGTTGGTAACAGGCGGTACAGGGAATTATGAATACCAATTAAATAGTGGTCCGTGGCAAACTTCCAGTACATTCTCGGGGCTAAGAAGTTGTAATGTTTTAAAGTTTAGAGCAAGAGAAATAAGTGGATGTAGTAATACAGCAACTACCTCATTAAATATACTTTTTTATCCTAAATTCTTTACCCCAAATGGAGATCTCTATAATCCATATTGGAATATTGAATGTTTACGAGATCAGACATCAGCTAGAATTTCTATATTTGATCGTTATGGCAAATTACTCAAAACGATATCACCTCAAGGAATAGGGTGGGATGGTAATTATAACGGTAAACCTATGCCTTCTAACGACTATTGGTTTACAGTAGATTATCTTGATGCCTCAGGAAATTCAAGAACATTTAAAGCGCATTTTGCATTAAAAAGATAAATTTATAAATAATTAAAAATAAGTTTTCCCGATATTTTCTCTTGAAAAAGGGATTCTTATTGAAAATAAAAGTATAATCATAAAAAGATTACCGCTTTAGCGGAAAGTAAACATGACACAACCTTACGTAAAACAAACCATAGAAAACGAAGTCGCCTACATTGAGTTTTTTCACCCAGCTCATAACTCATTGCCAGGAGATATTTTAGCTGAATTAGCGCAAACCATCACTGATGCTGGAAACAATGATGATGTGAAAGTCATCGTTTTAAAAAGCGGTGGAAATCGTACTTTCTGCGCAGGAGCTAGTTTTAAGGAGCTCATTCATATCAATGATGAAGCTACAGGAAAAGTATTCTTTTCAGGCTTTGCCAATGTGATCAATGCCATGCGTAAATGCCCAAAATTCATCATTGGAAGAATTCAAGGAAAAACTGTAGGAGGGGGAGTTGGATTAGCCGCTTCAACAGACTATTGTATGGGAACAAAATTTGCAGCCATTAAACTCAGTGAGCTGAATATTGGTATCGGACCTTTTGTAGTGGGGCCTGCTATTGAGCGCAAAATGGGTCTAAGTGCCATGTCTCAAATAGCAATTGATGCGAATACCTTTTATCCTGCTGAGTGGGCAAAACAAAAAGGATTGTTCACACACGTTTATGAAACCACTGAAGAATTGGACGAAGCTGTCAAGGTAACTGCTGAGCACCTTTGCACCTACAATCCAGAAGCTATGCAAGAAATGAAGAAAATTTTCTGGCGAGGAACGGATGACTGGGATGCTTTGTTGGCAGAGCGCGCTCAAATCAGCGGAAGATTGGTCTTGTCTGAGTTTACCAAAGAAAAACTGAAAGGCTTTAAATAATACCGAATACAGAATACTGAACATAGAACGCAGAATTCTGAAGTTGAATCCAATAAACTTCAATATTCGATATTTTTTATTCAATATTCATAATTTAATATTTCACATGATTTATTCTTTCCAAGGTTATATTCCTGTAGTACACGAATCGAGTTTTGTGCATCCGTTAGCGGCGGTCACAGGAAATGTCATTATTGGTAAGAATTGCTATATCGGTCCAGGTGCAGCCATTCGAGGTGATTGGGGACAAATTATTTTAGAAGATGGTGTCAATGTACAGGAAAATTGTACGGTTCACATGTTTCCTGGAAAATCCATTACTTTAAAAGAGAGTGCTCATATCGGTCACGGAGCCATTATTCATGGTGCGAATATTGGGAGAAATGTACTGGTTGGGATGAATACTGTGATTATGGATGATGCTGAAATCGGTGACGAGAGTATTATCGGTGCTATGGCATTTGTCAAAGCAGAAACCAAAATCCCCAGAAGAAGTTTGGTGGTTGGAAATCCTGCTAAGGTTGTTAAAGAAGTTAGTGATGAAATGATTGCTTGGAAAACCAAAGGAACCGAGTTGTATCAGCAATTGCCCAAAGATTGTCACGACAGCTTGCGAGAAGTAGCGCCTTTGCGAGAAGTTCCCAAAGACAGACCGAAACAAGAAGAAATATACAAAACCTTACGAGAGCAGTTTAAAAAGTAAAAAATACGAATGTAGAATATTGAATAAAGAAGTTGATTTTTAGGAAGTTAAATTAGAACTTACTTTGTCATTTATTATTCAGTACTGAGTATTCTTAAATCAACAGTTTTTCCAAATCAATCTCATTCGTCTCTTTTCCTGTAGAAAGCGTAATTAAGCTTTGTACACTTCCTAAATAAGGAAGTAAGGTCAATTTAGTGATGATAAACTTCTCATAAGATTCAATGTCTTCTACCACCAATTTTAAGAGATAGTCAAAATTCCCACTCACACGATGGCATTCAATAACCTCTGGAAACCCTTGAATCTCTTTCACAAATTTCTCCAGATAACTACGTGTATGACCTTGCAACGTAATACCAACAAAGACAATTTGTTTCAGGCCTAATTTTTTATAGTTCAACCTTGCGACATAATTGGAAATATAGCCTTCCTTCTTTAGCTTTTTAATGCGCTCAAAAATAGGAGTGGTTGATAAACCCATTTCTTCTGCAATGCTCTTTACAGTTCGATCAGAATCTTTTTGTAAAATCTGCATAATCTTGATGTCTAGATTGTCCAACTTCATGACTTGAGTAATAAAATTATTTTCAACGATAAATATAAAGCTTTGAAAAGAATAAAATAACATGATATAATAATATTAAAGAATTTTATTATTAATAAATCATATATTGTGTTTTTAAAAATTTTTAAAATATCTTATTTTGTACTTTTGTTCCTCTTTGTAAATCAATGATTTTTATGGAATTTGAGTTGAAAATGCCTCGATTAGGAGAGAGTATAAAAGAAGTGGCTATCATTACTTGGTTCAAATCTGTAGGTGATATCATCGAGGAAGACGAGATGTTGCTTGAGGTAGCGACAGATAAAGTAGATTCTGAGATTCCTTCAACGGTCTCTGGTGTTATAAAAGAGATTTTTTTTGAGCCAGATACCGTCGTAAATGTTGGAGATACGATTGCGATTATTGAAATGGATGAGTCTGTAAAATCAAAGTCCAAGGAGAAAGCAAAAGAAGTATCCAGAAAAACCGAAAAGAAACCAGTTGCTAAAAAACGAAAACTTAAAAGTTCAGCCCTTCGACAAGCTCAGGGTAACACTTCGATTTCAACTTCAACTCCAGTAAAGAACAATACATTTTTTTCCCCACTCATCATCTCTATTGCTAAGGAACAGCATATTAGTTTTGAAGAGTTGGCTCGTATTCCTGCTTCAGGAAAAGATGGGAGATTACGAAAAAGCGATCTGTTTAAATATATTGAAGGGGGGAGACCTTATCAATACGTACAACCTATTGCAGAACCAGATCCAACAGCATATCGTATTCCACAATTAAATCTTGATAAGGGAACTGGGAAGATTGTAAAGATGGATCGAATGCGTCAAATGATTGCCGATCATATGGTGTATTCGAAACATACCTCACCTCATGTGACTGCTTATGTTGAAGCCGACCTAACAGAAATGGTGAAGTGGAGAAATGAAAATAAACTTGTCTTTCAAGAAAAGTACAACGAGAAACTCACCTTTACACCACTTTTTGTGGAAGCTGTGGCAAAAGCAGTGAAAGCTTTTCCTATGATCAATGTTTCTGTAGATGGAGAGAATATTATTGTAAAGGAAAACATCAATATTGGAATGGCTACCGCATTGCCTAGTGGAAATCTGATTGTTCCTGTGGTGAAAAATGCAGATACGAAAGATCTTGAAAAATTGGCAAAAGATGTAAATCAATTGGCAGGAAAGGCAAGAGACAATAAGCTTAATGCCGACGATATTCAAGGAAGTACATTTACTATTTCCAATGTAGGAACCTTTGGAAGTGTGATGGGAACTCCTATTATCAACCAGCCAGAAGTAGCCATTTTGGCTTTGGGAATCATTAAAAAAAGAGCTGAAGTACTCGAAACTTCAGAAGGAGACGAAATTGCAATTCGAAGTATGATGTACTTATCACTTTCTTTTGATCATCGTGTGGTAGATGGGTACTTAGGAGGAAGTTTCTTGCGTCGTGTTGCAGATGAATTAGAACAATTTGATACAAGTAGAAATATCTAAAAACGTCATTCCGAACGGCGTGAAGGAATCTCATGGATGAGATTGCCGCGCTTCGCTCGCAAAGACAGAATACAGAAAATCATGTCATATAATATCCAAATACAAACCGTTGAAAAGTCCAAAGTTGACAATGTAGATTTTAACAATATTCCAATGGGAACGACCTTTACAGATCACATGTTTATCTGTGATTATGCAAATGGTGTATGGGGAACTCCAAGAATTCAACCTCTAGAATTCATTCCTACGCATCCAGCTGCCATGGCACTACATTATGGGCAAGCCATTTTTGAGGGAATGAAAGCTACTGTAGATACGGAAGGTAACCCCATGTTGTTTAGAGCAGATAAAAACGCAGCAAGATTGAATTTCAGTGCCGATAGAATGGGAATGCCTCATTTTCCAGAGGATTTATTTGTAGAAGGGTTAAAGCAATTGGTGGCTTTGGAACAGAGTTGGATTCCTCCACAAGAAGGAAGTGCTCTGTATTTGAGGCCTTTCATGTATGCAGATGAACCCTTTATTGGGATGCGTGCTGCGAACAACTTTAAGTTCATTATCATGGCTTCTCCTGCAGGTCCATTTTTCACAAAAAGAATCAAATTGTATGCAGAAACGAAATACATCAGGGCTGCTGCAGGTGGAACTGGAGAAGCGAAAGCTGCGGGGAATTATGCTGCTGCTATTCGTCCTACAGAGATTGCAAAATCAAAAGGATATGACCAAGTATTATGGTTAGATGCTGTTGAACACAAATACATTCAGGAAGTAGGAACGATGAACATTTTCTTCAAAATCGATGGCAAATTCATCACACCAGAAAAAGATGGTGCTATTTTGGATGGAATTACTAGAATGAGTGTCATCGACTTATTGCGTTACAAGGGATATGAAGTGATTGAGAGACCTATCACCATTGATGAAATTGAAAAGGCTTCTAATAATGGAACCTTAGAAGAAGCTTTCGGAACAGGAACAGCGGTAGGAATTGCGTACATTCAAGAAATAGGAATGCACGATAAAACCATTCATGTTTCAGATGAAAGCCCAGTAGGACTGGATATTAATGATACATTGAATGGGATTAAAATGGGGAAAATAGAAGACAGGTTCAATTGGATGATTAAGATTGAAAAAGAGTTTGTATAATTAAAATGCCACCGGAACTGACAAATGATTTTGTCATTCCTGCGAAGGCAGGAATCAAAAGAGAAAGAATACATTTAATTTAAATAGATTCCTGCCTTCGCAGGAATGACCTTTATGAATAAAAAAATACTAAAGCAAGCATATTCAAACCTTTGTACCGCCAAAGCCATGGCAGAGTTGTACAAAGAAAACTTTAAGGTAGTTTCCAAATATGTACATGCAACCTCCCGAGGTCATGAAGCCATACAAACTGCTTTGGGGATGCAACTATTACCTCAAGACTACGCTTTCCCATATTACAGAGATGACGCAATGTTACTCTCATTTGGATTGGAACCTCATGACTTAATGTTGCAGTTGTTGGCAAAAAAAGAGGATCCATTTTCTGGAGGAAGAACGTACTATAGTCATCCGAGTTTAAAAGATGACGACAAACCTAAAATTCCACACCAGTCATCTGCTACGGGAATGCAAGCCATTCCGGCTACAGGGACGGCGATGGGAATGCAATACAAAGAATTGCAAAATATAGAAGATTCTGCGGCAAAAATGTCATCTCGAGCGGAGTCGAGAGATCTCAATCCAATTACCGTTTGCTCGTTGGGTGATGCATCCGTAACCGAAGGAGAGATTGCAGAAGCTTTTCAGATGGTAGCGTTAAAGCAATTACCCATTCTGTATTTGGTACAAGACAATGGCTGGGATATTTCAGCCAATGCCGAAGAAACCAGAGCTCAAAACGCTTATGAATATGCGCAAGGGTTTCATGGTTTGGAGGCTATTTCTATAGATGGGGCTAACTTTATTGAAAGTTATGAAGCCATTGAAAAAGTGATCAACACCATTCGCAAAGATCGAAGACCTTTCTTGGTGCATGCAAAAGTCCCGTTGTTGAATCATCATACATCAGGAGTACGCATGGAATGGTACCGAGACGATCTGGAAGAAGCACGTTCTCGTGATCCGTATCCGGTTTTAAAACAACAGTTGTTAGACAACGGATTTACACAAGAAGAAGTTGAGGCCATTGAAAACGAAGCAAAAGAAAAAGTTCAATCCGATTTTGAGAGAGCACAGCTAGCAGAAGATCCAAAACCAGAAGATTTATTTACACATGATTTTGCTCCAACGCCCATTACTGAAGAGAACGGTGACCGCTCTCCGAAAGGAAATGAGAAAGTAGTCATGGTCGATTGTGCTTTGTTTGGTGTTGAGGAGTTAATGAAAAAGCACAAAGAATGCCTGTTATACGGACAAGATGTAGGAGGGCGTTTAGGTGGTGTTTTTCGTGAAGCTGCTACATTAGCTCAAAAGTTTGGAGACGATCGAGTTTTCAACACACCTATTCAGGAGGCATTTATTGTAGGTTCTACAGTTGGAATGAGCGCAGTGGGATTGAAACCCATTGTAGAAGTACAATTTGCAGATTACATCTGGCCCGGACTCAATCAATTGTTTACCGAGGTGAGCAGGAGTTGTTATCTGTCCAATGGAAAATGGCCTGTGAGTATGATTTTACGAGTTCCTATTGGAGCTTATGGAAGTGGAGGTCCGTACCATTCTTCGTCTGTAGAAAGTGTGCTCACCAGCATCCGAGGAATTAAAATTGCTTATCCAAGCAATGGAGCAGATTTAAAAGGATTGTTAAAAGCTGCGTATTACGATCCCAATCCAGTGGTTTTTTTAGAACACAAAGGATTGTATTGGAGTAAGGTTCCCGGAACACAAGGAGCAACTTCTATAGAACCTGCTGAGGATTATATTTTACCTTTTGGAAAAGCTTGGGTCTTACAAGAAATCTGGAAGCAAGAGGAGGAAGAGACCTTGACAATTGTGACCTATGGAATGGGAGTGCATTGGGCGATGAATGCCAGTGCAGAATTGGGAATGCAAGATACCATTGAAGTGATTGATTTACGAACATTGTATCCTCTTGACGAAGAGACTGTAATGAAATCTGTTAAGAAAAATGGCAAGTGCTTGGTGGTAACGGAAGAGCCAGCATCAACAGGATTTGCAAGGGCTTTGTCAGGAAAAATACAAGAAGAATGTTTTGCGTATTTAGACGCTCCTGTAATGACCATTGGTAGTGAAAATATGCCTGCAATTCCGTTGAATTCTACATTGGAACAAACCATGATTCCGTCTACAGAAAAAGTAAAATTAAAGATTCAGGAGATCCTTAATTTTTAGAAAATCCGTACCTTTCCAGTGTTTGAAAAACGAATCAAAACAAATACTTAATTATGGGGTTATTTGGAATCTTTAGTCAAAAAGAAAGCGTAGATAAAATCAAAGAATATCTAGACAAAGGAGCTGTTGTTTTAGATGTAAGAACTCAGCAAGAGTGGGATGAAGATCATCTAGAAGGAGCTAAACACATTGTTTTGAATACCATTCCAGATCATCTAGAGGAAATCAAATCATTAGACAAACCTATTATTGCTGTATGCAAGAGTGGTGGAAGAAGTCAGAGTGCTACCGATTTTTTAAATCACCAAGGCTTGGATGTTATCAACGGAGGCCCTTGGCAGAATGTGGCCCAGTTTGTTGATTAAACGTAGTTGTTAAATCCCCTTTTCTTGAGTCTTTCGAGTCTTCTGTAGACCTTATAGGAATGTGTAAACTTGCGAATGACTGCAAAGACACCTCCTAACAAGGCTCCTGTAAAAGCACCCATGATTCCAGGGTCGAAATGATGACCCGTAATCCAATACTTCGCATAGAATACCATGATTCCTATTAAGATAGAAATCATAAAAACTTGTAGCTTCGATTTTGAAAAATACGCATAGATAGAGCAGAAAAAACCTGTTATAATAGAAGTAGCTGTAATTTTCGTGAAGAAAAGTTCTTTTATCCCAGCCTCAGGAAGAAAAAATGCGGTTATGAAAATACCAATTACAGCACCTGCTAAAATTCCTATGACTATTTTTTGAATCATTAACTGAGAATCTCGAGGTTTAAAAGTACAACTTATTTTTAATATTTAAATGAGATTTTTCTTTTGAGCCTTTAATACAGCTTCCATTTTATTGTGAACCTGAAGTTTTCGGTAAATATTTTCGATATGCTTTCGAACCGTAGAAGGTGAGATCACTAAGTTTTCCGCGATGAGATTGTAATTAAGCCCCTTGCTAAGTTGAATTAAAATTTCTGTTTCTCTCTTGGAGAGCCTTACTTCTTCAAGGTCCTCTTTTGTATCTGTTTTAAAAGTTGGATTCCTAAGTAGATTCAAGGTCTTTAGAGCTATGCTGGGAGTCATAGGGGCACCATCATTCAAAACCTCTAAAATGCTATCATGTAATTTTTGAGCATCGATTTCTTTTAATAAATAGCCATTAGCTCCTGCCTTAATAGAATCGAAAATGTATTCGTCATCATCATAAACAGTGAGCATGATAATTTTAATTTGTGGATACTGATTTTTAACCAATTCAGTAGCTTTAATGCCATTCATTTCAGGCATTTGGATGTCCATAAGAATTACATCAACTCGTTGATCATCTGCCAATTTTCCAATAAGTTCAGCGCCATTTTTTGCAATAAATTTTATAGTAATATCTTCAAAAAAAGAGAGCTTTTCTTGGATGGTCTTTACCAAAAAATGGTTGTCCTCAGCGATGGCGATTCGTAATTTCATAAATGCGATTTATCAATAGAGACTTGTATTTGAGTTCCTTTCCCTAAATCCGATTTAAGAACTACTTCACCATGGATAGCAGAGACTCTATTTTCAATATTGGACAAGCCATTACCAGCAACAAAATTATTTTTATCAAACCCTTTTCCATTGTCTTCAATAGTGATTAGAATCTCAGATTTTGATTGCTTAAATTGAATGGAAATTTTACTAGCACTCGAATGCTTTAAGGCATTATTTATAGCCTCTTGAATTACTCGAAAAAGATTCATTCCAACAACAGAACTAAAAGTGTATGAGTTCATTGATTTTTCGGTAATCTCAAAATCAATATGATGAGCGATTTTTTTAGCTTTTTCAACAAAAGAGAGCAATCTTCCATGCAAATCTTCAAAAGTTACCTTGTTTTTATTCATAGCCCAGATGGTATCTCTTAGTTGATCGATGGTTTCTATGGTGAAACTACTGATTGTAGATAGTTTTTCTTTGACGAGCTTGGATGAATCAGAAGATAGCATTTTAAGATTGTCAATAGATGAAATAATAAAAGTTAACTGAGAGCCAATATTATCATGTAAATCTCTTGAAATCTCTAGTCGTTGTTCCTGTAGTTTATTTTGAGTTTTAATTTTGGTTAGTGCATCTTTTAAGCTCATTTCTTTTTGAAATTGCTTTTGCTTTAGCTGATGTCTTTTGTACAAACCAATAAGAATAATGGTCAGAATAATAATTGAGCCCCCAAGAACTAATGAAAAGATATTTTTGTTCTTGATGCGTAAGTTTTGCTCAGCAATCTCTTTTTCTTTTTCAGCCGTTTTATACTTGGCCTCCATTTCCGTAACCCCATCAGCTATCCGCTTATTATACATTTGAATAGTAAGTCCGTAAATCTTCTCCTGTACCTCAGTTGTTTCCTTGTAGCGATTTAAAGCAAGCAATGTTTTCTTTTTTTTCACATAGGCATAAGATAAAGAAGCATTGTCTTTGGATTTTTCATAAATAGCAATAGCCTGATCAATAATCTCTAATGCTTCTTTTAGCTTTTGCTGCTTGGTTAAAATGCTATTTTTCTTAATGAGAGCAAATCCTAAATATTGATCATTCTTAGATTGTTTTGCATACTTTATAGCTTCGTTGGCTTTTTTATATGCAGTGTTGAGTTGATTCAACTGTATGTAACATTCTGCCCATAAACTTGTACAAAGTGACAATTCTGTGAGTTGATTTTTAGCTATAAATATTTTTGCTACCTGTTCATAGTTGTGAATAGCTTTGTAAAATAGACTAGAATCTTTTTGAGCCATTCCTTCTTCAAGGTTTATGGTCCCAAGGTTTTGAAGAATCTTGGTTTGCACTCTTCCTGACAGGAATTTATTCAAATTATTGGCTTTTTCAAAGTATTCTAAAGAAACGAGTCTTCTATTAAGTAAGTAGTTGCAGATTCCTATTTGATAATATGCAAGCGCAATATTGTTAGAATCGTTGATATTTTTAAAAAAAGCTAGAGAGGACAGTAATATTTCGTGTGCTTTTTGAGTATCTCCTTTTCGCATAAAGATGGCCGCTTTTGCAACACTCTCTTTGTAATACAAGGTTGAGTCAATAGATTGTTTGACACGAATTGCAATGGCTCTTTCAAGATAAAAACTAGCAGAATCGAGTTGCCTATTGTCAGTAAAAGCCATGCTCTTGTTCAAGAGATCATTAATAACAAACTCAGCATTTTCTTGCGAAAATGCTGAGTTAAAGTAAATGAATAATAAAAAGGGGAGAAAAACGCTTTTCATCACAGACAAGTTACAAATTATTTAAAAGCTGGGGGACAGTCTCTTTTAAATCAAAATCGATATTCATGAGATTCAATTGAATAAACAAGATTTTGTGGTCTGTATTCTTTGTCTTAAACTCGAGCTTTTTTACTTCTTCACGATAATGATCGTTCAAATATTTGTTCTCTTCAATTTCATTGATTAATGAAATGATCTTTTGATGATTTTCATACTCAATAGATTGGAACTGTTTGATCATCTGAAGCGTTAAAAAAGCAATAATTGCTAAAAAGAAACATGTAAGATATAGCATGCATTATTATTCTGAGTACAAATCTGCTCAAATTAGTCCGGCCATAAAATACGTCATTTGACGTATTTTTAAAATATAATATGCGGGTGTGCTTTACTAATTGAAGTTTTATCCTTCGCTAGTTTGGCAAGAAAAATCTTGTGTTCCTCAGATTTAGGATTGAAAGGTTTGTGGAGCAATCTCTTTTGTATCGAATCCACTTCTTTCATGAGGTGATGAGAAGCTTCTGAAATCCAACCCTTAACAAACTTTTCCCAAATGTAGTTGATAGCAGTTTGATTTGGATGAATCATATCTTCATTATAAAAACGATAATCACGCAACTCATCCATCATGACTTCATAACTTGGGAAATAAAAGATTTTGTTTCTGGGATTCACAACCTGATGAATTGCTGAAATCAAATGTGCTTTGCTACGCTGATTTTCAATAAAACCATCTTTCAAATGACGCACTGGAGAAACCGTAAAAATGAAATTCACCTTTGGATTAATATCTCGAATGAGTGCAATGATAGCATCCAAACTTTCTGCAATCTCTTCTACTGAAAGTAGCTCCTTTAAGAATTTTTTCTGAGGAACTTTATGACAGTTGGCAACAATACGATCCGATTCAATATCTCTGTAAACCCATGCAGTTCCCAGAGTAATGACTATGTGGGTTGATTTTTGGAGTTGTTGATTTGTTAATTGGATTCCTTGGTTAAGGTTCTGAAGAATCTCCTTTTTTGAAGAACTACTCAATAAAGAATGAGCATCGAAACAATGATACCGTTCGTTTAAGTCGAAAATATCTTCTTCAGAATATGCTTTTTTATTGATTGCATTGCTAATTAAAGTTTCAATAGCTTTTGGATGAAAGAGAATTCCAAACGGATTTTGACTTGATTGGAATTTGTAGTATTCCAATTGATTGCCAATATTCTCTGAAAAACAAGAACCTAAAAGAAAGATCTTAGAATTGTAATCAATTGGATGTCTAGTCTCTTTAGGAAATGGTATGTGGGTTTGTAATTTCATTACTGGAGCTAAAAGTACAAAGTTAAAAAGTGATAAAGTATAAACGTTAGTAAAGAAGTTTTTAGTTGTTGCTTTAAATCTTGTGGATGATTCTTAAACTGTCATGCTGAGCTTGTCGAAGCATAGTCGAAGTTATGATTTTCAATTTTCTTCCTAGAAAACTTTAAGAGAAAATGAACAACCTTTAAATTCCCAAGGTAGGCAAATGTTTTACTTTATGATATCTTAATCCTGCTTTAATGCAGTGTTGTAACTGTTCCTTCGGCAGGCGATCATTCAATTGGAATACGATGGCTCTTTTCCCTTCAAACTCAAAAGTGTTCTTAAAAATGAGTCTGAAAGTTTCTACCAACCGACTTGTACACTGGAAATACATAGCATACTGATCGGGAGATTTCTTTTTCCAGTCAATACGTATGGTACTTCCTATTTTAGTCAGATAACTAGGTTCTCCCCATTTTAGAGTTTCTTCTACTTCTTGTATTTCTTCAATATTTTTTGCTGTAACAAGGATTAGTTCCCGAAGTGCTAGCATTTTTTCTTTAACACCTTCTGGATAATTATCAAAGACCAATGATACTTCAGGATTTTCTTTGATTCGGAAATCATTCATTGGTTCAAGTTAGGGAATAAAATCTTATAAGTAGCTCTTTGCTTTTTGAAGAGCTTCTTTGATTCCATCTGGATTTCTCCCTCCCGCAGTGGCAAAGAAAGGTTGTCCGCCACCGCCGCCTTGAATGAATTTTCCGAGCTCGCGAACGATTGTACCTGCATTTAGCTTGTCAGATGTGATCTCTTTAGAAATGTAACAGGTTAAAATAGCTTTTCCATGTACATTTGCTCCAAACAAAAGGAATAAGTTGTTGAACTCATTACCCAATTCAAAAGCCAAATTTTTAATTCCACCTGCATCTAAGTCAACTTGAGTGGCTAAAAATTGAACGCCATTTACTTCTTCTAACTGCCCTTTTAAGTCACCTTTTAAGTTCTTTGCTTTGTCCTTTAACAATTGTTCAATTTGCTTCTTCAAAGAACTATTTTCGTTTTGTAAAGACTTCAATGCTTTTACAGGTTCTTTGGAATTATTCAGCAAATCTTTCATCTCAAAGAACTGCCTATTATTGTCGAAGTAGAAATCTTTTACAGCATCTGTTGTAATGGCTTCTATTCTGCGAATTCCCGCAGCCACAGCTCCTTCTGATTTGATTTTAAAATGCCATAAATCCGCAGTATTTTTCACATGTGTCCCTCCGCACAATTCAATAGAATTCCCAAATCGGATAGAACGAACAGTATCGCCATATTTTTCTCCAAATAAACTCATTGCGCCCTCTGCCAAAGCTTGCTCTTTGGGAATGTTTCTTTTTTCTTCCAAGGGAAGTTTTCCTTCTATACGTGCGTTCACAAAATTTTCCACATCACGCAATTCTTCAACAGTCATTTTGGAAAAATGAGAAAAGTCAAAGCGCAAATATTTGGAATGCACAGCACTCCCTTTCTGTTCTACATGTGTTCCTAAAACTTCACGTAATGCTTGATGCAAAAGATGGGTTGCAGTATGATTAGCAGCAGTTCTTTCACGTTGTTTTTGATCCACAACCGCATTGAATGTCTCATTAAGACGTTTGGGCAGGTTCTTTGTGAAATGAATAATCACATTGTTTTCCTTCTTGGTGTCTAAAATATAGATTACATCGCCGTGTATGTCTTCCAGATATCCTTTGTCTCCAACTTGACCACCTCCTTCAGGATAGAAAGGTGTTAGGTTAAATACCAGTTGATACATGTCACCATCCTTTTTAGAAGTAACTTTTCTGTATCGAGTCATTTTTACTTTCGCTTCTAAGGTGTCATACCCAACAAATTCCTCAACAACATCATCCGTTAAAACAGTCCAATCATCCGTAGAACTTTCACTAGCAGCTCTGGAGCGCTCTTTCTGTTTTGCCATTTCTTCGTGGAACCCATTCTCATCTAAATTCAATCCCTTTTCTCGTAAGATTAAGGAAGTTAAGTCGATAGGGAATCCATAAGTGTCGTACAATTCAAAAGCTTTTTCTCCAGGAATGGTTTTTGAGTTTGCACTCTCAATCATTTGATTGAGTAAAATCAGTCCTTGTTCTAGTGTTCTTAGAAAAGAGCTTTCTTCTTCACGAATCACATTTTCGATTAAGTTTTTTTGCACTTTTATCTCAGGAAATGCTTTCCCCATTTTTTTAGAAAGCACATCCACCAACCTGTAAATGAAAGGTTCTTTTTTATCTAAAAAAGTAAAACCATAGCGAACAGCTCTTCGTAATATTCTTCGAATCACATACCCAGCTCCATTGTTACTAGGCAATTGTCCATCCGCAATAGAAAAAGCAACAGCTCTCACATGATCTGCAATCACACGCATGGCAATATCTGTCTTTTCACCTTTTCCATATTTTGCAGAAGAAATAGCTTCAATTTCACGAATCAGAGGCGTAAAAATATCAGTATCATAATTAGAACTAACTCCTTGAAGAACCATACACAAGCGTTCAAAGCCCATTCCTGTATCTATATGCTTCTCGGGTAAATCTTCTAAATCACCTGATGCTCTGCGATTGTATTGCATGAATACCAAATTCCAAATCTCAACAACCTGAGGATGATCCATATTGACTAACTCTTTCCCATCTACTTTAGACTTTTCTTCTTCGGAACGAATATCAACGTGAATTTCCGAGCAGGGACCACAAGGACCTTGATCGCCCATTTCCCAGAAATTGTCCTTTTTATTCCCCATCAAAATACGATCTTCAGGAATGATGTCTTTCCAGAAATCATAGGCCTCCTGATCCATCGGGAGGTTGTCTTTATCTGAACTTCCTTCGAAAACAGTTACATATAAAATATCTTTAGAAATTCCATATACTTCAGTCAACAGTTCCCATGCCCACGCAATAGCCTCTTTTTTAAAGTAATCTCCAAAACTCCAATTTCCCAACATTTCAAACATTGTGTGATGATAGGTATCATAACCTACTTCTTCTAAGTCGTTATGTTTTCCTGAAACACGCAAGCATTTTTGAGTGTCGGCGATACGGTTGCTTTTTGGAACCCCATTTCCCAAGAAAAACTCCTTGAAAGGAGCCATTCCAGAGTTGGTGAACATCAACGTAGGATCGTCCTTTAAAACCATGGGAGATGAGGGAACAATCGCGTGAGATTTGCCCTTAAAGAAGTCTAAAAATTGAGAACGTATTTCTTGAGATTTCATGAGTCAAGAGAGTATTTCTTAGATGTTAACTTTTGTCAAAAAAACACTTCCAGAAATTGAATATGGAAACATTTTGTAAATTTGCTCGTATTTTGTGTGAAAGTCTTACTAATTTCAAAACTTTACAGCTCACAAAAGTAGCATATTTACTCGTATGGCGAAAGTAAAATATTATTACGATCCAGAAACGTTAAGCTATCGAAAGATAGAGGCGAGCAGAGGTCATTTGTATAAAATGATAGTACTCATTACGCTGAGTGCTGCAGTTGTGATGTTGGTAGGTTTTTTAGTTTTGAGTCAATTCCTCAAAACTCCTGATCAAATTGCCTTAGAAAGAGAATTGGAATATACAAAGTTCAATTTGGAGTTGACTAATAAACGCGCTGATGAGATTTCTGAAGTTTTAAATCAGATGCAAGAGCGTGATAATAACATATACAGAGCTTACTTTGAGGCTAATCCGATTCCCGAAGAGCAAAGAAAAGCAGGGTATGGAGGGGTGAATCGATACAAATATTTAGAAGGTTATGACAATTCTAAATTGGTAACGGATGTTACTCAAAAACTAGATGTTTTATCTAATCAGATGGCGGTTCAATCCAGGTCATTAGATGAGATTGTTGATTTAGCGAAGGAAAAAGAAGATATGCTGGCATCAATTCCGGCGATCATGCCAATAAAAAAAGGAGACCTTTCTTATGTGGCATCAGGCTTTAAATGGAGAATGCATCCTATTTTAAAAATTCGAAAGTTTCACAAAGGAATGGACTTTAAAGCTCCCACTGGAACACCAATTTATGCTTCTGGAAACGGACGAGTAAGTTTAGCACAGCGAAGTGCTACTTTTGGAAAAGTGGTATACATAGACCACGGATATGGCTTCCGAACGGTCTATGCTCACATGAGTAAAATAGCAGTAAGAAGAGGCAGACGTGTAAAAAGAGGAGATATTATTGGCTATGTAGGAAATACAGGAAGGTCCGTAGGGTCTCATCTACATTACGAAGTGCACAAAAATGGGGTAGCCTTAAACCCAATCAATTTTTACTATGGCGATTTAACACCAGAAGAATTTGCAGCTATGCAAAAAGCAGCAGAGAAAGAAGGGAAATCTTACGACTAACTTTCTCAAAATATGCATGTAGATTTACCTGAAAAAAGATATTACAAGATAGGAGAAGTTGCCAAAGCCTTTTCTGTAAATACATCACTCATACGTTTCTGGGAAAAAGAGTTTGATGTTATCAAGCCTAAAAAAAATGCAAAAGGAAATCGCTTATTTACTCCAGAGGATATTGCAAATTTTAAATTGATATACAATCTAGTTAAGGAAAGGGGTTTTACTTTGGAAGGAGCCAAGCAAAAACTCAAGAAAAACCCAGAAGGCATCGTTCATAATCACGAAATTATTAGTAGATTAGAAGCAGTAAAAGCCGAATTGGTTAAGATTAAAAATCAATTATAAACAACTTTGTATCTGACCCCTTGATACAGGACAGTCTTAAGTCTTCATTCAACTAGCGAAGCAATCCTGAGTCGGAATTATTAGATGCTAAAAAAAACAAATTAACAATGCCACAAAAGTATGTAGATGTCGATACATTGAAGTACATGCTTTATGATGTGCACAATCTCGAAGGAATTCTCTCTAGAAAGCGTTTTCAAGATCATGATAAAGGGTCGTTGGACATGTTTTTGGATTCCGTAAAGGAATTTGCAGACAGAGAATTGTTTCCTTATTTCAAAGAGATGGATGAAAATCCTGCCTATCATAAAGATGGAAAAGTCTTTGTACACGATCAAGTAAAAACGATGATGTATAAAGGTGGAGAACTAGGATTGATTTCTGCACCTTTTGATTATGAAGATGGAGGGCTTCAAATTCCTCTCATGACCCAAACGGCAGCTTACTATGTGTTGGACGCTGCAAACAACCATTTGCCAGGATATGCAGCATTAACCTCTGGGGCAGCAGAATTAATTATCCATTTTGGAAATGATCAACTCAAAGAAACCTATGTTTCTAAAATGCTCAATGGAATTTGGGGTGGAACCATGTGTTTAACCGAACCTCAGGCAGGAAGCTCCTTATCTGATGTTATCACTAAGGCCATACCTACCGAAAATGACTACTATCACATCTCTGGACAAAAGATCTTCATCTCTGGAGGAGATAATAATTTTATAGAAAATGTAGTGCATCTGGTATTGGCCAGAATTGAAGGAGCACCCAAGGGAACCAAGGGAATCTCTTTATTTGTAGTGCCTAAAAATCGTCCTATTGAAAATGGAAGCTTAGCATGGAACGATGTAACCACCGTTGCCGATTTTCAAAAGTTAGGACAAAAAGGATATTGTACTACACATCTGGGATTCGGAGACAAAGAAGATTGTAGAGGTTGGCTGGTTGGCGAACCCAACAAAGGACTGCATTATATGTTCCTAATGATGAATGCGGCAAGAATTGCAGTAGGAAGAGGGGCCTCAGCCATAGCGAGCGCAGCGTATTATGCTTCGTTGGAATATGCCAATGAACGTCCACAGGGAAGGAAGTTGTCGAGTGATGGAAAAAAGAATCCAGATGAAAAGCAAACACTTATCATCAATCATCCTGATGTTCGAAGAATGTTGTTGCAGCAAAAGTCTATCGTAGAAGGAACTATGAGTTTAGTGATGTTGGCGGCTCAATATTACGACCTCATTGAAACAGCAGAATCGCCCGAAGAAAAGGAAAAGTATCATTTGTTGTTAGAGGTGATCATTCCTATTGTAAAAACACATCCTTCTGAGGCAGGGCTACAAGCTGTCAATGCAGGATTGCAAACACTCGGGGGGTATGGCTTTTGTGAAGATTACATCTTACAACAATACTATCGAGATATTCGTATTTTCTCAATTTATGAAGGAACCACAGGCATTCAGTCGCAGGATCTTCTGGGAAGAAAAGTCCCCATGCAAAACGGAAAAGCTTTGGAATTACTTTCGGCTGAGATCATGAAAACACTTCAAGAGGCTTCTCAAATTGAAAGCCTACAATCTTACGCAAAAGTGTTGGGAGAAAAGTTACAATTGACTCAAAAAGTATTGGGGCATTTGATGCCGTATGCGATGAAAGGCAATTATGAACGTTTCTTGGCAGATGCTTCTGTTTTTATGGAGTTTATGAGCATTGTTTTAATGTCTTGGACTTGGTTAGAGCTAGGAGTCAATGCTGCCAAAGCAATTGAAAATGGAGGAAATTATTCCAAAGAATTTTACGAAAGTAAATTGCACACCATGAAGTATTATTACACTTATGAATTGCCAAAAACAAGCGGATTGTCAGAAATTTTATTGAATTCTGAATCCTTAACGATTAAAAAAGAAAACGAACCTATCATTTAATTAGATGAAAGTTGAAAAGTTTGAAAGTAAAAAGACCATATATTAATGTCTTTGCGAGTGGACATTGAGCGGAGTCGAAATGGAAATGAAGCAATCTTTTTTAAAACAAAAGTATAAATCAAATAAATGAATGCATTCAATTTAGACGGAAGAGTAGCCATCGTCACAGGATCCAGCAAAGGTATTGGTAAAGCCATTGCAAAAGGATTGGCAGAAAAAGGAGCAGAAGTTGTTGTGAGTAGTAGGAGTCAAGAAGCTTGCGATGAAGTTGTAAAAGAATTCACCAAAGAAGGATTAAAAGCAATAGGAATCGCCTGTCATATAGGAAAGGAAGACCAACGGAAAAGCCTCGTTGATAAGATCATTGAAGCATATGGTCGAATTGATATTTTGGTGAACAACGCTGCCATCAATCCTGTATTTGGTCCGATAGAAGATGTAGATCCAGGAATTTTTGATAAAATTATGGATGTAAATGTAAAAGCACCTTGGGCATTGTCAAACTTAGTTCTACCTGAAATGCAGAAGCATCAGAAGGGAAGCATTATCAATATCGCTTCTGTAGAAGCCCTCACACCTGGATTTGGGCTGGGATTGTATAGTACTAGTAAAGCAGCTTTGCTAATGCTGACAAAAAATCAAGCAAAAGAATGGGGACAGCATGGAATTCGTGCCAATGCGATTTGCCCAGGATTGATTCAAACAAAATTCAGTGCAGCCTTGTGGACCAATGAAAAGCTCTTGAACAAAGTTGAAAAAAGTATTCCAAGTGGACGCATGGGACAACCCGAAGAAATGGTAGGACTCGCTTGCTTGTTAGCTTCTGATGCTGGTGCCTACATGACTGGAGGTGTATATACGGCAGATGGAGGATATATGATAGCTGGATAGAATCAATGTTCAATGTTCAATGAACAATTAACAATGATCAATTGTCATTTCGAGCGCAGTCGAGAAATCTCAAAAAGGAAATGAAAATTTAATAATGACTAAGAAAGAGATAAAAGTAGCAGTTGTAACCACTGTCATCAGTGTTAGTGGTACAGCAATTTATGATTTTATAAAAGAGAAGCCTGTGTTCTCTTCTCTATGGAATAGTGTAAAATGGATTTGGACTACTGTTTTTGAGTTTGAACTGAAGTTATGGTATTTTTTGCTAGGGTTAGTCATTTTTGTTACTATTAAAAGGACTATAAAATCTAAGAAGATCGATACTGTTATTATTCCTAGTGAAGAGATGATAGATTGGTTAATGTATAAGGAAGATACAATTGATAGTATAAAATGGAAGTGGGATTGGATAAAAAATCCAGTAGATGGTAATTGGAATGCCAAAAATATTCAACCCATTTGTAATAAATGCCAAACTAAGATGCATCTTTCTAAAGGAGTTTGGTATGATTTAAATTCTGAATGTCCAAGATGTGATAACCAATACCGTAATCTAAAAGGGATAGAAAAGATAGAGTCCATTATTATTGATAATGTACAAAGAGGTTTTTATAAATCTAAAATTTAATAAACTTCATTAAATAAATGAATTTCGAATACACACAAAAATCAAAAGACTTACAAGCTAAACTCAACGCATTTATAGAAGAGCACATCGTTCCTGTAGAAGCTGAGTTTTATGCTTTTCAGCAAAATCCAGAAAATCTTTGGAAACGTTGGTCCAAAACAGAAGAACTCAAGCAGAAAGCCAAAGAGGCTGCCTTGTGGAATCTTTTTTTACCCAAAGATTATGGCGATTTAAGTCCTGGGCTCACCAATCTTGAATATGCACCCTTGGCTGAGATTATGGGAAAACGTATTTGGATCTCAGAAATATTTAACTGCTCGGCTCCCGATACAGGAAACATGGAAGTATTGGCAAAGTACGGAAGTGATGCTCAAAAAAAACAGTGGTTAGAACCGCTTATGAACGGAGAGATTCGTTCTGCTTTTTTGATGACAGAACCCGAAGTAGCTTCTTCTGATGCAACCAATATTGAGACATCGATTGTTTTAGAGGGAGACGAGTATGTGATCAATGGAAGAAAATGGTGGTCGAGTGGAGGAATGGATCCGCATTGTAAAGTGGCCATTGTCATGGGTAAAACAGATGCCAATGCACATCGCCATCAACAGCAAAGCATGATTTTAGTGCCCATGGACACCCCAGGATTGGAGATCATTCGTCCATTGTCTGTATTGGGCTTTTACGATTCGCCAGAGGGGCATGCAGAGATTAAACTCAACAATGTAAGAGTTCCTAAAGAGAATTTGATTTTAGGAGAGGGAAGAGGTTTTGAAATCGCTCAAGGGCGTTTAGGTCCAGGGCGAATTCACCACTGTATGCGACTCGTAGGAATGGCACAATATGCACTGGAGATAATGTCGCAACGTACCTTAGAACGCGAAGCTTTTGGTAAAAAGTTTTACGATTTTAGTAGCATGCGACAAGACATTGCCAAATCGCAATGCGAAATTGAGCAAGCTCGCTTGTTAACGCTTTCAGCAGCTGATAAAATGGACAAAAAAGGAAACAAAGAAGCCAAGGATTTGATTGCTATGATTAAAATTGTAGCACCTAATATGGCCATGAATGTAATTGACAGGGCGATTCAAATTTTAGGAGGCAAGGGAGTAGGTCCCGATACTCAATTGGCACACTATTATGCCATTGCCAGAATGTTGCGTTTGGCAGACGGACCCGATGAAGTGCATATGTACCAATTAGGAAAAAGCTTGATTAAAAAATACGGAAAGGGATGAGTGAGACCTCAAATCAACAAGTACGAAAAGGAGAAGAATTACCCGAAGGAAAACTCAAGGAGTTCCTACTAAAGAATGAATTGATCAATTCAATAGAGAGTGAACTGTTTGTGAAGCAATTTACACATGGGTATTCCAACTTAACCTATTTATTGACGACAGAAGATCGAGAGTTTGTACTGAGAAAACCTCCCATAGGAGCCATCAAGAGAGGTCATGATATGAGTCGCGAATACAAGGTGCAAAGTGGTGTGCAAAAAGGATTCTCCAAGGTTCCCAAGATGTTTGCTTATACAAATGACGAATCCATTCTAGGAAGTGAGTTCTACCTCATGGAAAAAGTAAATGGCATCATTTTAAATTACAAGGAAGCAAAAAAGAGAAATATTGCACCCGAACAATACAAAGTGATTGCCAATTCGTGGTTAGACACTTTTGCAGAATTACATCAGTTGGATTATGAAGCAGTTGGACTTTCTGATTTAGGAAGACCAGAAGGCTATGTAGAGCGTCAGGTAACGAATTGGGGAAAACAATATCTAAAGGCTGCGACCGAAGATGTTTCTGCTGCAAAAGAGGTCATGCAATGGATGGAAGAAAATCAACCCAAAGCCTATGAACATTGTTTGATTCACAACGATTATAAATACGATAACGTAGTATTTGCCGAGCCTGTCCTGAACGATGTCAAAGGAACAAGTTGGACAGAAATCACCGCAGTCCTTGATTGGGAAATGGCAACTTTAGGGGATCCGTTAATGGATTTGGGAACTTCACTAGGATATTGGACAGTAACATCCGATCACGATTTTGTGAAACAAGGCATTCCTTCACCTACGATATTTGAAGGAAACCCCATTCGAAGTGAGATTGTAGAAATGTATGCGAATAAATCTGGGAGAGACGCCCAAAATATTGTCTTTTATTATGCCTTTGGATTGTTTAAGATCGCAGTAATTGCACAGCAAATTTATTATCGTTATAACAAAGGCCTCACCACAGATCCGCGATTTGCCAATTTAAACAAGGCATCAGAATTGTGTTGTAATTTGGCTATGAAAGCAATTCAAACAAAACAAATAGATTAAGGTGTCTGAGCGGAGTCGAAGACACCATTTAAGGTAGTTTCGACTCTGTTCAATCACCTTGCTATTATTACATAAATATAATATTATGAACCTAAACCTAGAAGGAATAGAAAAACTAGAGTCTTTTGATGACAATGTCCCTATTTTTATGTTAAACTATCTCAATTATAAGGATATTGTTGAAGAGACAGGAAAAACAGGAGCAGAAACTTATGATGAATACTTAATAGAGGCTGCTGCTTTTTTCGAACAACTCGATGCTAATGTTGTTTTTAAAGGAAGACCTCAAGGAATTATTTTAGGTCCATCTGAAGAAGAGTTATGGGACGAGATTCTCATTGTAAAATATGTCAACAAGTATGAGTTTTTTAAAATTTTTCAAATGGAAGGTTACCCCTTAGAATTGAGAGCTTCGGCATTGTCTGACTCTAGACTGATATTTTGTGAATAAAAGGTGTCTGAGTCGTCATGCTGAGCTTGTCGAAGTATAGTCTAAGACACAATCAAAGTGATTTCGACTCCGCTCAATCACCAAAATAATAGAATACGTATGCAAGTAAAAAACAAAGTTGTCATTGTAACAGGAGCAGGTTCTGGAATTGGAAGAGCTACTGCACTGCACTTTGCTCATTTTGGAGCCAAAGTGATTGTATCAGACATTAACTTAGAAAAAGCACAAAAAGTTTCCGAAGAAATTGTAACAAATTTTGGAGAATCGCTACCTATAAGAGCAAATGTTGCCAAATATGAAGAAGTAGAAAATCTTATTCAGCATGCCGTTACGGCTTATGGTCAATTAGATGTAATGGTGAATAATGCTGGAATTGGCCCAAAGAAATTGCTCAAAACAGCAGAATATACCTTAGAAGATTGGGACAGTGTCATTGCCGTCAATCAAACTGGTGTGTTCTACTGCATGAAATTGGCTTTGCAACAAATGATGAAACAAGGATTTGGAAATATTGTGAATGTAGCTTCTTTAGCAGGCTTAAAAGCATCGTTGAATAATTTGTCTTATTCGGCAAGTAAGTTTGCGGTGGTAGGAATGACAAAATCAGCTGCTTTGGAATATGCCAAAACTGGCATTCGGATCAACGCAGTATGCCCAGGCTACACAGAGTCAAATTTACTGAGTCAATTATTGTCTGCTCGTCCCGATATGGATGATTTGTTAAAAGCAGTCATTCCCATGAAACGCTATGGAGATGCCAAAGAAGTAGCAGATGCCATTGTATGGTTAGCATCGGATCAAACAAAGTTCATTACAGGTCAAACCATCACCATAGATGGCGGAACCTCATTGTAAATAAAAAATAGAATTACAAATAATAAATTAGAGAACAAATGAAAAAATGGATTCCATTAATTATTCTAGCTATTGTCCTTATAGGCGGTTACAGCTGGCCAAAGGGTTTAACAACACGGCTGTAGAGCATCAAGAAAATGCGAAGACAGCTTGGTCTAATGTAGAGAGTGCCTATCAACGTAGAAATGACTTGATTGGAAACTTGGTAAAAACGGTGCAAGGAGCTGCCGATTTTGAAAAGTCAACCTTAACTGAAGTCATTAGTGCAAGAGCCAAAGCAACTTCTGTGAATATCGATGCGAGTAGTTTAACAGTGGCTAATATGGCGCAATTTCAACAAGCACAGACAGGTTTGACAGGAGCCTTGTCTAAACTGCTGGTGGCAGTTGAACGCTACCCCGACTTGAAAGCGAATCAGAATTTTTTAGAGTTGCAAAGTCAGTTAGAAGGCACAGAAAACCGAATTAAAATGGAACGAGATCGCTTCAATAAATCTGTAAACACTTATAATATCCATATTAAGAAATTTCCTAATTCTCTCTTGGCTGGAGCTTTTGGTTTTGATGGAATGGATCGATACAAAGCGAATCCAGGCTCCGAAAATGCACCTGATGTAAATTTTGATTTTAATAAAAAATAGAGATGTCAGAATTTGATCATTTTTTAACCAAGGAGGATGAAAAATCAGTTGTAGTTGCCATTAAAGAAGCAGAACAAAACACTTCTGGTGAGATTAGGGTGCATATTGAAGCACATACCGATGAGGAGCATTTCGAGCATGCGCAAAAAGTATTTGCACAGTTAGAAATGCATCAAACCGAGTTGCGAAATGGAGTACTCATTTACATTGCTGTGAACGATCATAAGTTTGTCATTTTGGGCGATGAAGGAATTAACAAAGTAGTGGCAGATGATTTTTGGGATCAGACCAAAGATGTTATGCAAGCACATTTTCGAAAAGGAGATTTTAAAACAGGAATTGTAGAAGGAATTCTACAAGCTGGAAACGAATTGAAAACTCATTTTCCTTATCAGGATGATGATGAAAATGAATTGTCGAACGAAATCTCCAAGAGTTCATGAAGAAATTATTAGCATCACTTTTACTAGGTTTTTTCCTTGTGGGAATTTCCTATGCGCAATACGATATTCCTAATCCACCTAAAAAACAAACCAGTGTATATCAAATTGGTACTGAGGTTCTTTCCAATTCGGAAGCAAAGCGATTGGAGCGAAAATTAATTCGCTATTCTGACTCTACCTCTACCCAAATTGTACTGATAGTCATTCCTACCACAAAAGGAGAGGATATCAATTATTTAGCTGCTAATTGGGGTGAAAAATGGGGGATTGGTCAAAAAGGAAAAGACAATGGCATTGTATTGATGTTGGCGAAAAATGATCGAAAAGTAGCCATTCAAGCTGGACGCGGAACAGAAGGAAGGTTAACGGATTTGATGGCCAAACGCATTATTGAGCAACGTATCATTCCTGAATTTAAAAGAGGTGACTTTTATCGAGGGCTAGACAGAGGAACCGATGGCATTTTTGAAGTTTTGAATGGCGAGTTCAAAGAAACCCGCAAACGAAAACGACGCAGCAAACGAGAAAAAACAGGATTTTTAGGGATCATTCCCATTATCATTGTGGTCATTCTGTTAATCATTTTTAGAGGTCGAGGTGGCGGAAGAGGTAGGCGAAGAAGATCTACAGCGGGGACTTTGATGGACATTCTCATTTTAAGCAGTATGGGAAGTAGAGGCGGATCCTCGGGTGGCTTTGGAAGTGGCGGAAGCTTCGGTGGAGGCGGTTTCGGTGGTGGCTTTGGAGGAGGAAGCTTTGGGGGTGGTGGCGCCTCAGGAAGTTGGTAAGCGATTCTTGAAAAAATGAAAAAGAGATTATTACCCTTTATTTTGACATTACTTTTTGCGCATTTTGGCAATGCTCAATACAGCATACCCAAAGTACCAGAAGTTCAAACAAGTTTTTATGATTATATTGGATTGATAAATCAATCTGGAGCTCGTTTTTTAAAAGAGAAGCTTCTTAAATACTCAGATTCTACAGCTACCCAAATAGTAATGATAATTATTAAATCTACAGACGGAGAAAAAACTCTAGATTTAGCTACACGTTGGGGAAATGAGTGGGGAATTGGACATAAAGACAAGGATAACGGAATTGTGTTATTGGTTGCGAAGGACGATCGTGAAGTAGCCATTGCAACAGGAGATGGAATACAAGAAGAGTTAACCGATTATGAGGTAAAAAAAATAATAGATGACCGAATTGTTCCTGAATTTAAAAAAGGAAAATATTATAGAGGTTTACGTGCAGGAGCAGATGGAATTTTTGAAGCTATAAAAGGCACAAAACCTAAGAAGGAATCTTTTGGAAAGATTGCTAATTATGATGAGTCATTTATGGATATAGTATACAGAAATCTTTATGAGATTTCTGTAACTGTATTGATCATCATCGGTATTATTTTTGGAAGGAAGTTCCCAACTCGAAATAGAAGAAATGACCGATATGATGACAGATGGGATGATAACGATTCAGATTATTGGGGTAAAGATAGAAGGTCTAGAACCTTTGGAGGTTTTGATGTAAATTCTGATAGTAGTAGTTTTGATGATGGCTATGAAGGGGGGAGTTTTAACGGTGGTGGCGCCTCAGGAAGTTGGTAAATATATTCATACTTTTATACCATTCCCATCTTGATCGGGGATTTAGACTCATTAGATTGTAATAATAAGTACATCCATGAAAAGAATTAGCCCTTTCTTGTTTCTCTTTTTAACTTTCTTCTTTGTCAGTTGCGAAAACTATGGTCAGCTAACGGTAAAAGCAAAGCTTCCTAAAAAGCTGGAAGAGGTTTCTGGAATTCAGTACGATGCAAAAGAAGATGCCTTTTGGATGATCAATGATAGTGGAAACAAGCCTTCAGTGTATTTGATTAATGAAGAAGGAAAAATACTAAGAGAGCTAAAGATCGATGCGGCAAATCATGACTGGGAGGATATTACACAAGACGAAGAAGGAAATTTATATGTGGGTGATTTTGGCAACAACATGAACGATCGAAAGGACTTACACATCTTGAAAATCAAGAAAAAAGATTTGCAAGTTACAGACCGGAAAATACCAGTAGAGAAGATCTATTTCTCCTTTCCCGAGCAGAAAAAATTTCCACCCAAAAAGAAGAAACGCTATTACGATGTAGAAGCCTTTTTTGCATGGAAAGGGAGTTTTTATGTGTTTACCAAGAGTCGCGTAAAGAACAAAATAGGACGAACTTTTTTATATCGTGTTACGAATATTCAAGATTATAAATCTGCCAAAACCTATGGTGTTTTTAGAGCAGAATTGATTTCCGATTTTACCACTTGCCCTGAAAAATACTGTTGGATCACAGGAGCTGATATTTCCAGAGATGAGAAGCAAGTAGTATTACTAAATCATAAATCTGCATGGGTATTTTCCAATTTCACCGATGATGATTTCTTCTCTGGCACTGTACAAGAGTATCCTTTTGATCACGAATCTCAGAAGGAGTCCATTACCTTTAAAAACAGCAATACGCTTTTCATTGCCGATGAGCAAAATGGGATGAGCGGGAGAAAGTTGTATGAGATGAGGTTGGAATAGTTTTTATAACTTGGCTAACATATCCAAGCTAACTGATGAGATACAAAAAATGTCAACTTCGAGCCTGCTTTGTCGGCAGACAGGTGCACTGAGCGAAGTCGAAGTGTATATTGAGAAGTACTTTTTAGATGAGAAATTTTCTTGTTTTCGATGCATCTAATCAAAGATTAGCCACTCAAACTGACAAAAATTTCTTGCCTTAGATTCATTTAACTTTAGGGCTCAGCATTTTGAAAAAGGTTTAGTACTCTCTCAAACTTTTTTCATATAAATTGTTGGTAGAGAGTGGTACTATTTTTTCGCCCACCTTTGTAAAACCTTGACTTTCGTAATACTTACAAAGCCCTTCATTTTTAGCATCACAATCCAGTCGAAGGTACTCGTAATGGCTTTCTTTTGCCTCAGACTCGATGAGTTGAAGAACTTTACTTCCGAGACCTTTTCCATTATGAGCCTCAGAAATCACGAAGGAATGAATGTATTTGGATTTGTCGTTTTTTTCACCCCAATACATCAGGTCTTCCTCTAGAATTCGTACCATGCCTATCCTTTCATTGACATTACCTAGGATAAAGAAAAATTCATGATTTGAAATCCCTTCTTTTACCCATGCTACTTTTTTTTCAGGTGGATTTTTCCAATACTGCCAATGGTCGATGTTCTTTTTTGCAATTCTTTCAGCAGCACTTTTAAACAAATTGAGAACTACTGGTAAATCTGCCAAAGTAATTTCCTTAAAATGAATGTTCATAGAATTTAGACTAGTCATATACTTTTAGCATGATCGTAATGATATTTCTTACAATCCAAAACCAAAGGCAAAGGCAATACGCATTCCATCTCCGCTACCAAAAGCTGCGATGCTAGCAGAAATCATGTCAGCGGCATCAAAGATCAATCCACCACCAGCAGAGGTATTCCAATTTCCAGTAGGTAAGCCATCTGCCCATACTTTTCCATAATCGAACCCTCCAAATAATCCAATAGTTACGGGAACAAGTCCAGTTTTATATTTCTTGAGGTTGATTCGTATATCAGAACTCTGGTAGAAAGAGCTTTTTCCCAAAAAGCGGTCGAAACGGTATCCGCGTAATCCATTTCTTGCTCCCAATCGAGCTGCCTGATAGAATTCAAAATCATTATTAAAGTTGATTTGCCCACCTAATTTTGTGGCAAATACCAAACGCCCGTTATGAGTCAGATTGTAATCAAAAGAAATAGCTGGTTTTAAATAGCCAAACCCTCTGGAAGCAGATAGATTTGATTTGTAACCTGTAGTCATACGGATAGCCATTCCCAATGTGGGAAAGGCAGCATTGTCAGTGTTGGAAAATTCATAGCTCAGTTCTCCTCCCAAGAAATTTTGATTTTCGAAAACGGGATTGTTGGCTGCAAAAGCAGATTCAATAAATCGTCCCGTAGTTCTGTCTACTTCTATGACTTCATAAGTTGCGCCTAATTTTACCAACGAACCCAGGTCTCCTTTCCAGAGTAAAGAAGCGCCCAGGCTAGCTTGACGAATTTTTACTCGATTGTAATTTCTATCTATAGCATCGTTGTCTGGATCAAGATTGACAGACTGGTTTCCAAATCCAAAAAAGTTGGTGGCAAAATTGGGACTAGTAAAAGAAGCATTCAATCCCAAGTTGACTTTTCCGAGAACATGCGCAAACTCACCTGCATAATTCAATTCAAAACCATTGGTGGCCAAATACACAGCCCCATCAATTGTATGCATATAGGTAAATGGATTTCTCGCGAAACCATTGGCGATATAGGTATGTGCTAGTCCTACTTTAAGCCCGTCATCTGGATTGGCTCCAATATTGGGTAAAAACTGTCGAGAGTTGTTTTTTAATTTTTTATGATTGTACACATTGGTGTTGTAATCATCGGTCAAACGTTTTCTTCCTTTGTTGGTTCTAAAGATGCTTTTCTTCGATTTATAGTCATAAATGATCACATTTTTTCCATTCTGAATGTCGTAGGTGTCTTTGTTCTGTCCCCCAATAATGCGAACTTTAATGTAGTTATCTCCTTTGCCAGAAACCACAAATTGATCATCGTCATCCAGTCCATAGATCCAAATTTCTTTGGTGTGTTTTCTATCGTATGTCTTTTGGTGAATGACATCTGCTTTTTTACCTTTTTTAATACGATAACCCATTACTCTTGTTTGTCCGTTGGGCATTCTTTCCACATCAAACCAATCGTCCTTATCGGTTCCTTTTACGACCTGAAACTTGCTAATGTGTTTAAAATAACGATTGGAGATTCGCTGTAAATTTTTTCGTCTTCCTTGGAGTTTTTTCTTAATCACCTGAATAGTAGCATCGTTAACTTCTTTTGGAAACGCGGTAAATGCTTTTTCAATCACCTCGTCGGTTAGATTGGTAACAATCTGATTTACCTGAGCATCCCAATCAGATTTAACAGATTCATTGATCAATGCCATATCTAATGGATACGGTTCTAGATTAAAACTTGGTACATCTCTTAAATCGTCATCATACGATTGCATCAAAGACAAGTTGGTCATAGTTCTGGTGGCAAAGCTTAACAAAAAACCATCTGCCATGATTGAAAATGCCTGATCACGATCTCTCGGTACAGGTCTGTATATGGTTTTCTTCCCCTCTTTGAATTTCGCCCAGCGCCATTGATCTTCGTGACGATCCCAATCGCCGATCAGCATGTCAAACAAACGCGCACGGATATAGGATTTTTCATCAACAATATTGTCTTCATCTTTGTGCAGTTCTTTCAACAAATCATCGGTGCTGATCAGTTTGTTAGAGAAACCAAAACTTTTCTGATTGTCGTGACCGTCAGCTGCCCGCTCTTCAATCATGTACAATTCATCTCCAAAATCTGCATTGTACATGCCCAAGGCTTTCTGCTTCGGGATGTAGTAAAGAACTGGGTTTGTATGATACACATCAACAGCATCTGCTAAGGTGCCAATGACAAAGGGTGCATAAGGGTGTGCTCCCGTAAACCCATCCAATAAGAGACCTTCTGTGTAGGTGTCATTAAATTGACCTTGAATGTACTGATCCCTAAAAGCCACCGCTTGTAAGTATTGAATGGCATTTTTTCGCAAAGCTCTCATTACAAACTCTCTTCCATCTTTGTCCTCCAGACGTAGTGATTTAGATTGATTTCCACCTCCTTTTCGCGTGGGTTTTAAACCACCAAATAATGTGTCTAAAGAAACGGTAGGTGCTTCTACTTCGGTACCGTAGTATTTCCTGTATCGATCTCCCCAGAAAAACTTGTAGGTATTTCCTTTGGTTACTTCTTCTTGAGTGTAAACGGACGCTTTTTTCGTAGTGGGGAATTGATCTGGATAATTGATTAATTGTACAGGTTTATTCGGATTAATCACTGTCGTTTCAAAACTAGGAGTATCTTTTTCTGAGGTGAAAAATTGCACATGAGATGAACCATCTTTGTAAACAATCAATTTTGCATAGCCTTGTTTTCCCTCGGAATAAAAACCTGCCTCAGAGAGCTTGGTTGCACTTTCCTTAGAGCCAGATCCACTTACGATTTGAGGAATGTTGTCCTGAACGATGTATTGTAAACTGTGCTCGTGGCCTGAAACAAAAATGGTTTTTTCGTTCTGTTGCGCCAATGTCACCAAACGCTTTTTAAGCTCATTGTATTTTTTGTTTTGCAAATCGGCATTGGAAACTCCTGTCGTTTTTCTTAAGATATTCTTTAAGGTTCCCAAAATAGGTAGGGGACTCATATGACTCTTAAAAGAATACTTTCCGCCATGAGGTCCCATGGTAAACATAGGATGATGTAGTGCTACAACCACTGTTTTTCCTTGTGCTTTTTTCAATTGACTTTTGAATTCATCAAAGAACTTTGCTCTGGTTTTTATTTCACAATTGTCATTAATGGTTGGATGTTTGTTCCAATTGGTAAGATACCAATGCGTATCGAGGGTAATCAACACGACGTCATCGGAGATTTTTACTCGATCGATGGGACATCCATTTTCCGGTAAAAAAGAATCTTTTCCCAATGCCTTTTCTACTCGCTTTTCTTGATCTTTCAGAGCTTTTAGACCACCATACCAATCGTGGTTTCCAGGAATAAAAATGGTCTTTCCTTTAAAATCTTTTCCCAATGCTATTTGCGCATCGATTCGATGCTTCGAAATCTCAGATTTATCATATCCATTAGGATAAATATTATCTCCGAGAAATAATAATGTTGAATTCTTATCAGCATTCTTGAGGTCACTTTGTAATGCTTTTAAAGCGGGTGTGCTTTCATTTGCTGTAGCATTCCCAGCATCTCCAATCAAATAAAAAGTATGAGAAACTTCTTTATTGGTTAAAGAGATAGGACTCTTAACGCTCATTTGATATTGGGCTTTGTGTGTAGCACAAGAAACAAGTAGAGAGAGAAACCCGAGTAATAGAATACTTTTGATCGTTTTCATGAGAGATGAGTTGATATAGACAAATGTAATGAATTATGAGTTTGGGGCATGGATTGCTAGTTTGTTAGGTGTTAGTTACTTTTTTAACTTCGCTATTCGCTATTCGCTATTCGCTATTCGCTATTCGCTATTCGCTATTCGCTATTGGGTTACTTTTTATCATTTCGAACTGAGCGACGCGATCTCATGAATTTGATACGCAACTATTCTGACTATTAGATTTTTGGACTATTGGATTGTTTGATAGAAGTAAAAAATGAAAACTTGTACTTTACAATTATCAATAAACAATTAGCAGTGGTCAATTGAGCATTTAAAATTCAAAATTGTTGTTGCACTTCGTAACTTTGAGCCTTTGTAACTCTCATTTTCAGATCATCAAATTGGCAGATTACTTCATTGTTACATTATAAAAACTTTGAAACTCAGGCCGTCTTTTCCCACAAGCTGTCGACAAAATAATGCTTACAGTCCAAGAAATTTTCCTGTATTTCAAATCCATTTTCTCGAGCCAGATGATCGATATCGTCTAAAGAATATTTTTTTGATAGCTCTGTCCAAATCAATTCATCATACGAGAATACGATGGTCTTGTTGAGCTTTCCGATATGAACTTTTTGGTTGCGCAAACTCACAATATAGCTTTTTACATCTCCCGTATCTGGGTTGTAATAACTGTAAAAATCGAAATCATCGATCTTAAAATCAGCGTCCAATTCTCTGTTGATTCTAAGCAGCAAATTCAAATTGAATTTTTTGGTAATGCCGGCATCATCTAAATAGGCTTTTTGGATGGTCAAAGGATTCTTTTTCAGGTCGATTCCTATCAAAAGTTTGTCGCCTTTTTTCATGTTTTGATGAAAGAGCATCAATAATTCTCGAGCCTGTTCTTCTTCATAATTTCCAATATTACTCCCTAAAAAAAGTAACAAACTAGGAGTGCTTGATTGCTTTAAATCTTTCAACATTTCAAAATAATCACCCACTTTTGCCTGAATGGAAAGATTGGGTAATCGGGCTAACAATTTGCTCGATAAGGTCTCAATAGCCTCTTGAGAAATGTCAATAGGAACATAATGAAAATCGATTTTATTGTTGACTAGATATTCTAGTAATTTGAATGTTTTAAAGCCATCTCCAGCTCCCAATTCAATGATATTAAAAGGCTGCTGAAACTGAATTGCATCTACAATTTGTTTGGCTTGAAGGGATAAAATTTCGAACTCACTGTTGGTTAAGTAGTATTCAGGCATGTGCATAATTTCCTGAAAAATTCTACTGCCGTTATCGTCATAAAAATATTTTGAAGACAGATACTTGTTTTTTGCTGTCAGTCCTCTAAGCACATCCTGTGCAAATTGTTCGTTCATATTATTTTGCTAATCGAATTCCGGAATAGAGCCATCTCATATCTGGATGAAAGAAATTTCGGTAGGTGATTCTACTATGATTTTTTGAAGTTGCTAAGGAAGCACCTCGAAGTACGATCTGATTGACCATGAATTTTCCATTGTATTCTCCAAGAGCTCCTGCTGCTTTCTGAAAATTGGGGTAGGGTAAATAAGCACTATTGGTCCACTCCCAAAGCGTCCCCCAGTCTAGTTTCTCAGCGGCAACTTCCCATTCAAATTCTGTAGGTAAGCGCATTCCTTTCCATGCTGCAAAAGCACTCGCCTCATAATAGCTGATGTGTTTGACAGCTTCGTCTGGATTCACTTTTTCAAAACGATTTAGGGTGTAATGATGCCATTCACTGTCTACCTGATGCCAATACAAAGGAGCTTTTAATTGATGTTGTTGTACATAATCCCATCCCTCGGCATGCCATAAATTGAAGTCCTGATATCCTCCCTCTTTGATGAATTCCATATACTCTTGATTGGTAACCAGTCGATCAGCAATTTCAAATTCGTGGAGATAGACCTTGTGTCTCCCTAGCTCATTGTCAAAACAAAAATCACTTCCTGAATGTCCAATGTCATAAACACCTTCCTCTATTTTTAGAAAGTGCATGGGAGTCTGTTTCTGGGAGAAATCAAAGTCACATTTGATGCTGGGAAAGGTCGCCTGATTTCCTAGAATGTATTTGATGTCGTAATGCATCAATTCTTGATGTTGCTGTTCGTGCTGCAAACCAATTTCGATGACTTCAACAATTTCTTGAGAATGACTGGTTTGTAAAAACGCCCGCATTTTTTCACTGACATAGGCACGATATTTATACACTTTTTCTACAGAAGGCCGTGTCATTAATCCCCGATTGGGGCGCAATACTCGCTTTCCAACATTGTTGTAATAACTGTTGAAAAGAAAAGCGAAGTCTTCATCGAAAATGGTGTAGTCAGAAGCAAATTCGGAAAGGACAAATTGTTCAAAAAACCAAGTGCTGTGTGCCAAATGCCATTTGGGTGGCGAGACAAATATTTGAGGCTGTACAGAATAATCTTCGTTATTCAATTCACTGCAAATAACCTCTGTATGTTTACGTATCGATAGAAATCGATCGAGCAAAGTTTGATTGTTCAAAATGGTTGAATGTCTTTATTCTTCGATCAAGGAGGTTTCAAAAACAACTCCTCTTTCTAGTGTTCTATGAACGGGGCAACGAGAGGCAATTTCCTTCAATCGTTTTTTCTGTTCTGCCTCTAAGTTACCAACAAATTTTAACTTTTTAGTGATATGATCTAGATATCCTGGCTTTTCTGTTTCAATTCCCAAATCATCGCTGTGTTTTTTACTATTGGTAATGTAGACAAAGACTTCTTGAAGATCCCATTTCTTTCGCTGCGCGTACATTTTTAAGGTCATGACCGTACAAGCAGCCAGAGAGGCGTTCAGTAAATCATAAGGAGAGGGGCCAAAATCGTCTCCAATTCCTTCAGGCTCATCTGCAATTAATGAGTGATTCTTGGTCTGTAAGGAGGTGGTAAAGTTGTCTTCAAGCAGATTCAAATGTCCTACCAGTTTTTCTCCTTCGGTGTCTAGTATTTCGTTTTCTTGAACGGGGAAATATCGTTTTACCCATGTTCCTATCACTTCTCCCACATACCGGCTGTCTTTGGAGTTGGTCAATAAATGATCTGCACCGTCTAATGTCACAAAACTTTTTGGATGAAATGCATTAACATATAATTTTTCAGCATTCTCAATACCCACTATGGTATCGAAAGGAGCATGCATGATCAACAACGGTTTTCGAAGGTTTTTAACAATGGCAGGCAAATCTGTTTGATCGAAATTGTCTACAAATTCTTTGTTGATGTTAAAGGGTCTCCCTCCGATGTTTACCTGAATCGTTCCTTTTTCTGGAACTTCATTTTCTGAATGAGAAAACAAATGCTTTACATGATGAACCGTAGCGGGTGCTCCTACGGTAGCGACAGCCTTAATGTCTTCCAACAAAGAAGCTGCTACTAAAACAGCAGCACCTCCTAAAGAATGCCCAACCAAAAGGCTGGGTGCTTCATACGCTTGTTTGATGAACTCATGAACATCTAACAAGTCTTCTACATTCGCAGAGAAGTGGCTGTCAGCAAATTCTCCTTCGCTTCTTCCCAAACCTGTAAAATCGAACCGAACAACTCCAAATCCATCTTGGGTTAAAGATCGACTTACATTTTTTACAGCAGACAAACTGGAACTACAGGTAAAACAATGTGCAAAAATGGCATAATAGTTCGGTTTTTGATTGGCAGGCAATTCCAAAAAAGCATTCAGTTGGAGTCCTTTTCTATTCGGAATTTTTAGTTTGATGGTTTTCATGTACGTTATTGAGTAATTTAAAAATTAAAGATTCAAAGATTCAAGGAAACAACCTTTAATTGTTCAATCGTTGAATCTTTAAATAAGATTACTTTTCAACTTTGATTCCTCTCCAGAAGGCGACATAACCTTCTATGTGTTTTGCGTGTTCAGATGTTTTAGGGTAGTACCAAGCGGCATTTTCATTTTTACTTCCATCTACATTTACGGTGTAATAGGAGGCAACTCCTTTCCACGGACAGGTAGAATGTAAATCGGTAGCAGTAAAATACTCTTCTTTGATGCTGTCTGTAGGAAAATAGTGGTTGTTTTCTACCACAACTGTTTCGTCACTTTCTGCAATGACTGTGTTGTTCCAAATTGCTTTCATATTGTTTAGGTTTTGGTGTCATTCCGACAGAGCTTGCGACGAAGAATCTCAATGAACTGACATACATTTTAGAGATTCCTCCCTTTGATTTTGACTTCGCCTGTCTGCCGACAAGGCAGGCTCAATCACCAGTCGGAATGACAAGGTGTTTTGTTTGTATCATGAACTGCAAGACAGCATGGAGCAGCCTACCTTATGACGTGCCCATTCGGGTCTTTTGGCAAACCATTGCTCAGAATTGGGTTGTTCGTCGTATGGTTTTTTTAAGAGTTGATAAAACTCCTCAATCAAAGTGTAATCTCCTTTGTCTGCCTTGTCAATTGCCAATTGTGCCATGTAATTGCGTAGCACATATTTTGGATTGATTTTGTTCATTTGCTCTTTACGTTGGTCGTTAGAAAGCGCTTCATCTTTCAATCTTTGTGCATAGTCCGAAAACCATTGATTCCATTGGTCTTGGAGCTTTCCTTGGATGGCTTTGGGTTCGTAAAAAGCCTGTTGAACAAGCGTTATTCCTTCAGATGGATGTTCTTTTTGAAACTCACTGAGCTTTCTAAAGAAAATGGTCATGTCTGTTTCTGAGGCTTGTAAATTGTTTTCCAAAGCCATGATCAAATCAAGGTCACCTTCCTGCTGTGTAGACAATCCTAATTTGCTTCGCATCATGTTTTGCGATTGCACCTCATAGTTGGTTTTGTAGCTTTCTAAAATAGTTTCTAAAGGTTCCGTTTCTTCAATCAAAGGATACAGTGCATTGGCCAATTGGTACAAGTTCCACAAGCCAATGTTCGGCTGATTTCCGTATCGATATCTTTTGTTCTGACGATCTGTGGTATTGGGCGTCCAACCAAACTCAAAACCTTCTAGCCAACCATAGGGCCCATAATCGATGGTCAAGCCTAAAATGGACATGTTGTCTGTATTCATCACCCCGTGCACAAAGCCCACACGTTGCCAGTGAATGATCATTTCCAAAGTGCGATTGACCACTTCTTGAAAGAATTTCAGATAGGTTTCTTTATGAGGTTTTCCTAAATGTGAAAAATGCGTATTGATGGTGTAATCCAATAAGATTTTCAAGTTTTTAAGATCGTTTCTTGCTGCAAAAATCTCGTAGTTTCCGAAACGTAAAAAGGATTTGGCTACACGAGAAACAACAGCTCCTTTTTCGTATTCAGGATTTCCATCGTAGAGCATATCACGCATTACCTGATCGCCAGTCAAGCTCAATGATAAGGCTCTGGTGGTAGGAACTCCCAAATGGTGCATGGCTTCACTACACAAATATTCACGAATCGAAGATCGAAGCACGGCCAATCCGTCCGCAGAACGAGAGTAGGGCGTAGGGCCTGCTCCCTTCAATTGAATCGCCCAATTGTTTATTTCACCTAGATTGATGGCTCTACCATCTCCCAACTGTCCAGCCCAATGCCCAAATTGATGTCCGGCATAACACATGGCATAGGGTTTTGAACTCTCCAAAACTCGGTTTCCTGTGACAAACTGAAGAAAGTCTTTGGAAGCGATGTCTTCTTCTGAAAAACCTAATGCTGTTCTCATTTCTTCTGAAACATGAACCAGACTGGGATTGGCAGTTTGTATAGGAGTGACAAATGAATAAGCGGCCTCCATGACCTGACGTCTCGAGTTTTCGAGGTTCGCGTCACCCGGTAGGTTTTGGGTAAAATGATTTGTGAGGTTGAGGTTCAAGAATTTAATTGTTTTAATCTTTATTGAGGTAGAAATCTAATAGTTGCTTAAAAATCTTAACATCATATTTTAAATCATTGTTGTTATATTCATTTGGATTTCGATTTACTTTCATATTTATTAATTTGACGTCCCCATTCAATTTCTCAAATTCTACTTTATAAATACAAATGTTAGTCCAACTACGAGTCCAGTACATATTGTTATCAACCAAAAAAATATTCCATTTTTCATCCATACTCTCAGCATAAATTCCATTCTCAAATTTTCCAAATTCGGATTTAGTTAGATTAAGGTTTAACTCAGTCTCAGAATACTTGTCTGAAAAAGAATTTGCAATTTTTATTTTTCTCTTGTTATCCATAATTTTTATACCCAGTCATAATTCTGATATTTTCTTTTTCAATTCTTCAAATTGCCCATTTAAGAGCATAGTATATAATCTTTCTACTTCACTCCAATCCAATGCTTGAAATTTTGATTCCTTATCACCAATAATAATTGAAAGATTCAAATCTTTATTTATTTCAATTATATTTTCATCATCTGTTATCTGAATATCATTGATTGCTTTTTTTATATCTAGTAAACCAATATTGTCTTTTTGATAACCTGTCGCATATTGAATATAATTTTCAGTCATTTTTTATCATTTCAACCTTGTTGATATACCTTTACTATCAATGCCCTTGAAAATAGCTGTGGATTTGATAGACAAATAACCCGATTCCTGCGAGTACCAAATACCAATTGACAGCTTTGTAAAAAGCAGTAAATTGTCGATGTTTTCTCGATAGTGAAATTACAAAAACTATGGGAATTAATGCCAATACTTGTCCGAGCTCTACTCCCAAGTTAAAACACAGAATTTTAGCGAGAAATTGACCTTCTCCCATGTCAAAAGACTGCAATCGTGTAGCAAGTCCAAAACCGTGAATCAATCCAAAAAGAAGAATCATGAGTAGTAGATTGGGAGAGGAAACTTTGAGCTTTTTAAAACCACCCAAATTCTCAAACCCCTTGTACAAAACACTCAAGGCAATCACGGCATCTACCAGATGCTCATTTGCGGTGATTCCCATGTAAGTAGCTCCGATTAGAGTGATACAATGACCTATGGTGAATACTGTGATGAACTTTAGAATGTCTTTGAAGCTATTCAAGAAGAAAACGACTCCTGCTAGAAATAACAGATGATCATAACCGGTAAGCATGTGTGTGGCACCTACCTGAATGTATGCCCACAAACCACCGTTGCGCAAGAGTTCTTGATCGGAACTGGTTACGCCATGCGCAAAGCCTAAAAAAGGAAGGAATACCAGTAGTAGAAAGAACAATTTTTTTAGATGCGTGTGCATGCTACTAGTTCTTTTTTCTAAAGACAAAAAATAAGATTCCAATGATCACCAAGCTTCCTAAGACAAAAATCCACATGGGGAACTCATCTCCATCATGATCATGCGTATGGGTATCTGAACCATGTTTATGACTCACTTCAAATGTCAATGTTGCCCATTTCGATCGATGGGTCAATTCATTATGATCTGCAACATTCACCATATAAATAGTACGCAAATAATAGACGCCTTCTTCAGGGAGATTCACTGTAACAAGTCCTTGGTCGTTGCTGCGTAATTGTTGTCCATTGGTATGTGTATGCGCCTCACCTGAGTTGGATTTGTGAGAATGTTGATGCTCACTATCATGACTATGCGTGTGCTTTTTGTTATCGTGTTTGTGCTCATGGCTGTGATCTCCGTGTGAATGTGTATCATTATTTTTGATGTAATCTGCATAGACCAGTTGGTTGGGCAAAGGCTTGCCATCCAATAACAGTTGTACTGTTATGCTTTCACCACTGTATTTCTCATAAGGGTTTGCTTGAGGAACAAACTCAATGGGATACCCTAAGGCAGTATTCCAATCGGTTGTTTTAACGTCACCCACCTGGTAAATGGCTTTTACATGTTTTTCATAGCTCTCAACAGCATCTTGATCTAACAAGTTGTCCTTCTCACGTTGTTGGAGAATGTCCAAAACCCCATCGTGTTTCAGGTAATCATTGAACTTTTTTGCTGTGAGCTCAATGTTTCTTGCTTTGGTAGAGACGCCTGCCAGATAAGTTCCAGCTTTCCTTGCTTGAAATGTGACTTTTGTAATGGTGCTATCCTGATCTTCCCATTGTGCTGGATCGATCGCCACTTTTTTCCCATGAGCTGTGATGGAGGCATCCAACATGCGATCACGTGTTATGGTATTTTCACTTTTCTCGAAAGTTCCGTTGTAGAGTTGTAAAGTAGCTTGTTGGTTGGGCTCTAAAAAATAGGATTCCATTTTTATATACAGGTCGTGACTGCATAAAACGACGAGCGCTAATAGTAGGAAAAAATGTTGTCTTCGCATGGGTTGAATTTTCACCCCAAATATAGCAGGAAAACAAGTTTTTTATTGCTGAGCAAAAGTTAAATAGTTTTAAAAATTTGTTGTAGAAAGATCCTGTAGATGAAGATCCTTTTTGTTTTTCATTTCTTCTGAAGTATGTGTCAGGATAGGATCGGAGGTCTTAATAGGTGTAAAAAAGAATACACAGCTTCCAATATCTGGCGTCTTGAGTTTTCTAGGTTTGAATCGCCAGAGAGGTTTTGGATGAAATGATTTGTAATTTTTAAGTTTAGAATTAATGTCTTTTAAATTTTATATCATTCTTGTTCATCATAAAACCCGTACTACCTTCAAGGTCTCCTATATTATAATTAGGTGTGAATTTTACAATTTCATTTGTTTCATACTCTTCTTTTTGAACTGTTCCAGAAAGTTTTAGTATAATAGGTAAAACTGTTTCCCTGTGAATAAAATGCGTAGTAATCACTGGCACTTTTTCAATTATGATTCTTTCTGTGCCAAAAGCATCAATAAATTTGCACTTTAAAAAACCAGGGTAATCATGAATATAGTCTACTACTAATATATCTATCTCAGATTTTAACTTCATTGGTTTTCGATTATATTCAACGATCTATCTAACTAAATAGGAGCTATATTTTATTTGATAATTTTTTCAAAAGTTTCATTTGAATTCCATTTATATACTGTAGCTCCGTTTCCTTCCCCTAGAAACCCAGAGATGTTAAACTCTTGACCATTTAGAACCTTCAAATTTTTAATTCTCAAATTATTAAACCCTATAAATTGAACCTCTAAATCATATACAGCCTCGGGTAATACCAACTCGTATTCACCTTTTAAATTAGAGGTTGTTGCAATCACAGAATCGGTTTTTATATTTTTGACCCAGATACTAGCATAAGGCAAAATCAACGTGTCATTTTCGTAAATTGAATTTTCAAAAATCTTACCATAAATTTTTGCAATAGTTTTATTTGAAGATCCTAATCTTTTGAATTTTAAAACTTTACTGTCAAAGTTTTTAATATCAATGTTTTCAAATTTCAAAACAATATATTCACTGTCATGTGAAGTAAAATTTGTACTACTGGCTAGACCACAGTAATAAATTTTCTTTGAACAATTTGAGAGTCCGTATGAGATAACAACTATTAAAGTTATAATTCTAATTCTCATAAATGAATATTGATTTCTAATTAGACACGAACGCTTCTAATATATTTACGTATAAAGATATACCACCACTTCCTGTCATTCCAACTTATCTGCATGCAACTTACGTAGCTTTTATTATTTTGATGTAACCAAAAAATTAAATAATAAATAAAGTTATTGTTTGCCTTAAAGCGTTTCAACAATTTGAATGTTGTTTCCACAAGTGCCGTTAAAAACGGCAAACTTTACGGTGCCCATTTCAGTAGGCTTTACACTAAAATCGACTTTGAGTTTTAGGAGTCTTTCATACTCTTCATCCACATTGTCAACATCAAATTGCGTGTAAGGGATGCCTGCTTCCATCAATGCATCCTGAAAAACTTTAGAGGGCTCAAAATGGTTTGGAGCAGGTTCTAATAGCAGTTCGGGACCGTCTTGCCATTCAGGAGATACCAGGGTGATCCATCTATTTCCACCTCCTAGTGGCGCGTCTTTTTTTACGATAAAACCTAGTTTTTCGGTGTAGAATTTTAAGGCTTTTTCTTGATCTCTTACAGGAATGCTGATTAGTGTTACTTTCATCGTTGTTCTATTTTTTTAATTCTTTTCCAAAGTTTAGAAGTTTCCATCTAATTTGCTTCTCGAAACTTGCTCTTTTTGAAATTTACTTGGTGATTTTCCTGTTTTTGTTTTGAATAACTTGCTAAATGAACCCAAGCTTTCAAAACCAACAGCAAAGCAAGTTTCTGTAACTGTCATTCCTTTTTTTAGGTACTCTTTCGATTTTTCTATCCGTTTGTCGATTAAGTATTGCCTAGGTGTTAGGCCATAGTATCTTTTGAAGAGTCTCTGCAAATGATATTTTGAGGTAAACTTTACATGAGATAAAAAGTCCAGCTTCAAATCTTTTTCAAAGTTATTGTCAATGAAACGACGCGTTTCTATAACGGTTTGAATCTGCTTGTCATTTGAATAAAGATCATCCTTAATGAAACTTAATTTTTCTTGGTAGAATGTCATTTTTAATGATTCAGTCTTGTGTTAAGATGATACCTAAAGGTTTTTAAACATCAATCGGAAAAATAACTTTGTTACAGTGCCGAAATCTGAAGCTTGTTAAAAATAGTAAATATTTTTGCAGTAAATAAAGTCTTGTATTCTAGTTAGTGGCTTTTATTGCTTAAATCTGCGAATTATTTTTCTTATAAACTCCGACAGGAAGTGTAAGTCTTTCTTTATTGCATCTTTTTCAAACTGACTGATGTTTTTGTCTTTTACTTTCTCCCAATTTGTTTTTAAAGTAGCAACATCAGAATTGATCAAATTTTTCTCATACTGACTTACTTTGCTTTTAAATTCATTTACGAGTTGTGCTACCTGAATGTTGATTTTTTCGGATTTAGGCTGGGCATTCCAGGTGTTTTTAACGTCTTGCCAAATGTTTTCTTGTTCTCTATTCCACATAATTATGCTATTTTATTGGTGATACAATTCAATAAGATTTTTTTAATTCTTTTCATTTTTACTGCAATATGGTTCTCTGTTAATCCTGTGATTTTGGCAATTTCCTTGTATTTCAACCCTTCTAAATAAAGAACAATGATCGATGTATTCTCACTGTTTAGTTTTGAGATGCAAGAAGCAAGTTTCTTATATTTTTCTTGCTGATCACTGTCACTAGAAATTTCTACAGGAATGAATTGAATAGCCTCCAGTTTTACAGTTTTGAAATCTTTTTTTGCTGATTTCTGTTTGAATCTAAGGCAGACATTCAGTGTAATTCTATAGACCCAAGTGTCAATGTTTGAATTGCCTTTAAAGGATGGGATAGATTTCCAAATTGCAAAAACTACTTCTTGGAATAGGTCCTGAGGTTCTAAAGGAGAAACTGCATAAATTCTACAAATTCTGTAAATCTTCTCTTTATTCTTCTCAAGTAATTGTTCAAATATTTCTGTCATTCGTCTTTGTGTCTTTGATTGTTACTCTATGCTTGTTTAGTTACAAGAGTTTTTAAAATATGACAGATTTTTAGATTTATTTTTTAGAGTAGGTCAATGGCACGACAATTCTATCATTTCAATTTATCTGCATGCAGCTTACGTAATTTCTGCAATTTGGGTGTAATCACAAAGCTACAATAACCTTGCTCAGAATTGTTTCTGTAATAATCTTGGTGGTAATCTTCGGCTTCGTAGAAAATTTCCAACGGACTAATTTCCGTGACAATCTTCTGATCAAAATAGGGAGCGAGTTGTTCTAAAACTACTTCTGCAATTTCTTTTTGTTTGTCATCGTGGTAAAAAATCACAGAGCGATATTGTGTGCCTACATCGGCACCCTGTCGATTCAACTGTGTAGGATCATGAGTCGTCATAAAAATGACCAACACATCCTCATAGGAAATCACATTGGCATCAAAGGTCACTTGGATCACTTCCGCATGTCCTGTCAAACCCGAACATACTTCTCTGTAGGTGGGTTTCCCGGGAGCGTTTCCTCCAGAATATCCTGAGACTACTTTTTCAATTCCTTTTAGCTCTAAAAAAATGGCTTCTGTACACCAAAAGCATCCTCCACCAAAAGTGGCTGTTTGTATGTTTTTATTACTCATATTTTAAAATCTGTCTTTACGAGTCTTTCGTCTGTCGCTCAAGACAGGCTAAAACGAAGTAATCTGCTTAAATCTAAAAAGGTTGCTTCTCACACTTTAGTGTGATCGTAATGAAGTTGTTAACTTAATTTCATGGATTCAGAATTGATGCAATAACGCAATCCACTGGGTTCTGGACCATCAGGAAATACATGTCCTAAGTGTCCATCACAGGTATTGCACATGACTTCTACACGAATCATTCCGTGAGAGGTGTCTTTTCTGTATTTGATAGCATTCTCAACGATGGGCTGCGTAAAACTAGGCCAACCTGAGCTTGAATTGAACTTGATGGTTGAATCAAACAAGCGCGTACCACAGCAAATGCAACTGTAGGTGCCTTCTTCAAAAATGGAACACAATTCACCAGAAAAAGGACGCTCTGTTCCTTTTAGTCGTGTAATTCTAAATTGTTCTGGTGTTAATATTTGACTCCACTCTTCGTCTGTTTTTTCTACTCTTCTATCGGGAGTAGGGTTGCCATTCACTGAAAAATGAATGACATCTTTCCATGTAATCATACGGTCTTTTTTGTGAGTTAAATTTACTGAAATAATACGGCAATAAGTACGACAGATTAGACGTTTTCGAGGGGTGAATCTTACAAATTAGACCAAACGACAATTTTATTCCTAAATTCGTAACAAATAATCGTGTATGGAAACTTTATTGCTAGAAGCTGAGAAGTATGTCTCTTCTTTATTGAACAACAAATTGGATCATCATTTTGTGTATCATAATTTGAGTCATACGCAACGCGTGGTTGCGGCAACCAAAGAGATCATAGAAGGAGAGCAAATATCTGAGGAAGATGCCAATAAATTAATTGTTGCAGCATGGTTTCATGATACTGGTTATACACAATCAATTACAGATCATGAAGATCATAGCATTAAAATTACCCGAGCATTTTTAAAGGATCATGAGGTCTCTGAGGAATTTATCGATGAGGTTTCTCATTTGATTGCTGCGACTAAGATGGGCTATGAGCCTTTGAATCATTTAGAAAAAGTGATTTGCGATGCAGATTGTGCACATTTTAAAGACAAGGATTATTCTCAGATTAGTGAATTGTTGCGAAGAGAGTGGGAGCTGAGTCAGAGTAAAACCTACGACGATATTCAGTGGATTGAAGAGAACATTTCATTTTTCACGAAGTATCATCGATACTATACAGATTTTGCTCTGGAAAATTGGCAAGGAGGCAAGGATAAAAACTTAGCGTCTTTGTTCAAGAACTTAAACAAGCAACACAAAGAGAAAAAGAAAAGTGAGAAGAAAGCCGAAGAACTAGCACTTAAAAAAGACAAAGCACGATTGCCAGAACGCGGTATTGAAACGATGTTTCGTGTGACGTTGAGAAATCATATTACCTTAAGTGATATTGCGGATACGAAAGCGAATATTTTACTTTCAGTAAATGCTATTATCGTTTCTCTGGCACTATCGAATTTGTTACCAAAGTTAGACAATCCGTCTAATGGTTACTTAATTATTCCTTCCATTATTTTTATCCTTTTCACAGTAATTTCTATGGTTTTATCAGTTTTAGCAACTCGTCCGAATGTCACGAGTGGTAAGTTCACCAAAGAGGATGTAGAAAAGAAAAAAGTAAATTTGTTGTTCTTTGGAAACTTCCATAAGATGAAACTAGATGAATTCGAATGGGCTATGGGAGAAATGATGAAGGACAAAGACTATCTCTATGGTTCCATGACGAAGGACTTGTATTTCTTGGGCTTGGTGTTGAACCGTAAATACAGCCTGCTACGAACCACTTATACCGTATTTATCATTGGAATTTTAATCTCCGTGATTTCCTTTGCTGTTTCTTTTAAGATGCAAGGAGCGTGATTAATGAGTTAATGATATAATGTGAAAATGTAGCAATGACGAAAAGGTTGCTTTATGACTTTATTTCTTCGATTAAATCCTGAAAACTGATGGTTTTTTTATCGTCAAAATCTTTTTGGTAGACAACTTCAATACGAAGGGCTTTCAATCCAGAAACCCCCTGAAGATCTTCTAATTCTAGTTTCTCTACTTTCCCTAAGAAGTTTTTAGATTGCAAGTATTTGATATACTTCAAATATTCATCAGCGTCTTTGTCTTGAGAGTATACAATAGAAATCTTTCCAGGGACTGTTAATCGCTCATCTGTTCCTTTGATATGGGCTTTGTCGATTCGTTTTTTGATGATTTCATAACGAATGTTATACGCTCCATCTACATCAAACTGTTTCTCGTCCATTCGAAAACGGATCGATAGTGGATTGCTATGCACTAAGATTAAAGAAGCAACTTGTAGATCATAAGGCAAACACTGTCTCATAGAGTTTGCAATATTTTCCATTTCACACATGAGTTGCAATTGCCACAGACGTAGGTTGTACAAATAAATAGAGTCAAAATTCTGGTTGTTTACCAAAGATTGCCCAATGTACATGTCGTGTTCTACACCATCTGTTTTGTAACGCTCAAAATAATGCGGGAACATTTGTTGCGCTTCCAACTGTTTGGTATCGATAAATTTAGCAAGCTTATCATTTAGCATGGAAACACTGTCTTCATAAGATTTTCTCTTTTCGTAAACCACATGAAGATTTGGATCCAAGCGATTCATATAGACATCCACTTGTTTGGAAAGTGATTTCCCTAAACCTTTGATGTGCTTGAATACAGGATAAATCTCTCGCTTTAAGAAATCTAAAATGCCAATCTCATCACCTGCATTTAGACCGTCTTTTACATGAAAAACATATTCTTCGACTCGAAACATCAACTCTCGATATATGGGCAGGTTTTCTGTTTCACAGGCTTTTTTCAATACGGAAATGGCTAAGGACAACTGGGTCATTAAATCTTCACGTATGGCTTCGTTTCGTGCAGTAGAAGACCCTTTGATGTCTGATTGACCAAACAAAGGATAGACTTCTTCAAAAACAATTTGATCGGGTTTTGCTTCTTCAATACCCAATTGTATTTCGTTGTAATACTTTTCAGCAGCTTCTTCAAATCGCCATTTTACAGAATCGTGAATAGAAGTGTAATGCTCTTGAATGGTTGCTTCAACAATATTTTTATGCTCTTCAGTAGCTCTTTCCACGGCAGCTTCAAAAGCAGGAATGATGTCTTTCAATTTGTTGACATTGATGGAGTTGAGTTCGTAAGGTCTAGGAGATGCCAGTTCTAAAACAGCTAAAACTTCATCATTGGTCGCCTTGATAGGAATGAGAATTACACTGCCAATATCTTTCCTTTTCAGCGCTTTGTAAAAAGAGTTAAACCCAGACCTCTTACCATATTTTTCGGTATTTGAAATGGCAATGATTTCGTGGTCTCTAAAAATCTTCTGAGAGATGTAATCACAGAAAAAATCAGAACATTTAAATTGATGTCCTTGGTCAAAAAGTAAACTTTCAGCAATTTTGACCTGGGTAATACCTTCTGGTTTCGATAAATCGAATAATGTAAACCCTAACAACAGATCATTAATGTTGTAAAACTCTCTTAGATTGACTTGTAATTTTTCCGTAAGATTGTCACCACCTTTTAACAAATTGGTTCGGATCGAAGAAATGGTTTCATCAGCAGTAACATCAAAAAGATTCATCAAACCAAAGCCTTTCATGATATAGCTATTGGGAGGAAACTTCTCTTTCCAAACTTCTATATTGTCAAAATTATCTAGCAACTCGTGGTAATCTTCTTCGGTTATTTTTGGAGCATTTTCTGTAGTAAATACCTCCATAAAGTCGCCATTAAAAGCGGCTCTGTAATGCCTTGTAATTCCAGCTTTTTTGTCTGGAATATCGAAATAAAAAGGTCTTTTTAGATCTACGTTATAACCGTAGGCATAAGTGAGGATAAATGTACAACACATGATGTACATAAGATCGTCTTCAAAGTTTCGGACGCTTAATTCAAAATCATCACCTGCATTGTCCAGAATATTTTCAAATCGCTCGGTAAATTTAAAAGAGGTGAATGAGAACGGAACGCTGGCCGCCTTGATTTCATTCAGAGCAAGAGCTTCTGGAAACAAAGACTCTAAAAGGAAATCTATTTGCTCTTGATACTTTTCCAATAAAGAAAAATCAGAGAATCCCTCAATTAGCTCAGGATACTTTTTAAATTCAGCAACCATATCCTTCGCAGACTTGTGATATGGATGGTGCTCATTCTCTTTGTTGGCATACTTTTCAAATAATGAAAATGCCTTTTTAAAAGAGATGAAAAGCTGCAAAGGCAGATCCGTGCTTTTATCCATTGACGAGTGTACTATTCTCATATTTGCAGAGATTGGATTAATAAAACTGTGATGATATGACTACAAATCTACAAAATTGTAACAGGTTGGTCGTTTTTTTGTGTTCTGATTACAAAATGAAAGGTTTTGGAAGGGAAGATATAGGGGTAAAATAGTTTCTGAAAAACAAGAAGTTAGTCGAAAATCACAAAGTTGTTTTTCCGATTTCCTTTGCTTCCGAGTGTGTTGAACTTCCAGCTAAAACTCAGCATAACAAATTGCCTTAGTACGATACTTTCCGAATCTTCGATAAAGTTTTGGTTGGCTCTTCTTCTAGCATTGGTATTCTGATTCAAGAGGTCATATACTTTTAAAGTAAGAGTGGCTTTGTCACTTAGTAAACTGTATGCCAAGGATGAATTCCAAAACCAAGAGCTTCTCTGAAAACCAGGTGCTACATTTGGATTGTATTGATACTGTATGTCGTTAGCCCATTCCAATTTCTTAGGAGCGAATGTCTTTGTTCGAATGCGAACATTGTGTCGTGTGAAATTCTGACCGCTTAACTGGTCAATATTAAAAGAGGTTTTAGACAGTGAAACAAAGTATCTAGGATAGATTTCAAACCAGTCTTTCCAGGTGAAAGTAACTCCTACATTTGGACTTAAAGAGGTGTTCAATGAGTTGTACTTGATTCCATTGAAAAAGTTGACATTCCTATTGATATTGGTTGAAAATCCTGCTCTTATTTTAAGAGAACGAATGGTGTCTAACTTAATTTTTTTACTAATGTTTGCATTGGCATTGATTCGATAATTTCCATTTACATTTTCATAAGTGGTATTTCGAATTAAGTTTTGATCAATTACCGATTTGCTTACCACTTGATTGTCGATCATACTTCCACTAAAATAGCTAAAGAAGCCTGTTCCTTTTTGGAAATCGAAACTGTTAAAACCAAAGTAGACTCTATTGGTGTTTGAAGGTTTTAATGCTGGATTACCTGTAATGATATTCAATGGGTTGGAAATATCTGTAAAAGGTTGTAATTGTGATAGCCGAGGTGTATTGTTTCTTAAGGAATACCCCAAATAAGTGGATGATTTTTGACTAAATCTATAATTAAAATTACCATTCAATTGAAGGTTGCTAAAGGTTCTTTTTAAACTCTGAGTGGGACGAAGAACATCTGAATTCTCCAATGTTCTGGTAATGTAACCTGTTTCGAAACTGATTCTTCCTTTTTTTGTTCTGTAAGACAATCGAAGACTAGGGGTGGATGTTCTGTCAAAAAAGGTAAAATCTGTACTCAGAGCAGTATTGAATGTCTGCTGATTGGTAGTTGGATCTAAATTAAAAGTATTTCTAAGATTCTCTCTCTTGTCGTTTCTGTAATTGTATTTAAAATCTAGGAAGAGTTTTTTGGCAATGAAAGGATAGCGATAGGTAAATTGAGTTTGAAAACTATTGAAATCGATTGTTTCATCACCTACTTGATTTCTATTGTCTGTGGTAGGATTCGTGCCAAAAATATCAACTTTAGAATTAAATCTTGTTGTAATTTCAGTTTTGTCAATTTGGTTTGTAATTCCTAGTTTTAGAAAAGACCCTTTGCTGTTCAATCGTTTGGTAAAGTCCAATCGATTTCTAAAGTTACGAGCGTCTGCATCTCTAAAATTATTGCTCGTAGAGTTGTTAATCAACGCGTTTGCACTGTCAAAAGATTCTTCAAATTGATTGCTAGTACTTCTATTTCTATTCAGTGTTAGAGACGGTTTGATATTGATTAAGAAAGTGGAATCAATTTCAATATCAAAATCGAGATTCATCCGTTGATTTCTATTTTCATTTTTGCTTGTAGAATTGGCATTGGTGAAGAAAGAACTTCCATCTGGTAAGAACGTCTCTCTATTTCTAGAGGTTGCATTTTCGTTATCGGAATTCGAGTAGAAATAATCTCCGTTAATATCGAATCCTTTTCCATATTCATCCGCATAAGTTGCACCTAGATTTTGAGAGGTGGTGATACCGCTTCCGCTTCCAAAAGCGAGCCCTCCTACATTAAAAGAACCATTGCTGCTCACAGAAATATTATTACCGCCAAACATGTTCATAATTTCACCAAAACTAAATCCAGGTGAGTTGGTATTGTTACCACCGCCTAGAATACTGATTCGTCTTTTGTCATTGAAGCGATTGACAATTCCCGCAAACTCATACAAATTGTCTGTTCCTTTTCCTGCCGAGAGCCTTCCAAAATACCCTTTGTTGTTCTCTTTTTTAATGGTAAGGTTGATGGTTTTATTTTCGTCATCTCCTTTCTCACCTGTAAAAGCTTCTGACTTTGTTTTTGTATCTGTCACTTGAACCTTCTCAATGATCTCCTTTGATAAATTTCTAGTGGTAATCGTTGGATCGTCACCAAAGAAAGGTTTTCCATTGACTAGTATTTTGTTTACAGGTTTTCCATTGACGGTGATTTTGCCTTCTGCATCTACTTCAACTCCAGGTAATTTTTTCAATAAATCTTCAACATTGGCGTCTTTCTTGGTTTTAAAGGATTTTACGTTGAATTCTAAAGTGTCTTTTTTAATGGTTATGGGAGCTCTTGATTTGACAACTACTTCATCTAGCATATTTGCTGTTTCCATTGCAATTTCCCCTAAGTTAATAGCTGGGTTATCAAATGTTATTTTTTGGCTGTAGGATTGATATCCGATAAAAGAAATGACCAGACGAAGCTCTTTTTCAAAGGTTTTTCCTTCTAACTTAAATCGCCCTTTGCTGTCAGTAATCGTATAAGAGACCACCGAACTGTCCTTTATTTTTTCTAGGTGTGCTGTGGCAGCTTCTAAGAAAGTCGCATCACTTTTTGATTTTAAAACTCCTTCAATAGAATAGGTTTTTGATTGGGCAAAACCGATAAAAGCACTAAGGATAAGGATAAAGCAGAAAATCTTTTTCATGATGGTGTTGATCGTTGATGGTTTCTTTTCTATACGATAGACCACAATTTTTAATTTTTGTCACAAAATTTCTTGCACAAATTTGAAATGTGTGACAAACATAGAGATAAAAATGAATTACTCTACATTTGTAGAATTAAAATTTTCTTAAAATTATTTCTGCCTGAAGTAAATGGTAATGGGTACGCCATTAAAATCAAAATGCTCTCTCAATTTATTCTCAATGAATCTCTTATAGGGATCCTTCACATACTGAGGTAGGTTGGCAAAGAAAGCAAACTGAGGAGTACGAGTAGGAAGTTGCGTACAAAACTTAATTTTGATGTACTTTCCTTTGGTAGCGGGAGGAGGGTTCTGCTTGATAATTTCCAACATCGTATCATTCAACTTACTCGTAGAAATTCGTTTCTTTCTATTTTGAAAAACTTCGACAGCGGTTTCAATCGCCTTAAAAATACGCTGCTTGGTCAAAGCAGAAATAAAGACAACGGGAACATCGGTAAAAGGAGCAATCTGCTTTTTGATTTTGGCTTCAAAGTCTCTCATGGTATTGGTTTCCTTTTCGACCAAATCCCACTTATTAATCAAAACCACAACCCCTTTTTTATTCTTTTCAGCCAGCCAGAAAATATTTTGATCCTGACTCTCAAAACCTCTGGTAGCATCTACAACTACTATGGCAACATCTGAGTGTTCAATAGCTCTAACGGCACGCATTACGGAATAAAATTCTAGATCTTCTTTTACCTTCGATTTTTTACGAATACCTGCTGTGTCTACGAGATTAAATTCAAAGCCAAAGCGATTGTATTTGGTGTCAATAGAGTCTCTGGTAGTTCCTGCAATATTGGTTACAATGTTTCTATCCTCACCAATGAGCGCATTGATAAAGGAAGATTTTCCTGCATTGGGTCTCCCAACGACAGCAAATCTAGGCAACTCTTCAGCTTCCTCCTCAGACACTATTTGTTCTGGGATAGCTTCTGCAATTGCATCGAGTAAATCACCTGTTCCGCTACCATTGATAGATGAGATGGTGTAGTAATCACCCAACCCCAAATTATAAAACTCAACGGCATCTGCAGTCCTCATGGCATTGTCTACTTTATTTACAGCAATAAGGATGGGTTTGTCTACTTGTCTTAGGATTCCAGCAACCTCATCATCCATCGGTGTAATTCCATCTTCAACATCTACCACAAACACAATAATATCAGCTTCATCTATGGCCAATTGAACTTGCTTTCTGATCTCTCCTTCAAAAATATCATCCGATCCCACAATATAACCTCCCGTATCAATTACGGAAAATTCTTTTCCATTCCAATCGGATTTGCCATAATGACGATCACGAGTTACACCGCTCACAGAATCTACAATTGCTTCCCTTCGTTTGATTAAACGATTGAAGAATGTGGATTTTCCTACATTGGGTCTTCCTACAATGGCAACAATGCTACTCATGGGTTAAATTTTCGGCAAAAGTACATGAATTTTTTCATTTAGTAACTTACAGAAGAAATATACTCATTTGACACAGAAAATAGTTAAATTTCATGGGTTTAGAATAAGAAGATTGTGAGTACATTCAATCAGGAAATAGTATTAAGACCTCGGTTTGTTTTGCATAGTGGTAAAAGCAAGGAAGAAATTCTGGTGCGTTTTTCCGAAGCTCAGAAACAAAATGAGTACCAACTGGTTCTTAAGATTTTAGACGAGCATGTTTTTATGGATATTTCTGCTGAGAAAAGTCACTTTTGGTCTCCGCAGTTGCATTTAGAGATTTTAGCAAAAGATCAAGGAGCAGATGTGAAAGGGTTATTTGGGCCAAAGCCACAGGTATGGACATTCTTTATGTTTTTGCATTTTGTGGTGGGAACGGCTTTTGTAGGAGTCGCCATTTGGTTGTATGTGAATTATTCTCTGGAGAAAAGCTTAGCACTTCCCATTGTTTTGCTAGTGATGCTGCCCATGATTTGGGTACTGCTCTACTTTATTGGAAGGTTAGGAAGAGATTTTGGTAAAAAGCAAATGAAAAAACAATATCAATTGTTATTAGACGTGCTAGAGCTATAGCTAGTCTCTGTAACCAAATCGTTTTAGTTGATTTTCGCTAGAACGCCAATTTTTATTCACTTTTACAAAGAGGTCTAAAAAGACTTTTTTTCCAAAGAAGTACTCTAAATCTTTTCTTGCTTCAGCGCCTACACGCTTAATGGCACTTCCTTTGTGACCTATGATAATTCCTTTTTGAGTATCTCTTTCCACCATAATCACTGAGCGAATCTTAATGATGTTTTCTTCTTCTACAAAACTCTCTGTTTCCACCTCAACAGAATAAGGAATCTCTTTTTTGTAGTGTTTCAAAATCTTTTCTCGAATGGATTCATTGACAAAAAAGCGTTCTGGTTTGTCTGTAAGCTGATCTTTTGGATAGAAGGGAGGTGCATCAGGTAGCAACTCTATAATTTTATAGAAGACACTTTCTACATTGAATTTTTCCAATGCAGAAATTACATAGACAAAGGAATTGGGTACCTTGTTTCTCCAGAAATCAATCTTCTGTTTTACTTCTTCTTCGCTAGATTTATCAATCTTATTAAGGAGAAGTATGACAGGAATTTTGCTGTTGATGATTTTTTGAAAGAATTCTTCATTTTTCAATTCTTTTTCTCCAACTTCTACCATGTAAATAAGCACATCTGCATCCTCAAAAGCAGATTTTACAAAATCCATCATGGATTCTTGTAGCTGATAGGCAGGTTTGATAATTCCAGGAGTATCGGAAAAAACAATCTGATAATCTTCTCCATTGACAATCCCTAAAATACGATGTCTTGTCGTTTGCGCCTTGGACGTAATGATCGAAAGCTTTTCTCCCACTAGCGCATTCATCAAGGTCGATTTTCCAACGTTGGGATTCCCGATGATGTTTACAAATCCAGCTTTGTGTGTCATGTTACAAAGATAGATTGTTTTTGTCTCTGAGGTTGAGAATTTTGCGAAAGTTATTCTTTTTAAATGATGGAAATCTTGAATAAAATTCGAAAATTTATTTGGTTTGTGAAGTTTATTTCACATATATTTGCAATCCAAATCGCGGGATAGAGCAGTAGGCAGCTCGTCGGGCTCATAACCCGAAGGTCGCAGGTTCGAGTCCTGCTCCCGCTACTTGAAAATGAGGCAGTTACAGCAAAAAGTAACTGTCTTTTTTGTTTTCTGTACAACATATGTACAACATTTTCTGTGTTTTTTTGATGTTTTCTGATCGTATTTGTTTTCAAAAGCGCTAGTGAAAAATTTGTTTCTCTCTGGATTAGTTTGAAAAAATTTGACGTAATTTTAGTTTGGTATTAACCTAACAAGTCATATTAAGTTGGAAATAGACATCTCGCAAGAACTTTCAAGATTTGAGAAGCATATTAGTGATTCGGACAACTCACGAATTTTTTTCTCAGGAATTTTTGGAATAGGAAAAACATATTTTTTGAATGATTTTTTCAAGGATAATGAAAGCTATGAATCCATATTCTTACGCCCAGTAAATTATTCCATAGCTTCAAATGAAGATATTATTGATTACATCAAGTACGATATTGCCTTTGAGCTTTTGGGAAAAGGGCTTGAGAAAGGGCTTGAGTTCGAAAAATCCTCAATCTCAAACTACTTGGCATCTGAGTATTATATCAGGGAAAATCCATTAGAAGTGATTTCGATTTTAGCAAAGATGTCGGGTAAAATTGGAAAACCCATCTCAAATATTGTTAATGGGTTTAAAGAGCTAAAAGAAAATATTGAAAAATATAAAGCAGAAGTTGAAATTGACCAAAAACAAGAGCTGATTACTTTTTTAGAGGAGCATACTGAAAAGGAAGGCTCAATTTATCACGAGAATCGTTTTACAGAATTGATTGCACTTCTTATCAGATCACTGAAGTTAGAAGAAGGAGAATCTAAAAAAGAAACGGTACTTATTATTGATGACTTAGATAGGTTAGACCCAGAACATATTTTTAGGATTCTCAATGTGTTTGCTTGTCATTTTGATCTGGGCAGATCTGATGAAAATAAGTTTGGATTTGATAAAATAATTGTGGTTGGTGATGCTGAGAATATCAGAAATATTTTTCATGCCAAATATGGGATTAATACTGATTTTAATGGCTATATAGATAAATTTTTCAGTACTGAGATTTACAATTATGATAACAAGTCGGTTTTGAAAGGGCACTTATCTGAATACCTTCCAAAACTTAAAGTTGGACAAGCCCTACATTTGGGGAGCTCAAGAAGCATTTACTATATATTGCTTCAGACTATTCTAAGAGACTTGATAGATTATGATCTATTAAATCTTAGAACAATGAAGACCTCTTTTGAAAAACATCACAATCTTGAACATTTTAGTTTTATAGTTGGAAGTAACTTTAAGAGCTTGTCAAGCGATGAGGTTGTAATGATTCGATTATTTGGCCTTCTGAAAAGTATTTATGGCTCGATAACAGCTTTGGATTTAGCCTTAGAGAAACTGTCAAAAAGAAGACCTTTTAGGTCGATAGATTCCGATATTTTGGAACCAGTATTGTGTCTATTAGATTGTAAAAAGCATAAAGGAGAATCTAAAAAAGAAACACACACTTTCAAGAATAATCTACTCAACATCAAGATAGAATATTCTCTAGATAAGTCAAATTACCTTCTAAATCTTAGAATCAAAAAAATATCTTATTTGGATGATCCAGAAAAGGAAATGGAGATTTTTCCATTTGCTCCATTTTTATATTTAACCTTTCAAGAATATTTAGGAATCGAAAAGTTTGAATATTGATATGAAAAACATCTCAGTTTCTCATAGCTCTGAATGCACTTATTGAAATATAAAGTAAGTTTTTACCGCTCTAACTCATCATCTCTTTCTTGATCTAGTAGATTTTTGAATCTGTTGACACCTTGATAGTGTTTTTTTATCAGTTCAGGTTTTCTTTTCAGAATGTTTTTCATATCGGTAACAAAATCTTCAATAGATGCTAAATGGTCAAAGTGGGTATAATCTTTGTCAAGTATAAAGTCAGATCGGTTTTTAGGATCGGTGATGAGGAGGCAACCAGTAAATTCACTAATCCAGTTTCCAGTAAAATGGTTGAGTGTTTGATTTATCATATAAAACACCTCTCGATCATTTTTGTTTTCCAATGGGAAAAACAGTGCTTCAGCAGGTGATATTCCAAACTCTTTTTGGATATAATCTCGTACATTTCCCACTGTTATTTCTGTATTTTTTTGAGTTGAATTTTTCATAAAAAAATAGTTTTATCGTTCTAAATCATCATCAAAACCCTCACGGGATTTTTGTTTGCTTTTTCCAAAAAGCTGCCTTGCTCTCTCACGTTTCTCCAATCCCTGCATAAACCCCTCCAACCGTGCTCTCATTCTTCTGTAGTTTTTAGCACTTGGACTGATAGATTTGTACTTCCTCTTATAGGCTTCAATACTTTCTACTGGACAAAAAATAGCCTCCAAATACCCCTCGTCCCGTTCTTGCTGTAGAATAGTTTCTTTTGGTTTATCCCAGATCATACCCGTTATCTTTCTAAATCCTCATCCCGCTCACGGACCCGATTAAACTCCCGGATCATTTTGAGCTTGTTTTTTTGTTGATTTTTATCAAGCTTTTGCAATACAAATGCCTTGTCCATTTTATATTGATCTCTACCGAGCTTCAAAGGACCTTTGATATGAGTGGGTAAGTTTTTCACCTTCAAAATCATTTGAAGCAATTCTGGCTCATGCTGTTGCAACCTAGCTCCTCTGTTAAATAGCCAAATTTCACGCTCTTGTTCATTGTTAAATTTCATAATGCTTCCCTTTTAAAATTTCTGAATCTTACTTTGTAAAAACTCTTCGATACTGGGTCTGTAGTAAAGTATGAGCTTACGCGATACCTGACTATGGCGAATCGGATTGTCAGGATCGTCTCTGTATTTGGCCAGTGTAGTTTTGCTGGATATCCCAAGTTCTTCTAAGGCCTTTTCAGCCGATATCCAATCGTTTTGTTCTTGTTTTTGTCCATCGATGTAGGTAATAACCCTGTCGATCAAATCAAAAAAAGCTTCTTCGTCTAAACAGATTACTTGCATATCTTACTGATTTTGATTTGCACTGGTTTGACTCATACTCTCAAAGACTGCATGAAGGCTTTTGAGCAAATAAGATGTAATGGTCACAAAAAGCCAAAAGGTTGACCTTAAAAGAGCTCCTGAGATTTTCAGGCTTCCAAAGATCACTGGAAATAAGAATCCCGTGAAAACTTGCGGAATTGTCCTTACGGTTCTGCTCACAAAATGTGAGTTTCTAGTATTGGGTGTTGTCATAATTTTGTGTTTTTAAGATTGATTTTGTTTAGAATCTTCGCCGAAATGGCCAAGAAATAAGTTGTATGATCCCATTTATAAAGGACTTTAGGATAACACCGATAAGTTTGAGGATTCCATTTACCAATGACCAAAAACCTTTTATCAGAAAACCAAAGGTTTCAGAGAAAACTTGATCAACAATGCGATAAAATCCACCAAAGAATTTTTTCATAATGGGGCGAAATATCCATGTCAAAAGGACAATGGAAAGAATAATGGCAAACATGCGTTTTAGTTTTTTGTTCTACGTTTTAATGTTCTGTTATTGAAATACGGCGTCATACGCACAAGCATGGGCTTATGGTTGATATGCACCACGATGGCTCTGCCGTCCTTTAACCTCCTTACTTCATCTGGAGTAAGTAATTGTCTTCCCACTCTGTATCGGGGATTGTCGGGGGCAAAAAAATCCTTTTGAGTCTGGCTGTAAAGCTCGGTAGCATTACCAAGCATGTCAGAGACCAAACGACAAGTCTGTAGGCTCAGTCCTGGTAAAAAAACTTTGGTAGCACAGTTCTGAAAAATGGTTCTTGTCTGGGTAGGATTATAGATCTCTTCCAATTGCTCATAAGACTGTAGCATCAGATGCAATCCAACATTCCTACGGCGTATGGTAGATATAATCGCCGTGAAATTTGGAATCTTATAGCTGCTAAACTCGTCTAAAAAGCAGTGTACTGGCTGAGAACCCCCTTCCATCAGATAGTGAAATAACTGGTGAAATAATAATGCCCAAAAGGCTCGGTTGTATGGAATCATATCCTCTCGCTGACTTAAAAAAAGAACCGTTTTTCTTTCTCGAAGCTCAGAAAAATGAAAGCTGTTACGCGAGCAGATACGCTGCATCACAGGGTCACTAAAACTGTAAAGACAAGATTTTACCGTTGCCAATATGCTCTGCCTTACCTTGAAGCTGTTGGCGTTAAAGGCTGCATATTCCTCAGAGGTCTGAGGATCATTTTCAAAAGCAGATTCGATCAAGGCATCAACATGTTCTTGAGAACTGGGATTGAACTTGTTAATCAGATGCGCTAGTAAATAAAGTGTTCGGTTTTGAGGGGGTACCTTTTTAGCCATGGCAAAGATCACTACAGTCAAAATCATCACGGCCGATTCCGACCAGAATGGGTCTGAAGTATTCTGCTTATAAACTCCCTCTACCAGGGCTTGTGCCATGTGGCGAGCTTCATTCTTGTTAGTCACAAAAAGTAATGGATTGATTGACTCGCTTTCTTCAGGGTGATTTAAATCAATCTTTCGAGGTAAAAAACCCATCTTTCTAAGATAGGAGCCACAATTTTGGTAGAGATCACCCGAAGGGTCAAAAAACACCAATCCTACTGGGTCTTTCCAAGGTCTTAGAGCGTTGTTGTACGCAAATGCGGTACTCTTAGTCATTCCACTAGGACCAATAATCACACTATGCATGGTGCTTTTATCCAAAGTGAGTCGAAGATCATTTGCCAGATAGATTCCTTTATTGCTGGGTTTTAAAACCTTTCGGATTTCCCAAGAATTGGCAAAAGCACTACTTCCATGAGAATTCTTTTTATCTGCATTTTGAAAAAAATGTTCCATCATCGTTCTAGGGTTATAGATTTACTTTGCTCCAGAGATTTTTCTCTGAGCTTTTCCATTTCATAAGCTCTGACAAACCTGCTTAGGTGATTCAAATCATCAATGGCAAGTCGCCTGTAGGTATATTTCTTACCCGATGGAGTGATAATCCCTCTGGGCTTGTCGCGATACAAATAGGGTTTGAGGTCAGTTTGTCTTTCCAAAGCGTATAAAAAACTTTCCCTGCTAGGATGTTTTTTTGCAATGGTATAAAGACGATGTCTCAGGCTTTCCAAAACAGAAGCATCCCCTCTTTTTTTTGCCCTGTAACTTCCATCGGGGTGTCTCAGTTTTTCAGGGAGTGTCACTTCAATTTCGCCAAGAATTTTTTTCTGATTTCGTTTCAAGCCTGGCAAATAAAGCAGTGATTTGTCTAAATGAGGAAAATGATCTCGCTGAAACTCGTTCATCTCTATTTGCAAATCCCGAAGTGCAGCTTTGGAAATTCTTCTGTTTTTTCCACTACCTCGCTCCGAGGCTGAAAACGCACAGTGCAAATGCCAGTTGTCAGTGTCTCTATGTACCGTGATAAAAGACAGAGCTCTATCTCCGTCGTATAACTGATAGAATTTTTTGGCAAAGGTCAGCAGTGTCTCATTATCCAGAAATTTACGCTCATCTGGATGCCATGAGAGTACGATGTGGTAAGCAGCCACTTGTTTTCCCCTTCGTTTTTTAATCAGCTTATTGTTTTCCACAAAATGCCTAGAAACCCCCTTTGCAGTTGTCTCACCTGGAATATTGGTCAGGATAAAATCGGTATTGGCAGCTAAGTATTCCTTGCCTTGATTTACGTACTGAATCAGTTGGTGCAAGGCAGGACGCTTAGAGGAACGTGTTAAAAATTTAATCAGCATCATTAGCAAGGTTTAAAGGTTTAAAAATGGCTTTTGGGGCCTTAAAAAATTGATCCAACGTTTTTTCCATCACCTGCAACTGTTTGGCAGCAGCCAAAAGCTGACTCTCTGAAATATTCCGCTCTATATGACTGTTGTGAACAATCTCACCTAGAGAGTTGCCAATTCTAGCGATTAAAAACTTGATCTGTTCAATGTCAGCATCAAAAGGCAGGTACACCTCAGTTGTGAGGTAAGCCAAAGCTGCTTTTCTGATAAAAGCACTTACTTTTTCATCGTAGCCTCTGGCAGCCTTAGCGATCTGGTTATATTCGCCAGGATGTACGACAATTTCTATTCGTTTGGTACGACCCCGATATTTTTTTCGGTATTCTTTGTGATAGATCTTGCGAAATTCCGCACGCAATTCCCTCCACCGCTCTTTGGGAAGCGGAGGAGAAATGTTACGTTGAAAAAGGAATTCTGCAAATGTCATTACACAAAAGGGTTTAAAAAATATCCAGAAGCGGTCTTCCAGGGATCAGGCTTATATCACGTTTGTTAAAGTCAGTTCAAGTCTTTATTGAGTTTGTTTTTAATTATATACTCTGAATCTTTCGGGATCATCTCCAATAACTTTCCCATGCAGTCAGGACAATCATAATCGTATCCAGTCAATTTTAACTCTGGCTCTACACTTTGCCAAAAAGACTGAAAAACAGGTGTGTTGGCACTGCTATTTTCAAAAGCAGCATCAAACAGTCGGTTGCCACCATCGGGATGTGCTTTGAATTGAAAAAAGTTTCGATCAATGACTCCATTTTTCTGAAGTGAAGTATAAAATCGTGCAGATTCGAAACGATCCTTGGAATGACTCCTATGAATGATCCCTAGTGTTATAAAACCAATCAGAGTATCTAAAAGCTGACTGTGTAATATGGTATTACTCTGACTACTTACCTGTACTTCTTTTTTCTCATTGGCTTTGTATCTGGAGCTGGTCGCACAGCGAAAACAAGCTGGTGTTACACTGGGAATTTGAAAAAATAGTTCTGCTGTCCTGCTATGGGCATACCATCCAGCCCAAATAGCAGGAATGTCATACCGTAAAGCCAGTATATTTCCGTATGATTGAGCGGCAAAAGAGTCTGTTCCGAAAATAATTAGTGAGGCAGAACAAAAAATGGCTTTCTCTTCTTGTTCAGACAGGTCCTGTAATTTTTTTCTGACCCCGGTAAAGTGTACACTCCGATTGATCTGTCCAATAGCTTCCCTGATGGCATCTACTTTGTATTTACCGATATCGGAATAATTGAAATCTTGCCTTGACAGGTTTGCCGCCTCGACTTTGTCAAAATCAATCATAGTGATCTTTCCCACTCCTAGTCGAGCTAGGTTTTTTGCTAAAAGCCCTAGACCTGGAGATTCCAACGAAATTGACCCATGTAATCCTACGAAAGTGATCCACTAATTCCAGTGGAAACTGACCCACCCATTCCTGTGCAAATTGACCCATGC
>JANQMD010000060.1 GCA_028280265.1 Flavobacteriaceae bacterium
AGAAACCTATTGATATTCATTTTTGCCTTCACTTCGACAAGCTCAGTGTGACAGAAGCAAAAACGAATCAAAAAAGTCAAGACTGATGAAAAAATCTAAAAAAACTACAGAATCACCATCCATAGATGGAAAGAACTCTCTCTATTTCATTGGGATCAAACAGCTTTCCATCTTCTATCCAACCCTGCTTCTTTGTTTTTCAAGATTTTTTTCAATAGATCGTTTGCTTTATTGAGATACTTCGCCTCAATCATTTTTCCTATTATTTTCCAATTCATGGAATGAGCGTATTTCAGTCTGTTTGAAGATTGCTGTGCAAGATGAGTTACTGAAATACAATGAAATGAATTGATTGAAAATAAAGAAAAAGGATTGCAGCTAGATTTTTTGTCACTTTTTCATCATGGAAAAAGTGGAAAGAAAAAGAAACACAACAATTGATCTTGATCCCTAGTTTCACAATCTCATAAACAAAAAAACCACCTATTGGTGGTTTTCATTTGTCGGGATGAGAGGATTCGAACCTCCGATCTCTGGTCCCCCAGACCAGCACTTTAACCGGACTAAGCTACATCCCGAATTTAGGATAGCAAATATAGAATTCCCAATACAAATGAGCAAAAAAAGCGCGGATGAAATCAGTGTCTAAAAATGGTTATTTATATTTAAAGCCTTAAAAGACATTCATGAAAACGAATATTCTCAATTCCTGTTTTTTTGCAATACTTATGGTTGCTTTTAGCATGTGCAAAAATCAACAGCTTTCTCAAAACTCATCTGTAGATCAAAAAGTAGACTCTTTACTATCATTAATGACCCTCGAAGAAAAGGTTGGGCAAATGAATCAGTACAGTAACTTTTGGGACATTACCGGGCCCGCTCCTAAAACAGGAAGTGCTGCAGAGCAATACGATCATCTGGCAAAAGGAATGGTGGGTTCTATGTTGAATGTTACAGGTGTAGAGAATATCAAAGCACTGCAAAAGATTGTCGTAGAAAAATCGAGATTAGGCATTCCACTCATCATTGGTTTTGACGTGGTTCACGGATATAAAACTGTATCTCCTATCCCCATTGCAGAAGCGGCCAGCTGGGACTTAGAAGCCATTGAGCAATCTGCAAGAAATGCTGCAAAAGAAGCAGCTGCAGACGGCATCAACTGGACTTTTGCTCCGATGGTAGACATTTCCAGAGACCCCAGATGGGGAAGAGTTATGGAAGGTTCAGGTGAAGACCCTTATTTTGGAAGTTTGGTAGCCGTAGCCAGAGTGAAAGGATTTCAAGGAGATGATTTGTCTGATGTAAGCACCATTGCCGCATGCGCAAAACATTTTGCTTCTTATGGCCTTGCCGAAGGAGGTAGAGATTACAACACAGTTGATGTGGGAGAATTTACTTTACACAACATCATTTTTCCTCCTTTCAAAGCAGCATCCGAAGCTGGTGTAAAAACCTTTATGAATGCTTTTAATGAATTGAATGGCATACCTGCAACTGGAAATGCGTATTTGTTAAGAGATATTTTAAAAGATCAATGGGGTTACAATGGCTTTGTCATTTCCGATTGGGATTCTATGGGAGAAATGGTCGCACATGGATATGCCAAAGATGATGAACAAGCTGCTTTACTTTCAGTACAAGCGGGTTCTGATATGGATATGCAGTCTTATGTCTATAGAAATCATTTAGTTGATTTGGTAAAAAATGGCAAGGTAAAAGAAGCATTGGTAGATGATGCTGTTCGAAGAATTTTAAAAGTAAAGTTTGAACTAGGTTTGTTTGATGATCCTTATAAATATTGTGATCCTGAAAGAGCCAAACAAGTAATTGAGAGTACAGAAATTAGTGATGGCATGTTAGACATGGCGAAAAAATCAATCGTCTTGCTTAAAAATGAAAATCAATTATTACCTCTGAAAAAAAATGGGCTTAACATTGCTGTAATTGGTGATTTAGCAGATGATAAAACGAGTCCTCTTGGAAGTTGGCGATTGGCCTCTGAAGATGAGACAGCAGTTTCTGTTATTGAAGGACTTAAAAAAGTTTCTGGGAATACGATTACCTATGTACCAGGTCCAAAATTGTACAATTCAGCTCAGTTTACTCAAGAGGTCGAATTAAATACTACGGATCGATCTGGTTTTTCTCAAGCTGTAAATGCTGCCAGAAACAAAGATGTTGTTATTATGGTATTGGGAGAAGTTGGTTTTCAGTCTGGAGAATCAAGAAGCAGTACCAATTTAGATTTGCCGGGCTTACAACAAGAATTGTTAGAAGCTGTATACAAAGTCAACAAAAATATTGTTTTGGTTTTGATGAATGGTAGGCCTTTAACAATCAATTGGGCAGATGAGAACATCCCCTCCATTTTGGAAACTTGGCAATTGGGAACCAGAAGTGGTGATGCTGTAACTCAAGTGTTGTATGGAGATTACAATCCAAGTGGTAAGTTACCCATGACTTTTCCAAAAAGTGTCGGACAAATTCCCCTTTACTACAATCATAAAAATACGGGAAGACCCACAGAACCTAATCCCAAAATGGTATTCTGGTCTCATTATCAGGATGAATCCAACGATCCTTTGTATCCTTTTGGGCATGGATTAAGCTATACTACTTTTCAATACGACAATATCAATTTAAGTGCTCCCTCTTTCAAAAAAGATGGTTCTATTAATGTTTCTTTCGATCTAAAAAATACAGGAAAATACGAAGGAAAAGAAGTAGCACAGCTATATATTCGTGATTTAGTAGGAAGTGTTACAAGGCCCGTAAAAGAATTGAAAGGTTTTCAATTGATAACATTGAAATCTGGAGAATCTAAAACAATCACTTTTACCATTGATGCAAAACTGCTGGAGTTCTATACTGCTAACCGAAGGTTTGAATCTGAATCGGGTGATTTTGAAGTATTTATCGGCGGAAGTTCAAACACCTCTTTAAAAGCAGCATTTTCTCTGGAAGATTAGTTAAGAGCTTCTTTGTAAGTTTTTAGACAGCGTTCTCTGGCAAATTTATGATCAACCACAGGTTGAGCATAGGTCAACTCTTGAAATTCTGGCACCCATTTCTTCACATACTGAAGCTGTTTATCAAACTTTTGTATTTGGCTCGTGGGATTGAATATTCTAAAATAGGGTGCTGCATCTACTCCACAACCTGCAACCCATTGCCAATTACCCACATTGCTGGACATCTCATAGTCATGAAGCTTTTCTGCAAAGTAAGCCTCTCCCCATCTCCAATCTATTAATAAGTGTTTGCAAAGAAAGCTCCCAACCAGCATTCGGACTCTATTGTGCATGAATCCAGTCTGATTTAATTGTCTCATTCCAGCATCTACCAGTGGAAATCCTGTATTTCCTTCACACCATTTTTTAAATTCATCTTCGTTATTTCGCCATACAATACGATCGTATTTAGGCTTAAATGCCTTATCAACTGTATGTGGAAAATGCCATAAAATCTGCATGAAAAACTCCCTCCAAATCAATTCTTTTAGAAAGGTTGGATTGTCTTCTTTCTTTGCCTTTTTTACCATTTCTCTTACACTCACAGTACCAAATCGAAGATGAGGCCCCAATTTAGAGGTTTGGTCTAAAGCAGGAAAGTTTCTGGTATCCTCGTATTCTTGTATCAACTTAGAACTCACAATATACTCTGGAACAGGCGTTTGAGTGGTTTCGAATCCAATGTCACTTAAACTTAATAACGAGCTACTTTTCCTTTTAATACAATGCTCTAATAAATTCTCAGAATCAGTTGTTTCTGGAGTTTGATAATTCTCCAACCATTTTCTTGAGTAAGGTGTATACACCACGTATGGAGTTCCATCGGCTTTTATAATGTCGTCTTTTTCAAAAATGACTTGGTCTTTGTAGGTGTGAAATGTGATGTTTTTTGTTTTCAAAAAACTTTCTATCTCCCTGTCTCTTTGCTCTGCATAAGGCTCGTAATCGTGATTTGTATATACAGATGTTACATCCCAATCTTTGATAATGGATTGAAATACTTCAATTGGCTTTCCATAAAAAACATGCATCCCCGATTCAACAGTCTTTAATTGATCATTCATTACATTCAATTGCTTATGAATGAAGTTGACTCTTGCATCATCTTGAGGTAACTTGTCTAGAATTTCTTTGTCAAAAATAAATATAGGAAGTACATTCTTATACTCTTTCAATGCGTGGTACAATCCTACATTGTCGTGAAACCTCAAATCTCTACGAAACCAGAAAAGCGTAACAGAATCCATGATTATCCTTTTTTGTATTCGCCAAATAATTCTACAAGCTTCTTTTGTCGGTATTTAAAAATTTCTTCCAATTTGGGTTTTACGATAAATGGATGCACCAGTTGACCAAGAAAACCAAAAGGCACTTTGTAGTCGATAATATCTTCCATTTCTACTCCTCCATCAATAGCTTTTATAAAATGCTTATGGTGCCACAAGGCATAGGGACCAAATCGTTGTTCATCTACAAAGTATTTTTTATCAACCACATGCGTAATTTCGGTAACCCACTTTGTCTTAATTCCCATGATAGGTGTTACAATATATTGAATGATTTGACCTGGATACATGGGTCTGTCTGCTCCAGATAATATATCGAAGCTCATATAATCTGGTGTAATTGTTTTTAAATTCCCAGGGCTAGATAAAAATTCCCATGCCTCATCGATAGAAATAGGGAGGTTTTGTTTTTTATGAAGTTGGTATATTTTCATGCTAATTATGAACTAGGATGTATAGGTTTAAAGAAGTTGCGATGCACAACCAAATCATGTAAGGCAACAGTAAATAGCTTTTTCTCTTCTGTTCTTTGTAGAAGGTAAAGAAGAAATAAAAAATCAATGCTGTTAGTAAAGTGATTATTATTTGCCCTAGCAAGACTTGATGTTGATTGAAAAAAATATAATTCCAACTTACATTGAAAATTACTTGAATAATATATAATGAGAGCTTTTTATCATTGTATTTTTTCGTGAACAAATACATCAGATAGATTGAAAAACAAATCATGATAACTGTCCAAGCCGCTCCAAAAACCCAGCCTGGAGGAGTCCAAGGCGCTTTGGATAAATTTTGATACCACGCTGTTTGTGGACCATTGTTCATCAACCAATTTCCAATGGCTAAACCTCCAAAATTGATTATTAAAAATAAGATAAGATACTTCGCTTTTTGCATACAACTATTGTTGTTGAATCTGATCTATCTTTTTTAGAATCTCATCAGCCTCAAGGTATTTTTGATCACTCGCTTTTCTGTCAATCGATTGTAGATCATAGCCTTCTTTCATTTTTTTCTTGTACAGGTACTGAAGTTTTTCTTCTTCTGTTTTCTTTTTAAAAATCCCAAACATTTGTTGTAAATTTATTTTGTGGTGACTTCGAGATGCTTTAAAATTCGATTACTTGTTGGCTTGGTTATAGAGAGGTAATAATCAACAAAAGCTCCATTTTCATCAATCAAATACTTCTGAAAATTCCATTTTACACTGGAGCTTTTCTTTCCATTCTTAGATTTATTAGTTAACCACTTATATAGTGGATGCTGTTGACTTCCCTTTACATCAATCTTCTCAGTCATCGGAAAAGTAACGCCATAATTGAATTCACAGAATTGTTCTATTTCATTAGAGCTTCCAGGTTCCTGACTTCCAAATTGATTGCAAGGAACACCAATTACAACAAGCTTATCTTCATATTTCTCATACAATTTTTGAAGTTCTTTGTACTGTGGCGTAAACCCGCATTTAGAAGCCACATTGACAAAAAGTATTTTTTTGCCTTTATATTTAGATAAATTTAATGTTTTACCTTGAAGTGTTTTTATGTTAATATCGTATACAGAACCTGATGGAGTTACAGGATTGGAATTATTATTTATAGGAAGTGATTTTATAAAAACAGCTATCGGGTTCATATTATATTTTAAATGTTACAATTCCACAGTCCATCTCGAATACTTGTCCAGAAATTGATTTCGATTTGTCTGAAATTAAGAATTGAGCCATATCAGCCACCTCTTCTGGATTCAGATATTTTTTAAGAGGATGACGCTGTACAATGTTTTCAATCATTTTATCATTCCTCAAAAGCTTTGATGCTAATTCGGTGTCTGTAACCGTCGGAGCAATGGCATTCACACGAATCGTTGGAGCCAGTTCAGCTCCCAAAGATTTTGCAAGCCCCTCTACAGCAGATTTAGCAGCTGCAACACTTGCATGAAATGGCATTCCTAACTTGGAAGCTACAGTACTGAACAAAACCACAGAAGGATTTTCTCCTTTCTTTAATTGGGGTAAGTACCGTTGCACAGCTCTTACAGCTCCAATAACATTGATTTCAAAATCATTCCTAAAATCGTCTAGTTTAAGGCGAGAAATTGGTTTTAAATTAATACTCCCTGGACAATAAATTAAAGAATCAACATTTTCAATCTCTGGCAGGTCGTTAACCAACACATCACAGGTGTGATGTGTAAGGTTAACATGGCTTATTTTAGGGGATGATCTGCTTATGTTGATAATTTGATTTTCATCAACCAGGTTTTTAAGGATGGAAAAACCAATTCCTTTACTTCCGCCTACTATGACAATTTTTCGCATACTAGGCAGCAGTAAGAGGACGTCCTTTTAACCTTTTTTCTATTTTTTGCTTAATCGCCGTCAATCGTTTCATTAAATCCATCAACTTAGCATCTTTGGTTTCTTTATAGACTTCATTGATTCCTAAAATCAAAGATTTTGCTTCTCTTGAAGCTAGAATTCGATCACTTGTAGTGACAAACTTGTGCTTTCTTTGCTCAAACTCAAGTCCTTTTTCTATAATATCCATAGTTACTTGTTATTTATATAGTTTAACAATTCATTGATTTTTGAAGGATGATTAAATTGTCCTCCATAGTATGAGGTTACAGTTGCTGATGTATCATCTTTAATACCTCTAGACGATACGCATAAGTGCTTGGCATCTATAATGACAGCCACGTCTTCTGTTTGTAAAATATCTTTGAGTTCATTTGCAATTTGGTTTGTTAAACGCTCCTGAACTTGTGGTCTTTTTGCATAATACTGTACGATCCTATTTAATTTAGATAATCCAATTACTTTTCCAGATGAAATGTAAGCCACATGTGCTTTGCCTATGATAGGTACAAAATGGTGTTCACAATTTGAATAAAATGTGATGTCCTTCTCTACCAGCATCTGGTTGTATTGATATTTATTATCGAACAGAGCCACTTTAGGCTTGTTTGCCGGGTTTAGCCCAGAAAAAATTTCTTCGATATACATTTTAGCCACTCTATCTGGGGTGCCTTTAAGAGAATCGTCTGTAAGATCCAATCCCATTACATCCATAATTTCGCTAAATAAAGCGGAAATTTTTTCTTTTTTATCTTCGTCTGAAAGTACAAAGGCATTCGGTTTCATTGGAGTTTCTAACCCTGTATACAGATGATCATCACCTACTTCTTCATGAGAAAATCCATCCAATCTGTATCCGTTTCGCTTTTTTTGTACTAGTGTTTCTGTACTCATTAGTTTGTCTTTTTTTAGTGCTGTTTTTAAGTAACTCTAAGCTTAAAACAAAGCACTATTTTACCTTTTTGAAATAGAGTTGTTCGAGATTTGTCTCTGACGTGTACATTTGAAACGTCCTTTTTCAAAGTCTCTCAGTTTACTATGTTTTGTTTTTCTACCCTGAACTCTTTTCCTCCAGAGCTTAAAACTTTTAGGCTTCATTTCAGTCCTCATCAGCTCAATTACTTCTTGCTCTTTGAGTCCAAACTGAAACTTTATGGCATCGAACGTGGTTCTGTCTTCCCATGCCATTTCAATGATTCGATCTATTACTATCACAGATAAATCATTCATATGCTGGTATCCCGTATTTTTCCTGACTTTCAACTTTAAGTCGAATCATTTTTTTAAAGAAACTACGGTTTTCTTGAAACATCTTATTATTTCTAAATCGGATAAATTTACCCTCAGCATGAATACTCAATCCATACGTTTTGTAAATAACCAATTGCCTGTATGGAATTGCCCAAGTAAAATTTTTGAGACCTTTATTGATCATCACTAGAATTCCATTAGGGCGCAATTCTATATTTCCATAGTTGATATCAGACACTTTATTCATCACCTGTGTTAACTGAGGACTTACTTCATCTACAATCATTCTCTTGGAACCTATTCCTCCCATTCTAAAAGATTGGAAAAAAGAAAAAGGCTTACCCAAAACGTCATTGATCAAATCTTGATCCTCTGCATTGTAATGTGTCGTATTGAAAATCATTTCCTTAAATCTTTACTTCAAATATAGTTTTGTTTAATTAAAAAAACAAATGATTAAACAAAAATTAACATTTCATTATAACTCACTGATAGAGAGCCATTCTTTTCAAAAAATGAAACTGTGTAAAGTTAATCCTCAAACGATTTCGCTGAAAAGTAATCCTAGTATTTTAATTTATGGCTGTATAAGTGTTTTCTATTCGTTTCTCAGCATTCTATTTCTATCACTTATAGTATGTTTGGCTAGGATACGAATATTCTCTTTTTTGACTAAAGAATTTTTCTTCATGTTCCACAAAATATCTGTCGCTTTTTTACGAGTTTCTTTGATATCTACAATGGGGTAAGGGTAATCTTTGCCTAGAAAAAAATTATTAAATTCTTGATCCAAAGGTGTCATCAGGTAAGGTTCATGCGCAAAATGCGTATCTAAGTTTGACAATTCGGGGACCCATTTTTTAATGAACTCTGCATTTTCATCGTGCTCTATTCCATTCTTTATAGGGTTGTAAATTCTTAAATTATTGATTCCTGTTTCGCCAGCTTGCATTTGTAGTTGAGGAAAATGGATTCCTGGTTCAAAATCTAAAAACATTTGAGAGAGGTGGGTTGTAGCATCTTGCCAAGGTTGCCACAAAATATGTGTAAAGAATGAAACTGTAAGTGCACGCATTCTAAAATTCAAATAACCTGTTTCTTTTAGACATCTCATGCAAGCGTCTACCAATGGGAAACCTGTTTTTCCCTCTCTCCAAGCTTCTTGATATTTTTTCGATATTGATTTTTTAAGTTTGTGATACCCCTTATTCACACTCGCTTCTTCCATGGTATGTTCCATTTCAAACTTCTGAATAAAATGGGCCTGCCACCTTAACCTAGATAGAAAAGCTCCAATGTGTCTGTGATTGCTTTTTGTTTTGGCTTCTTTCCCTCGCTGATAAATTTCTCTGACAGAGATATTTCCCCAAGCTAAGTAAGGAGATAATCTACTACAGCTTTTTCTAGATGCTGCTGGCTTTGAGATTTGAAACATGTAGTCTTTGTGCCGCTCCTTAAAAAAACTATTGGCGTATTTAAATCCCATAGTCCTCCCCCCTTTTTGAAATAGGTTGTCTTGAGGAGTTAAAAGTGATACAGAATGAGATATTTGAATAATTTTATCAACATCCTTGGTTTCTATAAGTTGATGATTTTCTGGTTGAAACAATTCCAGAGGTTGCAACATATATTCATTCCAACTTTCAAACCATTCGTCTCTGTTTTTTAGACCTCTTTGTACACCGTTATTAATATTCTCTATCCATTCAATATTATTATTTCTACAGTATCGTTTAAAATCCTTGTCTCTATTAAATGTAATCAATAATCCAGTTTCCAGATGTGAAAATACTTTTTCAATTTTGAAATAGTTTTGAATTTGATTGAATATCCCAATAACATCAGACTGTACAGATAGAACCTTGGAATTGTATTGTTTTAATTCTAAATTGATGTCTACTATAGATTCTTTAATAAAATTCCAATGCCTTTCATCATAATGAGGATCATTGATGAGTTGGTTTTCAAAAACATAGAGAATCAAGAAACGTTTCCCTTCTTTAATTGCGTTAGAGATCGCCTCATTATCGTGAAGTCGAAGATCTCTTTTTAACCAAACTATATTTATTCGCTCTCTTTCACTCATCGTCTAATCGTCTTAAAAAGTTTTCTGCATTTCTAAAATGCTTATTCTTGGTTTCAGGGTTCATCCTATCAAATGTTCTCACCAGCATGCCAAGCCTTGGATTGCTTAAGAAAAAACCTCTGTGATCATTCATAAAATTCCAAAACAATCCATCCCAAATGCCTTGCCATTCTCCTTTTCTATAATTACTCATTTTCATGATATAATTACTACTACTGATATAAGGTTTTGTGGACATCAATCCTCCATCAGCAAACAAGCTCATTCCATAAACATTGGGAACCATCACCCAATCATAAGCATCAATAAAAAGTTCCATGAACCATTGATAAACATCATCTGGATCAAACTCACAAAGCACCATAAAATTCCCAAGAATCATTAGTCTCTCTATGTGGTGTGCATAGCCTGTTTTTAGTACCTTTTTAATCACATCATCGATCGGTTGTACTCCAGTAGTTCCATCGTAGAAAGATTTTGGGATCTTTCTTGAAAAGCTCCAAAAGTTTTTAGTACGCTCTTCAGTTCCTTTTGCTTCATATACACCGCGAATAAATTCACGCCATCCTAAAATTTGTCGCACAAATCCTTCTGTAGAATTCAGAGGAACCTGATGTTCTCGGGCATATTCAATTGCCTGATCAATCACGTAGGTTGGATCTAGCAGACCTACATTTATCAATGGAGACAACAAACTGTGATTTAAAAAATGTTCCTCGCGTACAATCGCATCTTCATAGACTCCAAATTCATGAAAACGAAAAATCAAAAACTGTTCAACCCAAGATGTTGCAGAATCATAGTCAATGGGGTAGACAATAAAATCATTGAGCTCACCATAATAGTGATTGAAATTTTTATTGACATATTCTTCTGCTTCTTGATGATATTTTGTTTTCTCAGGAAAAGTGACACTTGGTGGAACTTTTCCTTTCGGATATCTCTTTCTGTTGTCACTATCATAGGTCCACTTACCACCTTCAGGCTTGCCCTGATCCATTAAAATGTTTCGTTCTGTACGCTGGTTTTTGTAAAAAGAGGTTTGAAAAAATTTCTTTTTTGTGGGTTTGAAAAAAGAACTCAACTCTTCTTTGCTATTGATAAACAAGGGGTTGTTATACCAATACAGTTTCATTCCCTCTGAGAAATCTCTGATGTGCTTTTCTAGCCAATTGTCGGTTGGATCTGTTATGTGAAGCATTTTGATTCCCTCCCGTTTTAGATAAGGAATCAACTTACGAACATCTGAAATGGGGTCTGTAGCATCAATGTAATGAACAATTTTACCTATTGAATTGAGATAATTCTCATAAGCTCTCATAGAAGCTCTGTGAAAAGCAACCTTCTGTTTGTGAAACTTATATTGATTAAAAAATAGGTATTCCTCTACCAAATAGACCGTATCTACTTTTTCTAAAACTTCCGAACTTTTAAAAAGTTGATGTGGAAAAATAATGGCGGCTATCGTATGCATCATTTAAAATAAACTGGATTGCAACCACATTTTACGATATGCACCATTGGCATCGTATCGATCTGCTTGTAGCTGTGTGTTAAACTTTCTATCTCTGGGATCATTTCCTACTCCAGAAACATACATCCAATTCCCGTAGTTACTATGAACATCATAATCTAATAGTTGCTGCTCAAAATAAGCAGCTCCTATACGCCAGTCTATAAATAATTCCTTTGCAAAGTATGAGGCTACATTTTGTCGTCCTCGATTGCTCATCCAACCTGTTTTTTTCAACTCAATCATATTTGCATTTACAAAATCATCCCCTGTTTCTCCGTTGATCCATTTTTGGACGAGATCTTCATCGCTATTCCAGGAATAGTCTTTATTCAAAATACCACCTAGCTTAAAAATTTCGTTTCCATATTTCATGGAAATGTATTTGAAGTAGTCTCTCCATATCAGTTCGAAAACAAGCCAATAGGTAGATTGATTTTTCACAATCTCTTTCTCAAATTTCTTTACTTGCCAATAAATTGTTTTGGCAGAAATACACCCGTTGGCGAGCCATGGAGAAAATTTAGAACTGTAATCAGTTCCTATGAGTCCGTTTCTTGTCTTTTTGTAAAACCCTAACTTTTTTGTGACAAAAAAATAGTCATGCAAGCGTTCTTTGGCTGATGTCTCTCCCCCTTTATAGGGAAAAGCAGATTTTGTATCTAATTCATCTACTGTGTAACCGAGCTTCGAAAGACTAGGAATACTATTTTCTACAGTACGAAGATTGTCTTCTGACAAGCTCTCAATACTGGCACACTCTGGTTGGATTGCAATATACTTTTCTATCTTCTTTCGAAAACTAGAGAAGACATTGGGTATTTTTTGTGGATCAGATAGTATGTCTGTGGGATGGTAAAGGAATTGGTTGTAAATTTCAACGATCTCAACATTTCCTAGACACTTTTGAACCTTTCTCTTTTCGATCTCTTCGTCTGCTGTCCACTCTTTTTGCTTGTACACTTTGTCTATGTTGTATTCTTGACACAACTTTGGAATGATGTTCTCTGGTGTATCAAGATAAAAGAGTAAGGAGATGTTCAGCTGAAAAAGATTTTTTTTCAAATCTTCAAGTGATTCCAATAAAAACTTAGCCCTAAAAGCCCCCAGCTTCTGAAACCCAAAATTTGTTTTTTCTAGAAATGAAGGAGGTAGACAGTAAACACCAACCACCTCTTTGTTATTACGAATGGCTTCAGCAAGAACATTGTTATCTGCAACCCTTAGGTCATTGCCAAACCATACTAAACCTGTACTCTCTTGTTTCTTCTGCATCGTTCACTACAATATTTTACACTGTCCCAATTCTTCTCCCATTTCTTTCGCCAAGAGAATGGCCTCTGACAAATAGGACATATTTTTTCTGGTAGCTGTGTTTTTCTCATTTTACAGCAACCAATCGATTGATCATTCCATTGAATACAAACCAATGAAAAGGTGTTACCAAATACCAATACAATCGTCCAGCTATTCCTTTCGGTCTAAATGTTGCTGTTTGATAGAGTGTATTGTCTTCTATTTTGAACTCCAGCCATGCTTCGCCAGGGAGCCTCATTTCTGCATAAAGCAATAATTTCTTTCGATCTTTGTCTGCATAGATAACCCTCCAAAAGTCGAGTGCATCACCCGCGTTTAATTGATCTGGATTGGTTCTACCACGTCTCAGTCCAGTTCCTCCAAAAAACTGATCTATAAATCCACGAATTTTCCATAGGTATGTTCCATAGTACCATCCTGTTTCACCTCCAATAGACCAAATTTTACCTAAAGTTGATTCTGTATTCGTGACACTACGCTCTTTAAAATCTTTAAAACAGCCAAACTTTGGTACGTTGATAAATCGATAGATGTAATCTTTCAATCGACCACTACTTACATAGGAATCCTTCCAACTGGAGAGGATGCTATTTTGCTCGATTTTGATGAAGGCCAATTGCACGGCTTTCTCATAAGTCATGGGCTCAATAGTTAAGAGTTGGTTGATCTTGGAAGGTTTACCAATGATCTCAATTCCCATGCTATTTACCAGTGATGAAGCCAATTTATACGAGGTTGAAGTCACAAAATACAGCCAGTAAGATGAAAGTTTTGGGGTCATGACAGGAACTGTCAAAATGGTTCTTTTCAAGCCTCGAACTTTGGCAAATTGCAGCAGCATTTCTTTGTAAGTTACTACCTCAGGACCAAAAATATCATACGATTGATTGTACAATTCTTCTCTGCCTGCAGCTTTGGATAGAAATGAAAGGACATCTCGAACTCCGATTGGTTGTGTTTTTGTATTCAACCATTTTGGAGCAATCATAACAGGGAGTTTTTCTGTCAAATCTCGTATAATTTCAAAAGAAGCGCTACCAGATCCAACGATGATTCCCGCCTTAAAGGTGGTCAAACAGTAGTGTTGAGAACTCAATGTAGACTCCACATTTTTTCGAGACAAAAGATGCTTTGATAATTTGGTATCGTTGGTGATTCCACTGAGGTAAATAACCTGTTTCACTTGAGTTTTCTCCAACGCCCTCTTAAAGTTAAAAGCACAACGTTCTTCTAAAACATGAAATTCCTTTGCCGAGTTTGACATCGAATGGATTAAATAATATGCGACATCAATATCTTTAGGAATTGTGTAAAGCGAATCTGCCTTGAGAAAGTCAGCTTCAACAAACTGAATATTTTTTTCTTGTGGATACTTATGCTCAACTCTAGCAATATCTCTCACTGCACAAACCAAGGAGTGTCCATGGTCTAACAGAATTGGAATCAACCGCTTTCCAATATATCCTGTTGCGCCTGTGATCAATATTCTCATGCTACTTTAATTGAGTGATCTCTTTGGGACGCTGGTATGAAAATCGAGTATAGTTGTTAGCAATCGCATAGGCATCCAAACCATTAATTGCAGCAACTTTTCCTTTGGTTAAGTTGATAAATCCGTCCTTTTGTAGCAGGTCGTCCTGCACATAGAGCTCTTCTATTTCAGCTATAATGTGCAAGACATCATTGGTTTTAATGAAATACTCTTCTTTGTACCTCATTTTCATTTGTACGGGACTTCCTTTGACAAAGGGTGCCATACAATTTTCTTTGTATTCTGACTCTAATTGAGTTACATCAAATTCTGAAATTTCTTCTGGGTATTTGGCTGAAGTATGGTGTGCATCTTCGACAATTTCTTCATAAACATGATTGATCGTAAACACACCTGTCTCTTTGATATTTTTATAGGTATTCCTCGGTACAGTCGTCGGACGGAGGATAAAACCCAAGGTAGGCGGATTGGAGCCCAAGTGAGTTACCGAACTAAAAACAGCCACATTCGGAATCCCATCTTTGGAAATAGACCCTAGCAAATTTGCAGATTTGAATCCAGAACAGGAATTGATCAGATTGATCCTAAAGATATGGTTCAACTCGTCTATGTCTTTTCTAGAATAATGCATTAAAAGGTAACTAGGTTTTTAATTTTAATGTTATTCGCCTTCAGATCAAACATAAGATTGTACAACCCAAAGAAAGTTCTATTGATGTAGATAAAGTGTTTGGAACCTCTATTTCCATTCATATTTTTCAATTCGGTACTCTTTGCATAACGCTCACTGAGTTCTGCTATTTGCTTAAAGAAATTTCCATCTGAAAAATCAAATTCCTCTTTGTTAAAAGGCTGCGTAAATACACTCAATAAATCGTGGAACATCTCTGTAAAAAACGCTACCTCTTCTGGCGAGTCGTCGGCTCTCAAGATTTCTAACTCGTATAATTTTTTGGTGAAAAATTCTGGGTTTTGTAAATTTTTCTCTTCCGCCAATTCAAAGTAAGGGACATAAAAGTCATCTGGAATGATTTTCATACAACCAAAGTCAAGAGCAATTAAATTTCCTTCTTTGGAAATTAAGAAATTCCCAGGATGAGGATCGGCATGTACTTTTTTTAGCACATGTATTTGATACATGTAAAAATCCCACAGGGCCTGCCCTAGTTTTTGAGACAGTTTTTGATCATTGTTGTGTGCCACAAATTCAGATAAATGTTCTCCTTTCATCCAATCCATGGTAATGATTCGTTCGGAGGATAGCTCAGGATAGTAATTTGGGAACTTTAAATTGGGAATGTGCGAACAAGCATTTGCTATTTCTTCACTTTGAGACACTTCCAATACATAGTTGGTTTCCTCAATGAGTTTGTTCTCTACTTCTTTAAAATACTTGTCAGAATCTTTTCCTTTGATGTTAAACATTTTGATGGCTATGGGTTTCACCAAAGCCAAATCAGAAGCAATACTGTCAGAAATTCCTGGGTATTGGATTTTTACCGCCAATTTTTTTCCATCCTTCTCTGCGAGGTGTACCTGACCGATACTCGCCGCATTTACAGAAGTAGAATTAAAAGAATCATAGATTTCGCTTGGGTGCTTTCCAAAGTACTTCCGAAAGGTTTTTATAACGAGAGCGGGAGACAGAGGAGGAACCGAAAACTGCGCTAAAGAGAATTTTTCAACATAAGCTTGAGGTAGTATATTTTTCTCCATACTCAACATCTGTGCTACTTTCAATGCACTACCTTTTAGCTTTTTTAATCCGTCATATATATCATCTGCATTGTTCTGATTTAGCCTTTCTTTCGCTTCCTCTTCCGAGTTGATCAACTTGTCTCCATAATATTTGATATAGTTTACCCCTATTTTAGCACCTGTCTGTACCAGTTTAGAGGCTCTTTGAATTTTAGAGGTGGGTATTTTGTCAATTGTTTTCATCTGTTTAAAATTTTGTAGCTACCTAAAAATGAAGAAACTAAAAATTTCTGCACATTCAGGAACTCTCATAAATTTTAATCATTTTATTGTGTGAATTTAAAACGATGAAAATTCATGTTCGTTTCATTCAACCTATCTCATGTGAATTTTTTCTTTGAACAGAAATTTACCATAATCCATGATGCTCTTCAATGGAGCAGTGTCTATGATATCAAAACTTGTGTTGATCGATTTTTCGATAAAAATATCTGTCTTCTCGAATGATGGAGAGGTGTCATCTAACCAAAATTTAAGAATCAACAACATTTGAAACCATGCAGTTTCTTTAATACTTCTGTTCTGAATCTTTTCTAAACGATCGCTTTTCAAATCCAAGGTTTCAATATTCAGTTCTTCTATATAGTTGAAGAATGATTTTTTTAGTTGAGATAGAGACTGCAATGCTTTCAAATTTTGCTTTTGCCCTTCTAAAGCGTACACTACATAGCTTCTATTAGCAGTTAAATTTTCAAAAAACGTGTAGTAAAATGTCAACAGCTTGTTTCGTGAATCGTACGATTCATAATCGTCGTTTTTCTCAAAGATGGCATAGGTGTTGTCAAAAAAAGCTTTGAAAATCCCCTGCTCCAGTGCTTTAAAAGAACCAAAGTATTTGTAAAACTCTTGCTCTTCAAAATTATTTTCTTTTGCGAATTGGAATACCGATTTTGGCGATTGATTGTGTTCTAACACATATTCCATATACCATGTAATAATATTGTTAGATGTAATATTTTTTTTCTTGGCCATAATTCTTGAATTATGATATAAAAATACAAAATGTTTAAGTTATTTTAAAAAACATTAAACAAATTTTAACATGAATTGTCAACATTTCGCTCTAGGAACCATTTTCAAATCGATTATACTCTCAAAATCAATGCAATAAAAAGGAGCAACATAAATTCTCACTTTTTTAATTTGTTTTTTTCTCGAAAGAAATATATTTGCACCGCTTAAAGCCGATATAGCTCAGCTGGCTAGAGCAGCTGATTTGTAATCAGCAGGTCGTGGGTTCGAGTCCCTCTATCGGCTCTAAATAATCAAAGACGGGACGAGAAGTTTATCCTGAGCATTTCAACTTTGCTCAATATGAACTTTGCCGAAGGAAGTCCCTCTATCGGCTCCAAAAGAGTTCCTGAAAAGGAGCTCTTTTTTCGTTATAAATCCCATTATTATTTTCATAAATTTGTACCCGATTATTTGTCAAATTAATATTCTTTCACATGCTGATAATTGGAATTGCAGGAGGAACTGGTAGTGGGAAAACTACTGTAGTCAATCAAATTATTAATGAGTTGCCTGCAGACGAGGTTTGCGTAATTTCTCAAGATTCTTACTATCGCGCTACTCATGAACTGACCTACGAAGAAAGAACAAAGATTAATTTTGATCATCCACGAGCCATCGATTTCGAATTGTTGATCGAGCACATTAGTCAATTAAAATCGGGCGAAATTATAGAGCAACCTATTTACTCTTTTGTGACTCACAACAGAACCAAGGATACTATAAAAACACATCCAAGAAAAGTGGTTATCGTAGAAGGGATCTTAATCTTTAACAGTGAAGAGCTTAGAAAATTATTTGATATTAAAATCTTTGTGCATGCCGATGCTGATGAGCGACTAATCCGTAGGGTTCGAAGAGATATTTCTGAGAGAGGAAGAGACATTGATGAAGTTTTAAATCGCTACAAAAGCACTTTAAAACCGATGCATCAGCAATTTATAGAACCTACTAAGAGCTTTGCTGATATTATTATCCCCAACGACCGCTATAATACAGTAGCCGTAGACATTGTACGAACTGTGATTAGTGAACGTTTATAATGTATGAAAGTGACTAAACTTAAAAAGAATCGTTTTTTTAAGACCTTTACAAATAGTTATATTGTTATATTAACTATCTTTCTTATATGGATTCTTTTTTTTGACGAAAACACACTTTTGAACAGAGAGTTTAATAAGGAAATTGATGATCTAAAAACGACTATCAATTTCTACAAAAAAGAAATTCAAAAGGATAAAAAAATTATTCAACAACTTCAAGACTCATTACAACTTGAACGCTATGCAAGAGAAAAATATTTGATGAAAAAAGATAATGAAGATGTGTTCATTATTGAATTTGATACGATTAAAAAATAAATGGAGAAATTTTTATTTGATGATTTTGAAAAGTTAAGCCCTGCTGCTTGGAAGCAGAAAATTCAGGTAGATTTAAAAGGTGCAGACTACAACGATTCTCTTCTCTCCAAGACAAACGAAGGAGTCCTTATCAAACCTTTCTATACCAACGAGGATCGCAACCATCAAAGTATAACCCTACCTCAAGGATCATTTCGTATCTGTCAAACTGTTTTTGTTGATGATGTTTCCATAGCCAACAAACTTGCATTAAATGCTTTAGAGAGAGGTGCCAATTCTATACAATTCATTGCTAAAAAACCTTTTGATATTCATCAACTGATAAAGGATATACAGCCTTCGGCTACGCTTTATTTTCAGTTAAAATTTCTCAATCCAGAATTTGTCTTAAAAATTTCAAGTACCTGTAAAGATTTTCAAACATTCATTCAAACAGATATTATTGGAAATTTAGCTGAGACTGGAAATTGGTTTTCAAACTTTAAAAAGGATGTTGATGATCTAAAATCTTACGTTGAAAACACCCACAATTCGATCTCTGTAAATGCTTCATTGTATCAAAATGCAGGAGCAAATATCGTGCAACAGTTAGCATACGGCTTGGCACATACCAATGAGTATTTAGAAATTTTTGGCGATTCAGTTGCTCACAAAATTCATTATCAATTTTCCGTAGGAAGCAATTATTTTTTTGAAATCGCTAAGTTAAGAGCTTTTCGTATATTGCATTCGTCCCTTCTTAAATATCGGCAAATAGATGTGAAACAAACGCACATCTTTTCGCAACCGAGTAAACGTAACAAAACAATTTACGATTACAATGTAAACATGCTTAGAACAACAAGCGAATGTATGAGTGCTATTTTAGGGGGATCTAATACTATCTCCAATATTTCTTATGACGCTATTTATCACAAATCGAATGATTTTGGCGAACGTATTTCCAGAAATCAACTCTTAATTTTAAAAGAAGAAGCCTATCTTAAAGAAGCTCAATCCTTCCCAGATGGTAGCTACTACATTGAATCCATCACAAAACAACTAGTTCAGAAAGCTTTGGAGTTGTTTAAGCAAATAGAAAAAGGAGGAGGCTATTTATCACAACTTAAAAAAGGAACCATACAAAAGAAGATTGCAGAAAACGCTCAAAAAGAACAACAACAATTTGATGAAAAAGAAATTATTCTTTTAGGTACAAACAAATTACCCAATCAAGATGATAAAATGAAGGATGATCTTGAAATTTATCCGTTCTTGAAAAAAAATATTTCTAAGACATTAGTTGCGCCGATCATACAAACAAGACTTTCAGAGTCTTACGAAAAACAACGATTGGACAAGGAATCATTATGATAGAAGAAGTTACAGATATTAAGGATTTAAAAAGGTTACAGATTCAAAAAAAAGCCGCAATTAAAGCCCTAAAAAAAAGAATGAGAAAAAACATTCTCATTTTTACGGTTATCATGTTTGTCTTTTCAATAGCATCTCTCGAATATGCGTATAAGGTTTTTGGAGGTGTGAATAGAATGATCTACATGATGAGCGCTATTCTGCTAGCTTTTGCCCTTGCTTACTATCTTTATGTAAGAATTCGCATTCATAAAAAGAAAAAAGAAATCAAAGCAATCAAGTCCAAATTATATAAGCTAATGAAACTAGAGAAATGAGTAGAAAAGACGTTCAAAATATTTCAATAGACTTCTCAGAAGCTAATGAGAAAAAAACATATTCTCACGAAGGGTTTATAGCTGGAATTGCTCCTAACTTAAGAGGCCCTTATTCTACCATGTATGTAAGGAGACCATGGACAATAAGGCAATATGCCGGTTTTTCTACAGCAGAAGAGAGTAATGCTTTTTACAGAAGAAACCTAGAAGCTGGACAAAAAGGATTGTCCGTTGCTTTTGATTTGGCTACACACAGAGGATACGATTCCGATCATGAAAGAGTTCAGGGAGATGTTGGGAAAGCAGGAGTAGCAATTGATTCTGTTGAAGACATGAAAATCCTATTTGAAGGGATCCCATTGGATAAGATGTCCGTTTCTATGACCATGAATGGCGCTGTATTGCCAGTTTTGGCTTTTTACATTGTAGCAGCTGAAGAGCAAGGAGTTGCTCCAAATTTATTATCTGGAACCATACAAAATGATATTTTAAAGGAGTTTATGGTACGAAATACTTACATCTATCCACCAGCTCCTTCCATGAAAATTATTGCTGATATTTTTGAATATACCAGTAAAAACATGCCAAAATTCAACTCAATCTCCATCTCTGGTTACCATATGCAGGAAGCTGGGGCTACTCCAGAAATTGAGTTGGCTTATACGCTGGCAGATGGTTTAGAGTATATTAGAAAAGGATTAGAATCAGGTATGGATATCGATTCTTTTGCTCCTAGATTATCATTCTTTTGGGCTATTGGCATGGATCATTTTACTGAAATCGCCAAAATGAGAGCTGCAAGAATGCTCTGGGCAAAAATCGTAAAGCAATTCAATCCAAAAAATCCAAAATCCTTGGCGCTTAGAACACATTGTCAAACAAGCGGCTGGAGTTTAACGGAACAAGACCCTTTTAACAATGTTGCCAGAACCACTATTGAAGCTATGGCGGCAGCATTTGGAGGCACTCAAAGCCTGCACACCAATGCATTGGATGAAGCAATTGCACTCCCAACTGACTTTTCAGCACGAATAGCAAGAAACACTCAAATATTCTTACAAGAAGAAACCTCAATTACCAAAACAGTAGATCCTTGGGCAGGTAGTTATCATGTTGAAAAATTAACCGAGGAAATTGCTACTAAAGCCTGGGATTATATTCAAGAAGTAGAAGATTTAGGAGGCATGACCAAAGCCATTGAAAAAGGAATTCCTAAAATGCGCATCGAAGAAGCCGCTGCCAAAAAGCAAGCTAAAATCGATAGTGGTCAGGATGTGATAGTAGGCGTAAACAAATACCAACTCGAGCAGGAAGACCCTTTACATATATTGGAAGTTGATAATGAAGCTGTTCGTAAGTCACAAATAGAGCGATTGAACCAATTGAAGGCAAACAGAAATAGCAATGATGTAAAGCATTCGTTATCAAATTTAACTCAGGCAGCAAAATTAGGTGAAGGTAATTTATTAGATTTGGCTGTAAAAGCAGCTCGAAATAGAGCTACCTTAGGAGAAATATCCGATGCTTTGGAAGTCTTTTTTGGAAGACACAAAGCAGTCCATAAAACAATCTCTGGTGTGTATAGCAAAGAAATAAAAGACGATAAGTTATTTAGCAAAGCCTCTGAATTGGCAGACAAATTTGCTGAATTAGAAGGAAGAAGGCCTCGTATTATGATTGCCAAATTAGGTCAAGATGGACATGACAGAGGTGCAAAGGTTGTTGCTACTGGTTATGCTGATTTGGGATTTGACGTAGATATTGGTCCTTTATTTCAAACTCCAAAAGAAGCCTCCAAACAAGCTATAGAAAATGATGTTCACATTCTGGGGATTTCTTCGTTAGCAGCTGGACATAAAACGCTAGTACCTCAAGTTATAGAGGAGTTGAAAAATTATGGAAGAGATGATATTATGGTTATTGTAGGAGGTGTTATTCCAGCTCAAGACTATCAATTCTTGTTTGATGCTGGTGCCGTAGGTGTATTTGGTCCTGGAACTAAAATTGCACAAGCTGCGATTGACATGCTTACCATTTTAATTGATTCCGTAGAAGAATCTTAGCATCTTACCTCTCTAAATTTCAATTGATTCGAAATGAATAGAATCGTATTTCTTTCCATGATACTTTTAGTATCCGAAGGCCTGTCTGCAATTCTAAATGAAAAAATAGGACAAAAAATTCTCTAAAAAGCTTCAGAGTTTAAAAATATTATATCGAGTCTTTCGACTTACGCTCAAGGGTAACTAAGTCGAGATATCTTTTGAAATCAGTGCTTTAAAGATTCTCGCATCTCAACTTACTTCCTAAGCTGTCTTCATTCAAAATACATTTTAAATTTGACAATGTTCGATGTGACAGCTCGAATTGGCAGAACTATTACTTTTCAGGCAGCTTATTTTGCTGTTAAAAAAAGGGAAAGGCAACTCTTTTCTGACGTTTAATGCGTAAATTTGCAATACTTTTTAAAAGCCCTATTCAAATGAACCCTCCAAGAGAGAATTCTAATTGAAAAAGGTAGCTTCAACAAAATAAAATGATTAAATATCAATCAGTTAGCACATACTTAAACGCATGAGAAAAGTCTTCAATTTTTTATATTCTACTCGTTTAATGGCTGTCCTGTTTGTTGCATTTGCCGCAGCAATGGGAATCGCTACTTTTATTGAAAATGATTATGGAACACAAACAGCAAAGGCAATTGTGTATAACGCATGGTGGTTTGAACTCATCATGGTTTTCTTTGTGATCAATTTCTTTGGAAACATATTCCGTTATCGACTAATTAGTAAGGAAAAATGGCCTGTGTTGGTTTTCCACCTAGCCTTTTTGTTCATTATTATTGGAGCTGGTATTACAAGATATATTGGCTACGAAGGGCTTATGCTAATCAATGAAGGAGAGACTACAAATCAATTTCTCTCTGAGACTACCTATGTAAATCTTGTTGTAGATAACAATGAAGTTCAAAAAGAGTTTCACAAGAAAACTTTGTTCTCTGCCAAAGGAGGAAATGATTGGAAAATAAAAGACGATTTTAAAGGAGTTCCTTTTTCTATTACATTAATAGATTACATCCCATGGGCTGAAAAGAAACTCATAGAAGATCCAAATGGAGATGAATTTTTGTTTCTTGTAGAATCTAGTGGAGGAACTCGTCATGAGCATTATATAAAGAGAGGAACATTAAAAAACATACACGGTGTCTTAGTTGGATTTGAAGCTCCAAACAACAATGCTTCCGTTGAAATTTTTAGAGAAGGAGATAATCTTAAAGTAAGATCAAAGTCCGATGGGACTTGGCTTCGTATGGCAGATCAACGCCAAGGAACTGTTACAAAAGATAGTACACAGCAATTACAACTCAGATCGCTATACAATGTAGCTGGATTGCCCTTTGTGGTTCCTGACCCTGTAAAAAAAGGAAGTATTAAAACGGTTAGTGCTTCTAAAAAAGATGAAAAAAAATTGGATGTTCTCGTATTAGACATCAACGTAAATGGACAATCTGAGCAAATAGAATTGGCTGGAGGAAAATACAACTCTCAAAATTCAAAGCAGCTTACTATCAATGGTTTGAACTTCCGAATGCTCTACGGTTCACAAATATTGCAAACACCTTTTAGTATCAAACTCAATGATTTTCAACTAGAAAAATATCCAGGCTCAGAAAGTGCTGCTTCGTATGCCAGTGAAATTACAGTGACAGATAATGAAGAAGCTTTTGATTATCGAATTTTTATGAATCATATATTGGACCACAAAGGGTATAAGTTCTTTCAGGCCAGTTATGATCTATCTGCAGAAGTAGAGCAAACACACCTTTCTGTTAATCATGATTTTTGGGGAACTTTGATTACCTATATCGGATATTCCCTTCTCTATTTTGGAATGATTTCCATCTTCTTTGCTCCTGGTACACGATTTGATTCCCTAAAAAAGTCACTTAAAAAAGTGCAAAAGAAAAAAGCAGTTCTTAGCTTAACAGCCTTTCTTCTTATTGGAGTCAACTCTTTTGCTCAAGAGCATGATAATCATACAACAAATAGTATAACTCAAAAACAAATAGATTCTATCATACAAGCCAATGTTGTAGATATTTCTCATGCGGAATCTTTCAACAAACTAGTCATTCAAGATGCTGGTGGAAGGATGAAACCTGCACATACATTCGCTTCAGAGCTAACTAGAAAAGTAAGTCAGCAAGAAAAGTTCAATGGCTTAGAGCCTAGTCAGATTCTCCTATCAATCATTGAGAATCCAAGGCTCTGGTTTGAAGTTCCTTTTATCTATTTAGAAAAAGGAAATACTCAAATTCGAGAACTCATAGGAGTAGAAAAAGATGCAACGCATGCACGTCTTTCAGATTTTATCACTCCAACAGGAATGTATAAAATTCGTGAAGCTGTAGCCGAAGCACAGAAAAAAAATGTACAAAACAAATTTGAAAAGGACCTTATCAAGATAGACAGAAGAGTAGGTCTCTTGTACAGCGCTATCGGTGGTGGTATTTTTCGTATTTATCCAATGCCAGGTGATGAGAACAACAAATGGGTTTCGCAACCAGAAACTTCGAGAGCCAACTTTAAAGGAACAGATTCTGTTTTTGTAAGACAATCCTTACCCGCTTATCTACAGTTATTACAGTATGCTAAAAAGAACAAAGACTACAAACAAGCTGACCAGATTTTAGAAGGCATTAAACGTTTTCAGAAAAAATTTGGAGCAGATGTGTATCCTAGTGAACAAAAAATCAATTTAGAAATACAGTACAATAAGATAAACATCTTTACAAAGCTTTTCCGCTATTATGGCTTGTTTGGTGTTTTAATGATCTTATTTGTTATCCTAAAAATATTTTATAGTGACAGCAAATTTGTAAGATATGCTGTAAAAGGAACTCTAGCCGTTATTATTTTACTTTTTACAGCGCATACTTTAGGTTTAGGTGCTCGTTGGTACATCAGTGGAAATGCTCCTTGGAGTAATGCTTATGAAAGTATTATTTACGTTGCTTGGGCCACCATGCTTTTTGGTTTGTACTTAGGAAGAAAATCAAGTTTAACCATCGGTGCAGCAACCTTTGTCACCTGTGTTATTTTAATGATTGCTATGGGAAGCTGGTTAGATCCGGAAATTGCTAACTTGCAACCTGTGTTGAATTCTTGGTGGATATTGGTACACGTATCTATTATTGTAGCAAGCTATGGACCGCTTTCTTTAGGTATGATCTTAGGAGTTATAGCCTTATTCATGATGGTTTTCACAAATAGTAAGAATCAGAAAAAGATGAAAGCCACCATCCAAGAAATTACCATTGTTAACGAAATGTCGGTCACAGTAGGTTTGGTAATGCTAACCATTGGAAACTTTCTAGGCGGAATGTGGGCAAATGAAAGCTGGGGGCGTTATTGGGGTTGGGATCCAAAAGAAACATGGGCTTTAATTTCCATTATGATCTATGCATTTATTTTACACATGCGCCTCATTCCTGGTTTAAGAGCAAAATACACTTACAATCTATGGTCAGTTATTGCCTATGCTTCGATTATGATGACCTACTTTGGAGTCAACTTTTACCTGTCTGGGCTGCACTCTTATGCAAGTGGTGACAAGGTGATTACTCCAAGTTCTGTCTACTACAGTATTGCTTTTGTTGCTATCTTAGGAACTCTTGCATGGTTTCAGCATAGAAAGTTTTATAAGCGATAAGAAAAATGTACTTTTGTGGTCCTTAAATTTTAAAGAATGTTTCATAAGAATATTAAGTTAGTTTTAGCCATTTTATCATTTGCTTGGTCTGTGTATGAATTTTGGCAAGGACATATTGGAAATGGAATCGCAATCCTTTTATTAGTAGGGATGTTTGTTCTACTCTATTTTAAAAATGAGTTTATTTTATTGTCTTTTTTACAATTGAGAAGACAAAATTTTGCAGGTGCTCAAAAATGGTTAGGATATATCAAAAACCCGAGTGCTGCACTTACAAGAAAGCAAGAAGGCTATTATAACTACTTACATGGAATTATGTTGTCTCAAACCAATATTACACAAGCTGAAAAATATTTACGTAAAGCTGTACGATTGGGGTTGTCTATGAATCACGATTTGGCAATGGCGAAATTGCAACTAGCTGGAATAGCAATGACAAAAAGACGTAAGAGAGAAGCTACCACTTTAATGGCTGAAGCCAAGAAGCTTGATAAGCACGGAATGTTGAAAGAGCAAATGCAGATGATGAAACAACAAATGAAGAAAATCTAAATCCTGATAGATTTCTCCCTTCGGTCGAAATGACATTAAAAAAACTCTTGAAAAATATTTCAAGAGTTTTTTATTCGTTTAATATCGAAATTATTCCCACTACTAACATTAATAGTATTCCAAAATAAAGGTATATTCGGTTTTTTATTTCTTCGAAATAACTTAAGTCTTGTACCGCTGTGATTCTTCCAAATCGGTTTTAATAACTATGTAAAAAGAGAATAGAGATATTAGGATGATAAATACTATTCCAAGAATCATTTCAATCGGATAATTGTGAGATCTGGATTGTATTTCATTAGGAAGATTCCTTTGTTATAAGAAGTATTAAATAGCATTCTAGAGTACTCAAACTTACTTTCCAAACGATAAGAAGTTCCTTCTTTGAAGGTTGACTTCAGGTCTTTACCCGATGCCAATCTCATCCCAATGTCATACGTAATATCAAAACCTTTGGTTGCATAATACGAGGGTAATGCTCCATTTTTATTGGTATACTTTTCATTGAATCGCAGTGCTTGAGGAGAATTTTCATCTACATAAACATCTGAAGTATATGTAAATTCGAACTTTGCCAGTTTGTTATTATCTACCTTGTCAAATTTATTAGACTTATCAAAAGCAAAGATTCGAATCACAGTATCTTCAGGTAAGATTTGCATCTCAGGCTCATCATCTTTCTTCTTTTTTTTCTTCTCATCCTCTTCCTCTTCTTCCTCTGGTTCTTCAGTAGGTAAGCTTATGAGGCTATTAATCGCATCAGAAGCGATCACATTTCTTTCTGTTGCCAATACAACCCAATTACCTACCTCAGCTTTGAGAGAGTTTATAAGAATATGTTTTGCGATGTATCCCTTATTCGGATGGATAATTTTCGCTTCCTGGATAGAATCGTGCTGTAACAATTTCGTTTTGATTAAATCACTGTGTCGTATCGACGCTTGTGTGCTGTCTCCTATAATGAGAATGTTTTCATTCGAGTATTTTTCTAAAATATGATCTAGTAAAGCCTCTCGATGTACATCCTTATCTGCATAGGTTTTTATCACTCGAGAAGAGCGAAAGTTTTGTTGATTTCTAGAATAAACAGGAAACACAACTGGGATATCAGTTCTATTGGCAACTTTTGGGACTTCTTCCGAATACAAAGGACCAATAATGGCATCGTAATCATTAAACTCAACTGCCTGTAGAATGGAATCTATTTTGGTGTTCTTCCTTCCAGTATCATAAATAGATAAATCTATATTAAGTCCTTTTTCTCTTAGAGAGTCAATTGCAAGAGAAGCCCCTAGATATAGGTCGGTAGTGATATTCGCCAATCGATTGGTTTTAAAAATATCCTTTCCTTCTATGGTATCGTACTCGACAGCTCTAAAAGGTAACAGCATAGCCAACCTTACTGAAGCGCTCTCTTGGATAGTATCTTGGTAAATAAGAATTTCATCCTCAATAGGCTTTATTTTTAAAATCATATCCGGTTGCAAACCTTCAGAAAGTTCTGGATTCATTTCCTTTAACTCATCTTCTGTGACATTGTAGGCTCTCGTTAAGCTATAAAAAGTATCTCCTTTTGCAACTTTATGAACGACAAAATTCTTTTTTAGTTCATCAATATCGATCTCTTTCTCAACAATAACAATACTGTCTTTCTTCTCCGTGATGATCTCTTCGTTGGTATTTTCTTTAAAGTCCTTATTTGGAATGATGATGACAGTATCGGGGCTAGGTCTGCGACCTACATCAGGATTCAAGCGCAATAAATCTCTCGTACGCATATCTAAACGCTTGGCTATGGTCTTCATTGTTTCTCCTTTTTTAATAGTGTAGGAGATATACTTTCTTTGTTGACCACATGATGTGGCAACGATCATCAAACAAAGAATTGCTAATAATTTAAATCTCACTCGTTTAAATTTTGTTGGCTTGTTTATATTCTATCTATTAAAAGATTCAAAAATTAAAGGATTTAATTCCAAATTAGAATATTGGAATCTAAACTATGAACTCGGCAAATCTTCACTCAACATTCATAATTCTTAAATCAATATTTTATTCCCATTCAATCGTTGCTGGAGGTTTTGAGCTAATGTCATATACTACTCTATTCACTCCTTTCACTTTATTGATAATTTGATTGGATGTTTTCTGCAAAAACTCATACGGTAAATTCACCCAATCTGCTGTCATCCCATCTGTACTTTCTACAGCACGCAATGCGACTACTTTTTCGTATGTTCTTTCATCTCCCATCACCCCAACTGAATTCACTGGAAGCAACATTGCTCCTGCTTGCCAAACTTTATCGTACAAGCCATTTTCTTTCAATCCATTGATGAAAATCGCATCTACTTCTTGCAAAATACGAACTTTTTCTGATGTGATATCTCCTAAAATTCGAATTGCCAATCCTGGCCCAGGGAAAGGGTGACGCCCTAATAATTCAGGATCAATACCCATAGATGCTCCTACTCTTCTTACTTCATCTTTGAACAACATTCGTAAAGGCTCCACAACTTTCAACTTCATAAAATCTGGTAACCCTCCTACATTGTGATGACTTTTAATAGTCGCTGAAGGTCCTTTTACTGACACAGACTCTATTACATCTGGATAAATGGTACCTTGTGCTAGCCATTTTGCATTTTCAATCTTATGGGCTTCATCATCAAAAACCTCAATAAAAACACGGCCAATGGTCTTACGCTTTTGTTCAGGGTCGCTGATTCCTTCCAAAGCATCCAAAAAACGTGTCGATGCATCTACACCTTTAACGTTTAATCCCATGCCTTCGTATTGATTTAAGACACTTTCAAATTCATTTTTACGTAATAATCCGTTATTGACGAAGATACAGTGTAGATTTTTTCCAATCGCTTTGTGAAGCAATACTCCAGCAACAGTGGAATCTACACCCCCCGAAAGCCCTAAAACGACTTTGTCGTCTCCCAGTTTATCTTTGAGTTCGCTCACTGTGCTATCCACAAAAGAATCTGAAGTCCAGTCTTGTGCAACTCCTGCAATATGAACTAAGAAATTTTCCAATAACTGCTTTCCATCTGTAGAATGGTATACTTCGGGATGAAACTGAATGGCATAAGTATCTTCTCCTTCTATTCTATAAGCAGCATTCTCAACATCTGAAGTACTTGCTAAATGCACTGCATTTTCGGGCAATTGCTTGATAGTGTCTGAATGACTCATCCAAACCTGACTTCCAACAGAAATCTTGTTAAAGAAGCTTTCTCCTTCTTTAATAAAAGATAAGTTCGCTCTTCCATATTCTCTTGTATTGGAAGGAGCAACCTCTCCACCAGAGAAATGTGCTAGGTACTGAGCTCCATAGCAAACAGCCAACAAAGGTTTCTTTCCTCTAATCTCTGATAAATCTGGATGTGGAGCTTCTTCAGACCTTACAGAGAAAGGGCTCCCTGAAAGAATGACTGCTTTGAAATCGTTGGTGTTTTTTGGTGGATTGTTGTAAGGATGAATTTCACAATAGATATTCAACTCTCTTACGCGTCTCGCAATTAACTGTGTGTATTGCGATCCAAAATCTAAAATAAGTACGTTGTGTTGTTGCATGTGCAAAAATAGTACTTCCCGTTAGATTTGAAAGGATTCAGCTAAGAAAAATCAATCAATTATTTATGCTATTATTTTTTCCTTTAAGCAAAATAATAGTACACCCAAATAACAATAGCACAGATGGCTATGCCTATCTGTTTGGTATATTTCCAAGGAGTGATATCTACCTCTTTGGTGTATTCTTGAACATAATCCTCCTCTCTTGGTCTTATTTTCCCAATAACCAACATAATGATCACATTCAACACAAATAAAATCGCCATGATATCTAAGAAGTGAGGATATGCTTCTGCCTCTATGAGTGCTAGTTCAGACTCATTGGTAATTCCAGAAATTTTAGCTGTCTCTAAAGCACTTTCAACAAAATATGGCTGCAATATAAATTGACTGATAATGTAAAGTAGACAACCTGAAAATAATCCTATTTTTGCTGCAATGGCAGGAACTCTTTTGGTGGTATACCCAACAACAATAATGGTTAAAATAGGAATGCTATAAATACCATTGATCTCTTGTAAATAATTAAACAAACTGCCTGCGTCTGCAATTAAAGGAGCTATAAACATGGAAGCTATTGCCAGAGCAATACCAAATATCTTCCCATATTTAACGACTGTTTTCTCATCAGCTTCTTTATTGATGTGCTGTTTGTAAACATCAATCCCAAAAAGTGTTACAGAACTGTTCAATACACTATTGAATGAGCTTAAAATTGCGCCAAATAATACCGCCGCAAAAAAGCCTGCCCAAGCATCTGGTAAAACTTTATTGACCAACATCGGATATGCGCTATCAGCACTTTCTAAATTACCTCCAAAGATGTGAAATGCAATCAGTCCTGGTAATACAACTATAATCGGTCCTAAAATTTTTATAAAAGATGCTAATAACAATCCTTTTTGCCCTTCTTTTAAGTTCTTAGCCCCTAAAGCTCTCTGAATAATTTGCTGATTGGTACCCCAATAAAAGAGTTGTACCAGCATCATCCCTGTAAAGATGGTATAAAAAGGCACTGGATCCGTAGGCTCCCCCATTGATTTAAATTTCTCTGGATGCTCAGAAGTGAGTATCGAAAGACCATCAAATAGACTTCCATCTCCTATCATTATCAAACCGAAAATGGGAATTAAAATTCCACCTACAAGCAATCCAATCGCATTGATCGTATCTGAAATAGCAACCGCCTTCAACCCTCCAAAAATGGCATATATAGCTCCAATAATTCCAATTCCCCATACACAAATCCAAATCGATTGCGTGTGGGTTACTCCTAGTATTTCAGGAAGATTGAACATCCCACTAATGGCTAGTGATCCTGAGTATAAAATGACTGGTAATAGGACAACAACATAACCCGATAAAAATAAAATTGACGTAAGAGTCTTCGTTGATGTATCAAATCTCTTTGCTAAAAATCCAGGAACCGTTGTGAGACCTCCTTTTAAATATCTTGGCAATAAAAACACAGCTGTTACAATCATAGCTATGGCTGCTAGTGTTTCCCATACCATAACTGATAACCCGCTTTCGTAAGCAGAGCCATTCAATCCAACGATTTGTTCTGTCGATAAATTGGTTAGTAATAAGGAACCTGCTATCACACCCGCAGTTAAACTTCTTCCTCCTAAAAAATACCCATCAGAGGTAGATTCCTTTGTATCTCTTGTTTTATAGTAAGATATAAATGCTACCAAAACGGTAAAACCTATGAATGCGATTAATTGCATATTTATTTTTTAAAATTTAAAACTATTAAAATACTCGATATTAAAAGTAAACATTCCTTTATTTTTAAAGGAACATTTCTCTGTATAAGGTAGTTGAACATTTCTCTTTCTCATGATTAGAAAAAGTATGAAACAAAAAAACCTCAAGAGAGATAAGCATTCATCTTGAGGTGTGATTATTTTTAAAATAACATTTGTTTCTCTTTATAGAGAAGCAGCATATTCTATTAGATCAACAATCTTAGTTGAATATCCCATTTCGTTGTCGTACCAAGAAACGACTTTCACAAAATTGTCATTTAGGGCAATCCCTGCTTTGGCATCAAAAATTGATGTTCTCGTATCGCCTACAAAATCTTGAGATACTAACAATTCTTCAGTGTATCCTAAAACACCTTTCATTCCGTTTTCTGAAGCTGTTTTCATGGCTTCACAAATCTCCTCATAAGTAGCAGGTTTTTCTAGTTTCACTGTCAAATCTACTACAGATACATCCATGGTTGGTACACGAAAAGCCATTCCAGTTAATTTACCATCCAATTCAGGAATTACTTTTCCAACTGCTTTTGCAGCTCCTGTAGATGATGGAATAATATTATGCAATGCAGCTCTTCCACCTCTCCAATCTTTTACCGAAGGTCCATCTACTGTTTTTTGTGTAGCAGTAGTCGCGTGTACAGTTGTCATTAATCCCTCTACGATTCCAAAACTATCATTCAATACCTTAGAGATAGGTGCTAAACAATTGGTCGTACAAGATGCGTTCGAGAAAATCTTCTGATCTGCAGTAAGTTCAGTATTATTTACCCCCATTACAAACATTGGAGTATGGTCTTTGGACGGAGCAGACATTACTACTTTCTTAGCACCCGCTTGTAAATGCTTCCCTGCAGTCTCTTCGGTTAAAAAGAATCCTGTAGATTCAATCACATATTCTGCTTCTACCTCATCCCATTTTAAGTTTGCTGGATCTCTTTCGGCTGTAATTCTGATGGCATTTCCATTTACTACTAGCTTTCCATCTTTTACTTCTACCTCACCATCAAACTCACCGTGTACTGAATCGTATTTTAGCATATACGCTAAATAATCTACATCTAGTAAATCGTTGATAGCAACTACTTGTACATTCTCTCTCTTTACAGCTGATCTGAAAGCCAATCGTCCGATTCTTCCAAATCCATTAATACCTACTTTTATCATTACGTCTGTTTTGTTTCTTTTAATTTTTATGTTGACATGATGTCTGAAACTCGTAAGAGTTCTTTATTAATCTCATGACTACCTTTGATCGCTTCTTCTAAGTCTGTAGAAACAACTTTGTTATTTATGAGGCCTACCATGAGGTTTGTTTTATTATCTAACAATAATTCTACTGCTTTTACACCCAGTCTGGATGCAAGCACTCTATCGAAACAAGAAGGACTTCCTCCACGTTGCATGTGACCCAATACAGAAACTCGAACATCATATTCAGGTAAATTTTCTTCTACATACTCAGCCAATTCGAATACGTTTTTACCCGTTTTATCTCCTTCGGCAACCACGACAATACTGGATGATTTTCCCGTTCTTCTACTTCTTTCGAGCGATTCTAACAATCTCTCTAGCCCTAAATCTTCTTCTGGAATTAAAATTTCTTCGGCCCCTGCGCCTACACCTGCATTTAACGCAATGAATCCTGCATCTCTTCCCATTACTTCAATAAAAAATAATCGATTGTGAGATGAAGCTGTATCGCGAATTTTATCAATCGCTTCAACAGTTGTATTTAAAGCTGTATCATAGCCTAATGTATGAGAGGTTCCAAAAATATCATTGTCGATAGTACCAGGAATTCCAATCAAAGGAAAATTGTATTCTTTATTAAAAACAACGCCTCCAGTAAAGGTACCATCACCGCCAATTAAGACGAGTGCATCTATGTTATTTTCAACTAGGTTACCGTATGCTTTCTTACGTCCTTCAGGAGTCATAAACTCCATTGATCTAGCAGATTTCAAAAAGGTACCTCCTTTGTTGATAATTCCTTTGACACTTCTTGCATTTAAGGGAATAAAATCATTGTCAATCATTCCTTGATACCCTCGATACACACCTAAACATTCAACACTGTAATAAGCACAAGCTCTTACTACAGAACGAATTGCAGCATTCATCCCAGGTGAATCTCCACCCGATGTCATTACTGCTATTTTTTTAATTTTTTCCATAAAATTTCGAATGTAAAATTACTCAATAAAACCCATTTGCTGAGAAAAAAAAACGAAATCGATTTCGGTTTTTGCTCTAGTTAAAATCCTATTTTTCAGATTTTACAGGGTTCTCTTTTTTATCAAATATCGTGATTTCAAAATGATTGTCTATTTTAGAAGTCTAAACTCATTTTTATGGCATTAACCACTCTAGACTACGGAATTATTATTGGCTTTTTCCTGCTCTCACTTTTCATTGGTATTTGGGTTTCAAAAACTTCAGGAAGAGATACCAAACAATATTTTTTATCTGGTCAGAATATGCCTTGGTGGCTGTTAGGAGTCTCTATGGTAGCTACAACTTTTGCAGCCGATACTCCAGGCCTAGTAACAGAATTGGTTAGGGTTCATGGAGTTTCAGGAAATTGGGTTTGGTGGGCATTGCTTCTTACTGGAATGCTAACAGTTATATTTTATGCTAAGTTATGGCGTAAATCTGGTATTACAACGGATCTAGAGTTCTATGAATTGAGATATTCCGGAAAATCTGCCAGCTTTTTAAGAGGCTTTCGAGCAATCTATTTGGGTGTGATTTTTAACATCATAACAATGGCAGGTGTTTGTTTGGCAGGGGCAAAAATTGCGAATATCCTGTTGGGAATTTCTCAAGAAGAAACACTCATTTACTCATCTATTATTGTTGTCATTTATTCTTCCTTGGGGGGATTAAAAGGCGTTTTAATTACTGATTTTGTTCAGTTTTTAATCGCGATGATCGGTTCTATTTGGGCAACTATCTATATTTTAGATCTTCCCGAAATTGGTGGATTAACAAACTTATTAACTCATGAGAATGTGATTTCTCAACTCTCTTTATTACCTGACTTTTCAAATACTGAAGCATTGATTACTTTATTCATCATTCCATTAGCGGTCCAATGGTGGAGTACTTGGTATCCCGGTGCGGAACCTGGAGGAGGTGGATACATTGCGCAGCGTATGTTGGCTGCCAAAGATGAGAAAAATGCTACTTGGGCAACGCTCTTTTTTAATTTTGCACACTATGCCTTAAGACCTTGGCCATGGATTTTAGTAGGTTTGGCTTCGCTCGTAATCTTTCCGAATTTAACCGATTTAAATACTGCTTTTCCTAGTTTAACTGAAGAGATGAAAGGACATGATGTTGCCTATGCAGCTATGATGACTTATTTGCCAGCTGGACTGATAGGAATTGTGCTAACCTCTTTGATTGCTGCATTCATGAGCACCATCTCTACACAACTCAACTGGGGAAGCTCCTATGTGGTGAATGATTTTTACAGTCGATTTATCAATCCAGATGCCTCAGAAAAACAGAAAGTAATTATCGGAAAAATCACTGTAGTTTTATTGATGTTATGTGCAGCTTTGTTCTCTTTTTATTTACAATCAGCAAAAGATGTTTTTGATTTGCTATTGCAAATTGGTGCAGGTACTGGTTTGCTATTTATCTTAAGATGGTTTTGGCATCGGATCAATCCTATGAGTGAAATTGCTGCGATGGCCATCTCATTCTTGATTGCAATTTTATTCTTTGTGAATTCCAAACTAGAAACTCCTTGGTTTGAAATAGCGGGTCATTGGCAATTGGTGATTGGAGTGGCAATTACTACGATAGGTTGGTTGGTTGTGACTCTACTAACAAAACCCAGTGATGAAGACACTCTGAACTCTTTTAACAAGCTTATTTTTGAAGGTGAGAGTAAATTCAAAAATATGGGCAGTAAGGTTCTTGCTTTCTTGTTTGGAGTCATTGGAGTCTATAGCGTGCTTTTTGCCACAGGAAACTGGATTTATGGAGAAACAACAATAGCACTTGCTTTATCGGGAATTGCTATTTTATCGCTGATTGTATTGACAAGAATTTGGAAGAGGATTTGATAAACCTTTATATGTCATAGCTAAAATACCTACCTCTAAAGAGGCAGGCAGTTAATTTTGAGAAATCAAACAGGGAATTTTACCTACAAAACTATACGTTTTATTACTCTTAGTATTTTTAAACAGTCCAGTTTTTGGGGAAGCTTACAAAAAGGGTAAGTCTTCAAAACTACTAAAGTTAAAACAATATAAACTAGTTTAATACGCATTAAATTCTATTTTGGTGACTTTATTTGTAGATCTATCGATTTCAAATGAAAGAGCTACACTACCAGTATTTTTATCAACAAAGACAATACTGTTATCACCATTTTGAATATTAATTTTTAAATTTCCAAATACACTAATATCATCACCTATTTTGTAAACAGTTCCTCTTACAGAAAATAAAGCTAAAGAAGTTTTTGCTTCTATGTATGACAAAGAGTATGAGGAGTTTTGATTGGTCTCATCTTCAAGCCGAATAAGGAAATTACTATTCCAGAATTCTCTGCCTAATTGTGGCAGATTAAATGATTTATAACTAAAATTTTCATTAAAAAGATTATTCATCAATGTTAAATCAGCATTTGCATTTTCTATTTGCCTAAGAGAAATATTATTAACCTTTATATCGTAGAATTCGGTGCTTGTTAACTCATTCAGTTGAGCCTTACATGAAATTGTTGTGAGTAAAACTGCTAGTGTTAAAATTATTTTTTTCATAGCTTTTTTTTATTTTTGGTTATACAAAAATTAAAATGCTATAAATGAAATTTCACTTACCTTATTGGTTACAGGATCTATTTTAAAGGATAAACCCACACTTCCAGTATCTGCATCAGTAAAATTATAACTAGAATCCGTTGTATTAAAAAGAAAACTTCCAAACTTACTTTTGTGGTCTCCAATTCTAATGGACAAACCTTTTACATTAACTACTACTGAAGAATTCAATACATATATCGATGTTAAATCATAGTTATTTCCAGTGTCAGTTTCATCTTCAAATCCAAATGAAAAATTATTATTCGATAAGTTTTTAGCTAAAAATGGAGCAGAGTTATTTGGCTGTTCTTGGATGTCATTACCAAAATAGGTTTTCATTGTATTCAAATTTCCTGAAGACTCCATGATAGCTCCTAGTGTAATATTGTTAAATTTTATTCCTTCAAAAAGTTCTGTATCATTTAAGTTATTTAACTGTGCTTTACAAGACATTGTTGTAAGTAAAACTATTAGTGTTAAGATTAGTTTTTTCATGATTTTTACTATTTATAATTATTTACAAGGGTTTGTTATTTGACCTGTGATCGTATTTATTTGTGTTTTGATATGATTTAATGGGTCATCATTAGCCCCATTTACCTGAGTTTTAATATGTAAATGTGAAATTGCATAACCTTGTTTAATTCCATTCTTTAGATTTCCTGAATCTCCTTGATAACCTATGATGTCACCGGCTTTTACGCTTCCTGTGACTCTTTTGTTTTGCTGTAAGTGAAAATACACCATTCTTACTCTTTTTCCATTGACAGTTGATACAATTGCAGAATAATATCCAGCTCCATTCAACTTACCTGTTTTAGGATCTCGCTGAGTATGAATAGTTGCTATCCCATCATAAATCGCATAAATAGGTGCTCCTTGTGGATTCTTTAAATCTACTCCATTATGCCATTTTCTACCTCTAATTCCTTTACAAGTATATTTTTTATTTCTCCTTGCACAAGTATCATGCATTCCTCCCTTAATTCCCGAATTGGTTTGTGGCGCAATTTCTGGGTTTTTTACTGGATCTCCTACACAAGGTTTTTTGACACACTTTCCGCTGGCATCTTCTGCATAACCAGCTGGGCAAACACATTTCCCTGTCGAATCTTTTACTTTAATTCCTTTGCATTTTGCATCACCTATAGGAGCACCTCCAGAGCCTCCTCCTCTTCCCCCACTGCTACCAGAGCTAAACAAGTTAGCTTTAGCACTATTGAATAAAAAATCGTGCAACCCAGGATCTACAGGGCTTCCTGAAGATCCGTTAGAAGATATAACAACTTCGTCTAAAGTATTACTACAGAATGTTGAATTCGGGTTCAATCCTTCATCACAATCCTGAAAAAATGAAAACAAAGATATCATACTCGCTTGCTGTACCCGTTCTTTTACAACATACCTTTTTGTAGCTATTCCTTCTTCAATTTTATAACCATCAATATACTGTCCGTCTAAAAAGTGGTAATATACACTACCCTTTTTGAGTTTTCCACTTGCATAGGTTTCTGTAATTTCTTTTGACTGTAGGGCATGAACCAATTGATCGTCCACAGCAATAAAAATAAGTTTTGTTTCCATGTTTGTTTTTACATTCATAGTAACAGCTACATGACTCAGAAGTGCATCAGTAAAATCGAGTTCCTTCTGATCAAAAGTGTTCCATTGAGGGTCAATTTTTAAATCGTTCATACGATTTTGTTTGGTTTCCTTTTTCTTCTTGTCTTTAAAAGTATCAAAAAGTAATTTTGCTTGTTGCCTTTCAATGGTTCTGTAGCGAATTGCATCACTTTCTAAAACTTTAAAATGATCATCCTTTTGACAATTGTATAAAGTTAAGGACAGTAACACAAAAAGCTTACCAAGAATAGTGGATTGCTGTTTTTTCAATTTCTGTTTCATATAATTAAAATTTACTGTTACAATTTTGCAAACATCAAAAGCTGCAATTTTTGGAGAGCTTAAAAAAGCGAAGAAATAGCAATTGATTGATACCACAAACTTAGTGGAAGAAAGGTTTCTTGTCAATCCCCAAAAATGGGGAAATTTATAGCCTATTGAATAGGTGTAGAACAACAAGCTAATAACAAATTAGTTTTTAATTCTTCTTCTTAAGATTTATCAATTGCTTGTGGGGAGTTAGCGTAGAATCTTTTTTGATTAGCTTTTTCTTTTGCTCTTTTTTCTTTTTCAGTCCCACTTTTTGCAGCAATTCAGAAAGGGTATTGAAGTTTACTTGATACGAGAGCCCTATTCCTTGTGTATACCCCTCTTCTTGTGCTGAGTATTGAATTTCATTTTGACGATTAAAGATAACGCCTCTAAAGTTTCCTGTATCGTTTAACAACACTTCTACTTTCACCTCTCCTACCACACTCGACTGTGTTTGAGTTCCAACTGGTACCCCAACCTTTCCATTTATGATTACTCGATCACTTACTCTGGTTCGTAATGATACATTAAATTGGTCTCCTTGATTCAAATTATTTTGCGGATTTTGATTTTCATCTGCGCTATAATTAAATCCAAATTGAAAGTTTGGATTACTGATAATATCTGACAGTAAAGACCCTAAAACACTCGTCGTGGTTCCTGTAATTAAACCGCTACTGTTGAAATTGTTGTTGTTTGGGTTTGCAAAGGTCCCGAAAGCCAATAAGGAAACAAACTGACGAATTTTTGCATTGATATCATTGTCATTTAAAACAAAGTCTAGCTCAGAGTTAATCGTAGATTCTGTGTTTGGAATATTGATATCAAACTCTTGTTGAGAATTAAACAAACTTCCCGTGATCTTTGTAATTAGTTCTACATCCACTTGCCTATTGGCATTAAAATTTTCTAACAATACAGTTGGATTGGCTTGTGTGGTGTAAACTGCGGTTACATTCAAATTGGCTTCATACGGGTTTCCATTCCAAGAAATTGTTCCTCCTTTTAATATATTAAACGGTTTATTTATAACTCCTCCATATTTAAAATTATAGACTCCATTGTCAATGGTAAAATCACCATTCATATTAAATTTTCCTCTCGTATCAATCTCTATACGCAAATTTCCTGTTCCACTTCCATTTAACTCACTTCCATTCTCTTCATCAATCACAACCTGAGCAATCGCATCTTTAGTCACCTCCAGATTGATATCTAAAGAAACTCCTTCAATAGATTCAATTGCCAATTCTTCCTGAAAATCTTCTGCTGTTTTTTCAGATTTAAAATGGATCAAGTGATAATTCTCAACTGTTGCAATGTCTTTTAATGGAATGACAAAGGTGGTATTGGGTTTGGTTTTGGCATTCACATCAATGTATAACTGCTGTGTTAATCCATAAATATCTGCCTGTCCTTCAATAAAGCCTGTTCCATAATATTGCGCTTCTTCTGAGTTCTCAGTATCTAAAACCAATAAATTACCTGAAGCTATGTTTAAGTTTAAATACCATTGATCAAAGTCTTGATGAGTGATACTGCCTCTAAGAGTACCTCTAGTTTTGTGCTTGGTATCTTGCATAGACACATTGTTAAAAACAAAAGATTGTCCTTCTAGCCCCACTACTGTATCATCATCAAAATCATAATCTACATTCAAATAAGGAAATAACATTCCTGCTTTGTTGAGTGTCAAACTACCCGACATGTCTGGATTCCTTAAAAATCCTTTTAGCGTAAAATCTCCAGACGCTGATCCTCGTAATTTTGACAATACATCTTCCCCCAATGGACTAAAGGCATTTAGCTGAAAATCTCTTAGAAAGACTTCCAAATCTATTTGTGGCCTAGCATTCGAAAAATCGATATTCCCAGTAGCATCAATACTCTTTACATTTTGCCGATTGAGCGACATGGCTACTTTGTATTTTTCATAAGAATTTTCTCCCTCAACATTTAATGCCAAATCACCTTGTTTGAAGTTGTTAATGTAAAAATCTCTGACAGTTAAAGATCCTTCAGGACTGTACAAACTGTCTTTTTGACTAAAATCTATGGTTCCAGTAAGTCTTCCTTTTAAAGCCAAGCTATCGACTTTAGGAAGAAAACTTTCGAGTGCTACATTGGTAAATTTTGCTTGTAAATCTTTGTAGGTAGAATCTCTCAAAACACCCTGAAAATTAATTTCCTGATCTGTGGCTTTCAATAAAAATGGAGACAGTACATATTCTTCTTTGTCCAGATCAAAAACAATTTTATTATCCTTATTATTTAATGGGTTAACATCCCAATGTTTTCCTTTAAAATTAAAATCAGACTTTTGAATTCCTACTACTGACTTTTTCTCTTTGTTAATTGTGTAGTAAAAATCTAAATTGAAATCCTCCTCCAGTTTATCACCACCTAGAAAAGCAGATTTAAAGTATAAAGTGTCGTTGATTGTTTTATTGAAAAGCAACAGTTTGGAGATTTTATAGTAGGGAGTCTCTATACTTTTTGCTTTTAGAGAGGTGTCATAAAACTTGTATTTCCTCTTGTTATTGGTATCTAAAACTAGAGAATCGATAATATTGTCATAAGCGACAATTCTAGGGGACGACAGTTTCAATTTGAGCTGATTATCATCTGCTGCAATATTTCCATTTATTTTTGTGTTAGGCGCTATCGAGATGTCGGGAAAGAACACATCAACGATCTGATTATAAACAGAAAAATCAAATTTTATAAATTGATGAGGCTCGACCTTGTTTGGCGTATAATTTGAATAGATGCTACCCAAGGCATTTTGAGCTATTGGAATTAGCTCTTCGAATTTAAAATCTCCTTCTATTTCGCCTTTTACAATATCTTCAGAATCAATTCGGATTTTCTTAACTCCTTCTTTAATAGCTGAAAATACCAAAAATTGTTTAAAGGGATAATTGTTCCTTTCGTTCTTATAATTTATATTCTTAAAATTAGCAACTCCGATAATATCGTTCAATGTATTTCCTTTCATATCGAGATTTATCTCTCCTTGAAATTCAGAAATACTATCTTTTGTATACAGGTTTGTTTCTTTTAGATCTGCATAACTAATGTCTGCCTTGAAATCGAATTGATTCTCTTCTTCTGATAAATCAGCCAATCCGTCAAACTTCATTTTAAAGTTTACATCATCCAATGCTAATTTTCCTTCAAATAAGTTGTTCTCGTATTTTCCGTCGATATCAATTCCTTGATACAAATAATCATTGAATTCTAATTCAGCACCTTTTCCTAACAGCTTTGTATTTATATTGTCTATTCGAAACCCTCTACCATTTACATTACCCTTAAAAGTAAATTCTCCTAATAATGGATCATTAAAGAATTTACCCATATCAAATTTTGTAAATTCAATCTCCCCTTCATACGTAGCTTTGTCAATATCATCAAAATCAGATATTTCTAAATCTGAATATACCTCACCAATATCTGAGTGAATATTAACATCTGCTTCTATAGATGATGGGGTAATCTTTGTAAACCCAGACAGTGAAAACATTCCTAATCTCCTAAACTCTGTAGGCAATGTTTTTCCTAAAAGGTTCGGAAGTATGGCCTTTAATTTTTCGTAGTTTGCGGTAACATTTTCCAAATCTCCAATGAAGAAAAATTCTTCTTGGTTGACAGCATTGATGAAATTCAAATCTCCATAAATCCTTAAACCCTTATCTGAATTTAATTTCATATTTGTAGCACTGAAATTGTTTAGAGATCCATGCAGTTTTGTATTAAATCGTAAAACATCATCTCCGTTTAATTCAGAATACATTTTTTTCAGATCAACTACGGATAAATAACTATCGCTTATTTCAGCGTCAATTTCTACCAATTCATTAAAAGTTCCTAAATCCTCTCTACGATAATCGAATCGAATCTGTGCTTTTATGTATGAATTTGCAGTCTGTATAGTCGTGTTTTTAAACTGCATGTCTTCCCTGGAATAAGAAAAGTCAGTAGTCAAATTAGCAATTTCTAAATTGTTATTATCCGTAAAAAACAGTCCTCTTATTTTGACAGAAACATTGGGCCCCTCTATTTTAAAGTCTTGCAAACTTCCTCCTCCGTGGTAAGCAGCAAAAGCCAATGGAATAGAATCATTATCATCTTCTTGTCTAAAATTCAAGTCCTCTAGATACATATTAGAACTTTTCATCAGAAAAGGACCAGCAGTAGAGTCTTTAGGTTGATCGTCTTCAAATTTATCCACAAAAACCGTTAAATTATCATCTTCTTCTCCTTTGTACGTTTTTAGATGCATGTGAATTCCTTTCATGGACACACTTCCTAAATCTATCTTATTGTCTAATACCTTTTTTGCATTGATCAACGATGTTCTTAATCGATCTACAAATATGAGTGTGTCTTGGTGGTGATCTCGTATTTCTATTCCTTTAAGAGCAACAGTTCCTAATAAAGACAGGTCAACTTTTTTCACAATCAAGTTGGTACCAAAACCTTCATTGAGACTTTTGGTAACTCTTTTTGCCAAACTAGTTTGTACAGCGGGAATAGAAAAAACAATCACAAGAAGTAGCAGTACAAGTATGAGATACTTGATACATTTAAATGCTATTTTTCTAGCTTTTTTGATAGGTGATGTAAAGTTTATAATTCGTCTTAAGAAAACAAACGCAAAAATAGAGCCTTTCTATACAAAGTAAGATAAAATTAACAAACTATTCAGTTTATATGCTAAAAAATGATGTTTACAACGTTGATTGGGGATTGGGGATTGGGGATTGGGGATTGGGGATTGGGGATTGGGGATTGGGGATTGGGGATTGGGGATTGG